>DATARN010000150.1:0-57782 GCA_036264135.1 Acidimicrobiales bacterium
TCCCGCCCCATTGGGACCGATCACACCGACGATGCCGCCGGGAGGAAGGGAAAAGGAGAGCTCGTCGATGAGCAAGCGGTCGCCGAAACCCTTGACGACGCCGTCGGCGATCACCACCTCGTCGCCCAGCCGCGGTCCTGAGGGGATGGAGAGTTCCAGCTTCTCGGGCGCTCGTTCCGCCGCCTCGGCCTCGGCGACCAGAGAGTCGTAGGCGGTGATCCGGGCCTTGCCCTTGGCCTGGCGGGCCCGGGGCGACAAGCGGATCCACTCCAGCTCCCGTTCGAGCGTGCGCCGCCGGCGCTGGTCCGCCTTCTGCTCGTTGGCCAGGCGAGCCTGCTTCTGCTCCAGCCACGAGGAGTAGTTGCCCTGCCACGGGATGCCGGCCCCGCGGTCCAGTTCCAGGATCCAGCCGGCCACGTTGTCAAGGAAGTAGCGGTCATGGGTCACCGCCACGACCGTCCCCGGGTATTCCTGCAGCGTCCGTTCCAGCCACGCCACCGACTCGGCGTCAAGGTGGTTGGTCGGCTCGTCGAGGAGAAGAAGGTCGGGTTTGGTGAGCAGCAGCCGGCACAGGGCGACCCGGCGGCGCTCACCGCCCGACAGCGTGCTCACGTCGGCGTCTCCGGGCGGGAGCCGGAGGGCGTCCATGGCGATCTCCAGCGTTCGCTCGAAGTCCCAGGCGCCCGTGGCGTCGATCTGGTCCTGCAACTCGGCCTGCTCGGCCAGCAAGGCGTCAAAATCGGCGTCGGGTTCACCCATGGCGTTGCAGACCTGGTTGAACCGGTCGAGGAGGGATTTGGTGGCGGCCACGCCCGAGGCGACGTTGCCAGCCACGTCCAGCGACGGGTCGAGGGTCGGCTCCTGGGGGAGGAACCCGACGGTGAAACCGGGGGTGAGGCGGGCCTCGCCGGTGAACCCGTCGTCCAACCCCGCCATGATCTTGAGCAGCGACGATTTGCCCGAACCGTTCGATCCGATGACGCCGATCTTGGCCCCGGGATAGAACGACAGGTTGATGCCCCGCAGGACCTCCCGGTCGGGCGGGTAGAAGCGGCGCAAGTCCCGCATGGTGAAAATGAACTGAGCCGTCATGACTGGCACGGTACTGGGCGACAGTGACGGCGAGGTCGCCGTCGCCGCGGGGATCCTCAGACAGGCCGGTACGCTGGCTAGGTCATGTCGTCCCCGACCGAAAAGTCCGACGATGGGCGCTGGCTTGGGCCCAACGCCTGGCTCGTCGATGAAATGTATGAGCGGTACCGCGACAACCCCTCGTCGGTAAGCGAGAGTTGGCAGGAGTTCTTCGCCGACTACCACCACCGCGGGTTGGTGGCCACCCGCCCCGAGCCGGCGGTCGCGGGCTCCGCACCAGCCCCGGACTCGACGACTGCCGTCGCCGCCGCCCCGGTGCTTCGCCCGACCCCGCCGGCGCCGCGGCCGGCCACGGCGGATGCCGGGACCCGTCGTGCCGCCGAGGCGCTGGTGGACGGCGCCGCGGGGACTACCAACGGCTCGGCGGCATCCTCGGTGCCGTTGCGGGGCGCGGCCGCGCGGATCGCGGCCAGCATGGAGGCCAGCCTGGCGATCCCGACGGCCACCTCGGTGCGGGTCGTCCCCGCCGGGCTCCTCGAGGTCAACCGGCGCATCCTCAACAACCAACTGGCCAGGGTGGGCGCGGGCAAGGTCAGCGTGACCCACGTGATCGGCTACGCCGTCGTCAAGGCGCTCCAGGCCCTGCCGGTGATGAACTCGTCCTTTGTCCCCGCGTCCGCCGGCGGGGCCCCGTCGGTCATCCGTCATCCCCACGTCGGGCTGGGCCTGGCCGTCGACCAGAAGAAATCCGACGGCAGCCGGACCCTCCTCGTGCCGGTGATCAAGGAGGCCGACACCCTCGACTTCCGGCGCTATTGGGCCGCCTACGAGGAGTTGATCCGCAAGATCAAGACCGGCAAGATCGGGCCCGACGACTTCGCCGGCGCCTCCGTCACCCTCACCAACCCCGGCACGATTGGCACCGTTGCCAGCGTGCCCCGACTGATGCCCGGCCAGGGCCTCATCGTGGCGGTCGGCAGCCTCGACTACCCGGCCGAATGGCAGGCCGCCGACCCTCGGACCGTGGCCGCCCTCGGCCTGTCGAAGGTGATGACGATCACCTCGACGTACGACCACCGCATCATTCAGGGCGCCGAGTCGGGGCTGTTCCTGGCCCAGATGCACCGGTACCTGATCGGGGAGGACGGCTTCTACGACGACATTTTCCGCGCCATGGGAATCCCGTACGAACCGGTGCGGTGGCTGCGGGACATCAACGACCCCTCAGGCCTGGACGCCGGGAACGGCTCCCAGACGCAGAAGCAGATCCACGTGCAGACGCTGATCAACATGTACCGGGTCCGCGGCCACCTCATCGCCCATCTCGACCCGCTGGACTGGCGGGAGCCGCACCTCCACTCGGAGCTGAACCCCACGACCTACGGGCTGACGCTCTGGGACCTCGAGCGCGAGTTCCTGACCGACGGCCTGGCCGGCCAGCAGAGCATGAGGCTGAGCGACATCCTCAGCGTGCTGCGAGACGCCTACTGCCGCACCGTCGGCGTCGAGTACATGCACATCCAAGAGCCGGACCAGAAGAGGTGGATCCAGGAGCACGTCGAGGGCGTCTCGCTGCAGATGACGCCTGAGGAGCACCGCCACATCCTGCTGCGGCTCAACGCCGCCGAGGCGCTGGAGCGGTTCCTCGACACCAAGTACATCGGTCAGAAGCGCTTTGGCTTGGAAGGGGCGGAATCCGCCATCCCGTTGCTCGACGCCGTGCTCGACCGGGCGGCGGTGGAAGGGATTGGCGGGGCGGTGCTCGGCATGGCCCACCGGGGACGCCTCAACGTGCTGATCAACATCGTGGGCAAGAGCTACCGCGAGCTGTTCGAGGAGTTCGAAGGCAACCTCGACCCCGACACCACGCAGGGCTCCGGTGACGTCAAGTACCACAAGGGGTATCACGGCACCTTCACCGGGCTGTCGGGCCAGCCGATCGACGTGCACCTGTCCTCCAACCCCTCCCACCTCGAGGCCGTCGACCCGGTCGTCGAAGGGATGGCTCGCGCCTACCAGGACCTGAGCGGGACCGGCTCCGTCCTGCCGGTGCTGGTGCACGGCGATGCCGCCTTCGCCGGCCAGGGAGTGGTCGCCGAGACCCTCAACATGTCCGCCCTCGAGGGATACGCCACCGGGGGCACCGTCCACCTGGTGATCAACAACCAGCTCGGCTTCACCACCAATCCGGAGTCGGCCCGGTCGTCGGTGTACGCCACCGACGTGGCCAAGATGGTCCAGGCCCCCATATTTCACGTCAACGGCGACGACCCCGAAGCCTGCGTACGGGTGGCCCGGCTGGCCTTCGAGTTCCGCCAGGCGTTCCACAAGGACGTCGTCATCGACCTGGTCTGCTACCGGCGCTTCGGGCACAACGAGCAGGACGATCCCTCCCTGACCCAGCCGCGTATGTACGACCTGATCAAGGTCCACCGCAGCGTCCGGAAGATCTACACCGAGACCCTGGTGCGGCGGGGCGACATCACGATGGACGAAGCGGAGGCGGCGCTGAAGGATTTCAGTTTGCGGCTGCAAGCGGCGCTTGACGAAACCCGGGCATCGGCGCCGCCCAAGCCCATGCGGTTGCCGGCGCGGTTGGCGCCGGCGCCGGTCCTGCCACCGTTCGACACCGGGGTGCCCATCGAGACCCTGGACCGCCTCGCGTCGGCGCTGCACAACCCGCCCGAGGGCTTCACGGTCCACCCCAAGCTGGTGCGGGTGTTCGACAACCGCGCCAAGCTGTGGGCGGGCGGCGAGGCCGACTGGGCGCTGGGCGAGGCGCTGGCCTACGGGTCGCTGCTGGTGGAGGGCCACGACGTACGCCTGGCCGGCCAGGACACCCGCCGGGGCACGTTCGGGCACCGCAACGCCGCCCTTATCGACGTCAACACCGGCGCCGAGTGGATTCCACTGCAGCACCTGGAGTCCATCCCGGCCGCCGGCGCCGCCCCGGCGCCGGCACCCGGTCGATTCTTCGTGTACGACTCGCTCCTCTCCGAGTACGCGGCGTTGGGCTTCGAGTACGGCTACTCCGTCGTGCAGCAGGACGCCCTGGTGGCGTGGGAGGCGCAGTTCGGGGACTTCGTCAACGGCGGCCAGATCATCATCGACCAGTTCCTCGTGGCGTCCAAGGCCAAGTGGGGGCAGACCTGCGGCCTGACCCTCCTGCTGCCCCACGGCTACGAGGGTCAGGGGGCCGAGCACAGCTCGGCGCGCGTCGAGCGTTTCCTGCAGCTCTGTGCCGAGGACAACATCCAGGTGGCCAACCCCACGACCTCCGCCCAGCTTTTCCACCTCCTGCGCCGCCAGACCGTGCGCGCCGCGAAGCGGCCCCTCGTGTTGCTGACGCCGAAGAAGTACCTGCGGGCCCGGGAGGCGTACAGCCGGGCCGAGGAGTTCGCCACCGGCTCCTTCCGCGAGGTGATCGACGATCAGACGATCGCCGACCCGTCGTCGGTGCGGCGCGTCGTGCTGGCGTCGGGGAAGATGGCGCTCGACCTCATGAGCCACCGGGTGCGCACCGGGGGCCCGAGCGACGTGGCGATCATCCGGGTGGAGCAGGTCTACCCGTGGCCCGAGGAGCAGCTACGGGCCGCCATCGGCCGGTATCCCGACACCGCGGAGGTCGTCTGGGCCCAGGAGGAACCAGAGAACATGGGAGCCTGGTGGTTCGCCCGGGGCAAGCTGCAGCGGACACTGGGCAGCAGCTCGCGGATTTCCAGTGTGGCCCGCCTGCCATCGGGGTCGCCGGCGACGGGCAGCGCCGCCCTTTCCGCCTTGGAAGCCGAAGACCTGACCGCCCGGGCGTTCGGCCGGGGCTAGGTAGCCGTCGCGCCGGCGGCGTGGTGGCGTGGGTGGTGGCCGGCGGTCGGAGCGGCGGTGGCGTGGGCGGCGCCGGGGTCGTGGTGGCGTGGCCTGCGCCGGCCGCCGCGCCCGGGCCGAAAACGCAGGTTCCCTCACTTCGGCCAGCCGCAATGCTTGACTCTTACTCGTAATGCCAGCCCGCCACGTCGTCGTCGACGGTTCCAATCTCGCCACCGAAGGCCGCTCCATGCCGAGCCTGGCCCAGCTCGACCAGGCCGTCCGCGAGTTCCTCATCGAAAATCCCGACGACATGGTGATCGTCGTGGTCGACGCGTCCTTCGGCCACCGCATCGACCCGTCCGAGGTCAAGATGTTCGAGGAGGCGGAAGCGGCGGGCGAGCTGGTTTCCCCGCCGGCGGGGGCCATTGGGCGCGGCGACGCCTTCCTGCTGCGCATCGCCGATAAGACCGGCGCCACCGTGCTGTCCAACGACTCGTTCCAGGAGTTCCACGGTGATTACGACTGGCTGTTCGAGCGGGGCCGGCTCATCGGCGGCAAGCCCGTGCCCGGCGTGGGCTGGATCTTCACCCCTCGCACGCCGGTCCGGGGTCCCCGGTCGCGAGAAGCGGTCAAGGAGGCCAAGCGCAAGAGCAAGGCCGAGCCGGAGTCGGGAATGCCGGGGCTCGACCTGGCCGCGGAGCGGGCCAAGACCACCAAGGGGAAGGGGCGCAAGAACGTCGAGCGCGCCATCGCCGTCGCCCTGGAGGAAGCGGTGGCGCCGAAGGAGAAAACCCGCCGGCCGCGGAAGGGGAGCGCGCCGCCCGCCGAGCCGGTCAACGATCCGCTGACCTTCATCCGGTTCATCGCCGCCCATCCCCTCGGCGGCGAGGTGACCGCCACCGTCGATTCGTTCGCCTCCCACGGTGCGTTCGTGGAGTGTGAGGGCGCCCGCTGCTACGTGCCGCTGTCGGCGATGGGGGACCCGCCGCCCAAAAGCGCCCGCGGAGTACTTACCAAGGGCCAGCCGGCCACGTTCATCGTCCAGGCCCTCGACCCCCAACGCCGGGGCGTGGAACTCGCCGTTCCCGGCTTCGCCAAGATCGCCGGCGCCCCCACCGACGAAACGGTGGCTGCGGAGATCGAAGGCCAGGCCGAGCCGGCGGCACCTGCGTTGGCGTCCTCGGCCCACCCGGCCGCACCCACCCAGGCACCGGCGAAGCGGACTCGGAAGAAGGCGGCGCCGGTGGTCGAATCGGCGGCGCCTGCGGCGGCGACCGCGGCCACCGCGGCTTCTGCGGCTTCTGCGGCTTCTGCGGCTTCTACGGCCGGCGATGCGCCCGAGGCCCCGGAAGAACAGCCCCCCGCGCCCGCCCCTCGGCGGCGGGCGGCCAAGAAGGCGGTGGATCCTGCTCCCGAGGTGGCCGCCCCGACGAAAGCCAAGCGGGCCGGGCGCCAGAGGGCGGCGGCCTCCCAGGCCATCGGCCAGAAGGGGCCGCCCCAAAAGTCGCCGGCCAAAAAGGGGGCGGCCCAGAAGGCGGCGGCCCGGGTCGAGGCCGTCGAGCCCGCCTCCGCCCCCGCGGCGGCACGGGCTCGCAAGCGGGCGCCGCGCCAGGCGCCCATCCCGACGCCCGCCCCGCCCACGGTGGAGGCGGCACCCATGTCCGACGGGGCATCCGCTTCGCCGGATCCCGCACCTCCGGTTGTCGCTGGGCCGGCGCCTCGCCGCCGCCGGGGGGCTGTCAAGGGCGCCGCCGACGTGGCCGCTCCTACCCCCGAACCGGCGGGTGACGAGCCGCCGGCCGGCGCCGCGGCGGCCGCGCCATCTCGCCGCCGGGGCCGCAAGGCAACGCCGGGCCGGGAGGAACCTGCGCCGCCTGCGCCTGCGCCGCTTCCGCCTGCGCCGCTTCCGCCTGCGCCGGCCAGCCCGGCGCCGCCGGCACCACCCAGCGGGCGCCGGTCGCGGCCCATCACCCCCCAACCGGAGCCTGCGCCCGACGGCGAGGCGGTGCCGCCAAAACGGCGGCGCAGCCCATCAGCGGCCCTACAGCCAGCGCCGTCGTCGGAACCAGTTAGTACTCCCAATGCCAACACGCCGGCGCCGCGCCGCCGCTCGACGGCGAAGAAGGGGGCCGGCCGCCCCGACGGTCCCGGCGGATCACCCGCGGGCTGACCGGCTGCGGGCGGGTGAAACCGACCTCGAGGCGTGAAGGTGCGCCAAGGGACCAACCTTGTCGCCACAAGGTCGGGAGGTCACCAGCGGTCTGACCGGTTGCGGGCGACGGCAGCCGACCTCGAGGCGTGAAGGTGCGCCAAGCGGCCAAGCTTGTCGCCACAAGGTCGGCGTAGCCGACCGGATCGGCGCCCACCTCGGTCTGCTCCCGCCTGGCGCCGCTGCCGGCCTGGCGCCGCTGCCGGCCTGGCGCCGCCGCCGGCCTGGCGACGCTGCCGGGCTGGCGCCGCTCCCCGCCTGGCCCCCTTCTGACCCCCTGCGTGCGGTGACCCCGTCGCTCGGGGTGCAGACCTGGGCGTCCTCACGACATGTCTCAGCGCTCAGGCAAGATGGCAGGACCATGCGAATCGCAACGTGGAACGTCAACTCGCTCAAGGTGCGGATGGGCCGGGTGGAGGAGTGGCTCGGGTACGCCCAGCCCGACATCTGCTGCCTGCAGGAGACCAAGCTTTCGGACGCCACGTTTCCGCACATGGCCTTCTCGGCGCTCGGCTACGAGTCCGCCCACCATGGCCATGGTCAGTGGAACGGGGTCGCCATCCTGTCGCGGGTCGGACTGACCGATGTCGTTGAGGGATTCAGCGAGGGCGTCGAAGCCGACGAGGACACCAGGCTGCTCACGGCGACGTGCGGCGGGGTGGTCGTCTCCAGCGTCTACGTGCCCAATGGGCGGGCGGTCGGAGACCCACATTTCCAGTACAAGTTGTCGTGGTTTGAACGTCTCCGCCAACACCTGGACCTGGTCGCCGATCCCAGCCGACCGGTGGCGGTGGGCGGCGATTTCAACGTGGCGCCGGAGGATCGTGACGTGTGGAACCCGGCGGCCTTTGTCGGCAGTACCCATGTCACCCCCGAAGAGCGGGAAGCGCTGGCCAATCTGGAGGCGTGGGGCTTGGAGGATGCCTTTCGTCGCTGCTACCAGGACGACCAGCTGTTCACCTACTGGGACTACCGGGCCGGGGATTTCCACGAGCATCGCGGCATGCGCATCGACCTGATCCTGGTGTCAAAGCCGCTGGCCGACGCCATCACCTGGGCGATCGTCGACCGTCAGGCGCGCAAAGGCAAGCTGCCCTCGGACCACGCCCCGCTGATGATCGACGTCGCTCCTATCCCCGGCTGACCCGGTCCACCCTGTCCCGGGCTGACCCGGTCGACCCCCTCACGCCGGGCAAACTGTGCAGCTTCCTGGCGCACTGGGCGAACTGTGCAGCCTCCGGGCGCACCGGCACGCCAAAAGTCCACACAGAATCTCGATAGAGCAAAGTTCCTTCGGCTTCCGGTCCCGAGGTTCCGGAAACCCGGGCGACGTCTGGCGGGGGTGGTGCGGGCTAGCGGATGCAGGCGGTCAGCGCCGGCGCCAGTCGCCGCTCGATCGGCGTCGAGAAGACGTCGACCGCCTCGGTGTCCCAGAGACCCCACGGTAGGGGGAGGGCGGCGGAGCCGCTGCCGACGAGCGGTCGGCGCGGTCGGGGCGCCCAGGTGGCGGCGCTGCCGCCGCGACCCCGGTAGACGAGCAGGCCGGTCAGCGGATCGGGAACGGCATCCAGCACGGCCTGGACGGAAGGCAGTTCGCGGAATCGGTCCCACGCTTCCTCATCGTCGAAGGCCAACTCGAGCACCACGCCCCAGGAGTGACGGTGCCAGTTCCATTCGCGTGCGCCGGTCATGAATGCGGACTCGACCAGCGCATCGCCGTACGCCTCGGACCAGAGGGCGGCCGACGATGCGCCGTCGAAGACCTCAATGGAGAACCATACGGACATGCCGAAAGACTACGCCCGGAAACAGCTCGAAGCAACGGCGCCGCGGCGAATCGTTCCCTTTCGCCTTCAGCCGGCGCTGGGGGCTTTCGCCTTCAGCCGGCGCTGCGGGCTCTCGCCCTTCGCCGGCGCTGGGGGCCATCGCCTTCAGCCGGCGCTGCGCCGGTGATCTTCGTGGCTCAGCCAGTCGTTGAGCACCGCTTCCTCGCGTTCGCTGTGCTCGCACAGCCCCGAAATGATCGCCGCCTCCGCTTTGCCGCCGACCAGCGGGACCCGCACCGTGACCTCGCCGGTGGTGGTGCGCACGGTCGTTCCGGGGGCACTTCCCGGCTCGAGCCGGGTCTGCCCCGAGAAGGCGAAGATCGAGGTGTAGTTGTCGGGGACGATGGCGATGTCGGTCAGGTGGCTGGCTCGGTCCTGGGTGGACTCCTCGACCCAGGAGAGCTTCGACGGGTCGATGAAGGCCCGAACGGTGGCGTTGAGGTCGCCCTCGAAGTCGTAGCGAACCCGCTGGAAGATCCGGTCCCCGGTCTGGCGCTGGTCGAGCAGTTTGGGGCGGCCGAGCTTGGGCAGTCCCGCCAGGGCGTCCAGAAACCGGGGGTCCACCAGCGCCTCTTCGATGGCCTCGATCGGCGCATGAACGTGCTGCACCAACTCGAAGCGCATCATGGCATCGTATTAGGCCGCGCCGTTCCGCTCCGACGAGCGCTGCCCTCCGGCGACCAGGTCAAGGAGCACGGCGCCGTAGCGGGCGACCTTGACGGGGCCAAGCCCCGGTACGCCCAACAAGTCGTCCGGGGTGGCCGGGCGGCCGGCGGCCACCGCGGCCAGGGTCGCATCGTGAAGCAGGACGTGGGCCGGGACGCCGGCGGCTCGGGCCGCCGAGGCCCGCCAGGCCCGCAGCGCCTCGACCACCGCCGGGTCGGCGTTGGCTTCCTGGGCGGCGCGCAGGCCCGGCCCCGGGCGGCGGCACCGGGCCAGTTGCTCCCGGGGCGTGGCCAGGCGCTGGCGCCTCAGTCCTGGCGGCGTCTCCCGGTTCTCCGCCTTGCCGGCCGCCCCGGTGAGGGCGGACAACCAGGGCGAGGGCCGGCGGGCCACGAGATGATCCCCGAAGTGACGGGCCTCGGCCCATGAGCAGTGCAGTTCGTCACCGGCCCGGGTGAGCGCGACGTAGAGCAGTCGGCGCTCCTCCGTCTCGCTCTCCGCCGTGCGGGCGTGGGAGATCGGAACCAGGCCGTCCTCCAGACCGGTAACCCAGACCGCCGGCCACTCCAACCCCTTCGCCCGGTGGAAGGAGGAAATCGTCACCCCGGACACTCCCTCGTCGAGGCGGTCGCGGCTGGTGGCCGGCCCGAGCCAACTGACGAATCCCTCCACCGTCGGGCGGAGCTCCAGGCGCTGATAGTCGGCCGCCAATCCCGCCAGTACCCGGGCCGCCGCCGGTCGGTCGGGGATGTGGCTGTCAGACACGGGTGATCGCTCGCCCAGCTCGGCCAGGTCGGCGACCACGGCCGCCAAGGGGATGTCGCGGCGCCGGCCGATGTCGGTGACCAGGGACTGGATGATGGGGTCGTCGAGGAACGGTCGGGCGCCCGCCAGGCGGTAGGGGACTTGCGCCGCTCGGCAGGCCGCTTCGAATGCCCCGATCTGGGCGTTGGTCCGCATAAGAATTGCCAGGTGCGACCACGGCCGGCCGGCGGCGTGAGCCTGGCGGAGCTCGCTGACCACTCCCGCCGCTTCGCCGGCGTCGGTAGGGAAGGCGCGCACGACCGTCGGCGGCCCGTCGGGGCGTGAGGATCGCGGGTGGTGATCGGCCGATCCCAGGACTCGTGCCGCCGCCGCCACGACCTGCGGGCTGCAGCGATGGTTGTCGTCCAGGTAGATGACCTCTGTCCCCGGCCAGCGCGCCGGGAGGCTCGTCAGCAGTGACGGGTCGGCACCGTTCCAGCCGTACACCGCCTGGTTGGGATCGCCGACCACGCAGATGTCCTGCCGATCACCCAACCAGGCCGAGAGCAGCCGGTACTGCAGCGGATTCAGGTCCTGGAACTCGTCGACGAAGAGATGCCGCCACCGCCAACGCTGCACGGCGGCGAACCCCGGATCGCCCTCGAGCACAGCGGCGCAACGCTCGAGGAGGTCGTCGAAGTCGGCCAGCCGGCGACGCTTCTTCTCGGCCTGGTAGCGAGCGAACAAGGCGGCGACCGCGTCGGCCGGAGCCGGCGGCTGGCGCCCGGCGGCACTGGCCGCCGCCGGATAGCCCTCCGGGGCGATGAGCCGGGCGGTCGCCCACTCGATCTCCGCCGCCAGGTCGCGAAGTGCCGCGCCCTCGACGTCGCGGCGGCCGACGACTAGCGGGGCCAGTAAACGCGCCTTGCGGTCGAGCAACTGGGGTGGCGCCTCCCCCCGGTCGGCCCAGTACTGGCGGAGCTGGGCGTAGGCGAGGGCATGGAAGGTCCCGGCGCTCAGCCGGTCCCGGATCCCGAGGGCCCGCAGGCGGGCGCCCAGCTCGCCGGCGGCCCGGCGGGTGAACGTGAGGGCGAGGACGTGGCCGGCGTCGGCCCGCTCGGTGGCGATCCGGTAGGCGATCCGCCGGGTCAGGACACGGGTCTTGCCCGATCCCGCACCGGCGAGAATGCACAGCGGCGCGGCGTCGCTCTCCACCGCCTGGCGTTGGGCGGGGGTCAACTCGGCCAACAGCGGCGCGGGATCCACGCTGGTTGACGATACGGAGGGGGTGTGACGGGCTGGTGGATGCTCCGCGGCGGGCGGCTCTGCGGCGGGCGGACGGCGCTGCGGGCGGCGCGGCGGGCGACGCTGCGGCCGTCGGCGGGGACCACACCGTCCCGAGGGGCGCGCCGGCCTCCCCAGCCAGGCCGGCATCGGCGTGGCGAGCGCCCCGCCGGCCCCCCCGCCGGCGAAGCTCCTCTCCCTCCGATCCCTTCGGCGGGCCCCAAGTAGCCATCGGGCTTGCGCCCTCCGGGCTTCTTGGGACCTGCCGCCGGGTTTGGCGCCGGGCGGCGACTCCGGAGTTCCTCGCGGCGACCCGGGAGCGCACAAGCGGAAACCACCCGGCTCCGCTCGCCGTCCGACAACTTCCCTGACCCGGCGCGAGTCCCGATCGGCAGCGCTGGGGGGTTCCGATGCCATCCCCACCGCTGTCAGGTCGGTTTTCGTGTTCGGGCTGTTGCGCAGTGTGCTCCCTGTGAAAGCCGCCGTCAAGAGATTGTGCTGGTCAGATGGCCGACGGCGACGCGGAGGCGAACCGCTCCTGCCGGCGGCGGGCGGCGACTACCGTGTCCCCCTCGACCATGCTGATGTTTCCGGCTTTTTCGCCGTGCTGAAGACCTTTGCCGGCGGCAGACTGTTCGGTGCTGGCTACGGGACGGGAGTCCCCTGGGTGCTGGCTCTGCCCGGCTGGGAACGCACCCACCGCGACTTCGACGATGTGCTCGCCGGCTTCGACGCCATCGCCCTCGACCTGCCCGGCTTCGGCGCCGCCCCGGCGCCGCCTGAGGCCTGGACGACCCGGCAATACGCCGACCACGTGGCCGCCGTGCTGGCCGAGATGGCCGCCCGGGTCGTGGTGGTCGGTCATTCCTTTGGGGGGCGGGTGGCCACCCACCTGGCGGCCGCCCATCCCGATCGCGTCGCCGCCCAGATCTTGACGGGCGTTCCCGCCCTCACCGCACCACCGGACAACACTCCCAGGAAGCGCCAACCCTTCGCCCTCAGAGCCGCCAAGGCCCTGCGACGGGCCGGGATCGTCAGCGAAGCCCGGATCGAGCAGCTTCGGCGTCAGCACGGCTCCGCCGACTACCGGCGGGCCAGCGGGGTCATGCGTGACGTCCTGGTCAAGGCGGTGAACGAGGACTACGGCGCGGCGCTCGCCGCCTACCGCGGCCCGGTAGACCTGATCTGGGGCCGAGACGACGACCAGGCTCCCCTCGCCGTGGCGGCCGCCGCCGCCGCCCGGTTCCCGGAGACGACCGCCTTGCAGATCCTCGACGGAGTCGGCCACTTCGTCCCCCACGATCGCCCCGACGCCCTGATCGCGGCCATCGAGCGCCGCCGGCCATGAGGAGCACCGTCGCGCAGGTCATTCTGTTCACCACCGCCGTCACGGCGGCCGCCCTGTCTGCCATTCGCTGGCTCCGGGTGGCCCAGCGGGAGCACTACCTCCCCGGCGAGGTCACCCGCTTCGCCCGCCGCTGGTGGTCGACCGGACCCAACCGGGTGCTCGGCGCCGCCGCCTTCGTGGGGTTGGCCGGGGCGGCCGCCAACGTCGCCCCGGCGGGCTTGGTGACCGCCGCCGCGGTGGCGGTGGGGCCGTTCGGACTCGGCCTCCGGGGCCGGACCTCCGCCCTGGTGTGGACCCGTCGGCTCAAGGTGCTGGCCTCCGTGACCGGGGCGCTCGCCGCGGTCGTCCTGCTCGGGCTGGCGGCCATCGCGCCGAGCTGGCGCCTGGCCGCGGCCGCCGCCACGCTGGTCGCCGTGGCCATGCCGGTACTGGTCGACGCCGGGCTGGCCGCGACCCGTCCCCTCGAGCGCCGGCTCGGTGCCAGGTTTGTCCAGCGGGCGGCGGCCAAGCTGAAATCCATCCATCCCAAGGTGGTGGCCATCACCGGCTCCTACGGCAAGACCAGCACCAAGGGCTACGTCGCCCACCTGTTGAGCGGCACCTTCCCGGTGGTGGCCACGCCCAGGAGCTACAACAACCAGTCCGGGCTGTCCCGGGCGGTGAACGATCACCTTCTCCCGGGCACCGAGGTGTTCGTCGCCGAGATGGGAACCTACGGGCCGGGCGAGATCGCCGAAATGTGTGCGTGGGTACCGCCCGACATCAGCGTCATCACCGCCATCGGGCCCGTGCACCTCGAGCGCATGAAGAGTGAGGCCGTCATCACCGCCGCCAAGTCCGAGATCCTCGTCGCCGCACCGGTGGCCGTGCTAAACGTCGACAGCGAATGGCTGGCGCCCCTCGCCGACCAGGCGGCCGGCGACGGCAAGAAGGTGTGGCGTTGCTCGGCCACGGACCGTCAGGCCGATGTCTGCGTCGTCGTCGACGGGGTCAAGAGCCACGTCCTCGTCCACGGGACGGAGCTGGCCGTGCTGGCCGGGCTGGACGCGCCCCCGACCAACGTCGCCTGCGCCGTCGCCGTGGCCCTGGAGCTCGGAGTCCCCGCCGAGGCCGTGGCTCGCCGCCTTCCCACCCTGCCGGTCGCCGCCCACCGCCGCGAGGTCACCCGGGGCACGACGGGCGCCACCATCATCGACGACACGTACAACGCCAACCCCGCCGGCGCCCACGCCGCACTCAACCTGCTCTGCCGCCTCGCGGAGGAAAAGGGCCCCGACGGCCGCCGGGTGGTCGTCACCCCGGGAATGGTGGAGCTGGGCGCCCGCCAGCACGACGAGAACGCTCGCTTCGCCGAGGAGGCGGCGCGCCGGGCGACCGACCTCCTGATCGTGGGACACTCCAACGCCCGGGCGCTGGCCGAAGGGTGGCGCCGGGTGGCGGAGGGGGAGCGGGCCCGCCTCCGTCGTTTCGCCACCCGCCCCGAGGCCGTCGCCTGGGTGGCCGAGAACCTGGGCCCCGCCGATGTCGTGCTCTACGAAAACGACCTCCCCGACCACTACCCGTGAAAGGATGACGGCCGTGAGTTCGCCCGCGGTCGTCTTCGGCGGCCAATCACCCGAACACGACGTGAGCATCCTGACCGGCCTCCAGGCGGCGCACACCTTGGCCGGCGGCGGGGCGCCGGTGACCGCCATCTACTGGAGCAAGAGCGGCGACTTTTTCTCCGTCGACCCGGATCTCGAGGGTGCGGCGTTCGAGGCGAAGCCTCCGAAGGGCGCCAAGGAACTGCGGCTGGTGGCCGGCGCCGGCGGGGGTTTCATCGCTGGCAAGGGCGGCCTGCTCGGCAAGGAGCGTCCCCTCGACATCTCGGCCGTCGTGAACTGCTGTCACGGTGGCCCGGGCGAGGACGGGACCCTTCAGGCCATGTTGGACCTGGCCGGAGTGGCCTACACCGGCCCGAGTGTCGCCGGCGCTGCCCTGGGCATGGACAAACTGGCCTTCGCCGGGGCGGTGGCGGCGGCCGGCCTTCCCGCCCTGCCGCGGGTCCTGGTGGAGCCCGGTCGGGCCGCCCCCTTCGCCGGGCCGTTCATCGTGAAGCCCCGCTTCGGGGGATCCTCCATCGGCATAGAGGTGGTCGAGGACTGGGCCACCGCCGCCGCCTTGGCGGGGAGCAGCGTTCATCTGCGGCGCGGGGCGGTCGCTGAGCCGTACCGGCCGGCGTCCTATGACCTCAACGTCGGCGTGCGCACCTGGCCGGACCTCCAACTCTCGGCGATCGAACGGCCGCTGCGGTCGCCCGGCTCCAGCGAGATCCTGGGCTACGCCGACAAATACCTGGGTGGCGAGGGGATGGTCAGCGCCCCCCGGCAGCTCCCCGCCGAACTGCCGGAGTCGATGGAAAAGGAGGTCCGCGACGCCGCCACGTCGATCGCCTCACTGGCGGTGGTTCGCGGTGTGGCCCGAATCGACTTCCTGGTGGACGGAAGTAATTGGTACGTGAACGAGGTGAACACGATTCCCGGCTCACTGGCCAAATACCTGTGGGTCGACCCTGCGCCGGTCTCCTTCCCGACGCTGCTGGCTGACCTGCTCGCCGAGGCGGTGAGACGGCCGACCTACCGGCCCGACGCCACCGGCGCCGATGGCTCGGTGCTTCGCTCCGCGGGCTCCATCGCCCGCAAGCTGGGCTGAGGCCGTGGCCTTCCCCACCAAGCTGCTCAACGACGGCGAGGAAGTCGTCCTCGACCTTCACCCGCACTGGTGGTACCTGACCCCGGCGGTGACGCTGGTCGTGGCGGCGGTGGTCGCCACCGTGATCTCCGGTTCGACCACCCTGACCTGGCTGACCTACCTGTTGGCCGCCGTGCTGGTGCTGGCGGTGGTGTGGCTGCTGGTTCGCTACGCCCGCTGGGCGACCACCAGCCTGGTCCTGACCAACCACCGGCTGGTCCACCGCTCCGGGATCCTGGGCAAGAACGGCCGGGAAATTCCCCTCGACCACATCAACGACATCAGCTATCACCAGCGGATCTTCGAACGGCTCATCGGAGCTGGCGACGTGATTATCGAATCGGCGGGCCAGCGGGGCCAGGAGGTATTCGCCGACCTCCCCAAACCGGGGCGGATCCAGAACGAGATCTACCGTCAGATCGACGCCGGCAAGCGGCGCCGGGACGATGACGGTGGCGGTGGCCACGACCTCTCGATCCCCGAGCAGATCGACAAGCTCGACCAGCTGTGCCGGCGGGGCGTCATCACCCGCGCCGAATTCGACGCCAAGAAGACCCAGCTTCTCGACCGGCTCTAACCGGCTTTTACAAGGCGAAACTTGCTAATCGAGGCGCTGGGCTAGGATGGGCTTCGTGGTCAGCACCACCGCCACTCAGTCGACGACCCGCCGGGCCATCCTCCTCAACATCAAGAAGCAGGGTGAGGTCCCCGCAGAACAGCTGGCGTCGATCCTGGGCATCACCCCGAGTGCCGTTCGCCAGCACCTGACGGCGCTGCTCGGCGAGGGGCTGGTGGCGATCCGGGAACAGCGGGGCGGCGCCGGGCGGCCCAAGCACCTGTACTCGGTGACCGCCCAGGCCGAGGCGCTGTTCCCGAAGACCTACCGTGACCTGACCTGTGAACTGCTCGACTATGCCGGCGCCGAGGGCCCGGGCACGGTCGACCGGCTGTTCGAGCGGCGGCGCCAGCGCCGGGTCGCCGACGCCCGCCTGCGGCTGGCCGACAAGAGCTTCGACGAACGGGTGGTCGAGCTGGCCCGCATCCTCGACGACGATGGCTACCTGGCCGACGCCGACCACGATGAGAGTGGCGACTGGCGGATCGTGGAGCACAACTGCGCCATTCTCGAGGTCGCCTTTCGCTACGGCCAGGCCTGCTCCAGCGAACTCGGGTTCCTCCGCGACGTGATGCCCGATGCCCAGATCGACCGGGTCTCGCACATGGCATCCGGTCAGCGCCAGTGTGCCTACCGGATCCGCCGCCAGCCCGCCGAAATCGACGGCCCCGCCCCCGCCGCGTCCTGAGCGCTCTCACGGTGTTTTGATGCCGGGACCGCTGTCCGGCTACCGGGTCATCGAGCTGGCCGGCCTCGGACCGGCTCCTTTCGGCGCCATGATGCTGGCCGACATGGGGGCCGATGTCATCCGCGTCGACCGCCCCGACGCCGTCATGTCCTACGAAGGGGTTCGACCACCGCAGGCGGCGGGCGACGTGCTCGGCCGGGGTCGGAGATCCGTAGCCATCGACCTCAAGCATCCGGACGGGCCGGCGACCATCTTGAACCTCGTGGAGGAGGCCGATGTCCTTCTCGAGGGCTTCCGGCCTGGAGTGGCGGAACGGCTGGGGGTGGGCCCCGAACCGTGCCTGGCCCGCAACCCCCGCCTCATCTACGGGCGCATGACGGGGTGGGGCCAGGACGGACCCCAGGCGCGGCGAGCGGGCCACGACATCAACTACCTGGCGTTGTCGGGAACGCTGTCGCTCATCGGCCGCAGGGATGAACCCCCCGTGCCCCCGTTGAACCTGGTTGCCGACTTCGGCGGCGGTGGCCTCATGCTGGCCTTCGGCGTGGTGTGCGCCCTGCTGGAGGCGTCACGATCGGGGCAGGGGCAGGTCATCGACGCCGCCATGGTGGACGGCGCCGCCCTGCTGGCCACCATGATCCACGGTCTGCGGGGCACCGGATGGTGGCGCGACGAGCGTGGTACCAACCTGCTCGATACCGGCGCCTGGTTCTACGAGGTGTACGAGACGGCCGACGGGGGATTCGTGGCCGTCGGGGCCCTGGAGCCCAAGTTCTTCGCCGAACTGGTGCGCATCACGGGCCTCGGCGACGAGCTGCCGGCGCAGTACGACACCAGCACCTGGCCGGAGATGAAGGGCCGCCTGGCCGAGGCGTTCAAGACCAAGACCCGAGACGAGTGGTGCGCGTTGCTGGAACCGACCGACGCCTGCGTGGCTCCGGTCCTCGGCCTCGGCGAGGCGCCCACTCATCCCCACAACCAGGCGCGACAGACGTTCACCACCATCGCCGGGGTAGTACAGCCGGCGCCCGCGCCCCGGCTGAGCCGGACGCCCGGTGAGATCCGGCGGCCGCCGCCCCGCGCCGGCCAGGACACCGCCGAGGTCCTCGCCGACTGGGGATTCGACCAATCGCAGATCGACCGGCTGAAGGCGGCCGGCGCTATCAAGGAAGGTTGATCAATGGCCACTGCAGTGTTCTTTCACGCCCATCCCGACGACGAGTGCATCCTGACCGGCGGGACCATGGCCCAGCTGGCGTCGGCCGGCCACCGCGTCGTCCTCGTCGTGGCGACCCGCGGCGAGCTGGGTGAGGTGGCGCCCGGGTTCCTCGCCGAGGGGGAGACCCTGGGTGAGCGGCGGACCCGAGAAATGGAGGCCGCGGCCGCGGTCCTCGGCGTGGCCCGCTTGGAGTTCCTCGGGTACCGGGACTCGGGGATGATGGGGGAGCCGACCAACGAGCAGGACGGCTGCTTCTGGCAGGCCGACATCGACGAGGCCGCCGCTCGCCTGGCCGCCATCGCCGAGGATGAGCAGGCGTCGGTGCTCGTCGCCTACGACGACCATGGCGGCTACGGCCACCCCGACCACATCCAGGTCCATAGGGTCGGGGTGCGGGCGGCCGAGCTGGCGGGAACGCCCCAGGTCTACGAGGCGACGATCGACCGGGACCGGATGCTGCGGCTCATGCGCCAGAGCGGCGCGCCCGAGGGCGTCCCGGATCTCGATGAGAACTCTGATCTCGGGGTACCGGAAACGGACATCACCACCAGGATCGACGTCAGCGAGCAGGTCACGACCAAGCGCCAGGCCATGCGGTGCCACCGCAGCCAGATCGCCGACGAGACCTTCTGGTTGACGATGCCCGACGAGCAGTTCCTGATGGCGTTCTGTGAGGAGCACTACATCCACCGTGGGTCCCCTGTCGGTGAAGGCGAATCCATGCTGCAAATGGCGTGAGCACGGCGTGGGTTCACACTGGCTACGCCCAGCGGATCGTGTTCGGCCTCGACGCCATCGACCAGGTGGCGGAGGTCGTCAAGGAGGCGGGCGGCCGGCGGGTGATGCTGGTGACCACCGAGGGGCGGCGGGCGTCCGAGTCCGGCAAGCGGATCATCGAGACCCTCGGCCGCCGCCTGGCGGCCGTGTTCGACGGCGTCCGCTCCCATGTGCCCACCACGGCGGTCCAAGAGGCGGTACAGCGCGCCGAGGCGGAGGACATCGACGCCGTGGTGTCATTCGGCGGCGGGTCGTGCGCCGACTTGGCCAAGGCGGTGTGCTTCTTCGCCGAGCAGCGGCGGGGCCTGCCGGGCACCTCGTATCTGGACCGGCCGGCGGTCGCGCACATCGCCATACCCACCGCCTACTCAGGTGCGGAGTTGACACCGTTCTTCGGCATGACCGACACCTCGGCGCGGCGTAAGTCGGGAGCGGGCGGCCCGACCATCGCCCCCGTGGCAGCGATCTACGACCCCATCGTGACCCTCAGCACCCCGCCGCGGGTGTCGGCGGAGACGGGCATGAACGCCCTGGCCCACGGGGTCGAGGCGGCCTATGCCCGGAACCGCACACCGGAAGCCGAGGCGGTGGCGCTGGCGGCCATCGCACGAGTGGTGGACGCCTTACCCCCCGTGGTGGATCAGCCCGACGATCTCGCCGCCCGCACTGCGATGCTGGAAGGGGCGGTGCTCGGCGGCCGGTGCCTCCAGAACGCCAGCATGGGCGTCCACCACGGCCTGGCCCAGCTGGTCGGCGGCCGTACCGGTATTCCCCATGGGCTGGCCAACGCCATCCTGCTGGCCCACGCCTTGCGGTGGAACGCCGCCGCGGTGCCGGACGCGGCCCGCAGGATCGGGGAGGCGCTCGGCGATCCCGCCGACCCGGCGGGAGCGGTCGACCGGCTGCGCCAGCGGGTCGGCCTACCCGGCCGGCTGTCGGAGGTCGGCGTCACCGAAGACGATTTCGACGCCGTCGTCCGCATGTCGGGCGGCAACGCCAACGTGACCAACAACCCGAAGCCGGTCACCGAAGGCGACGTGCGCTCGATTCTCGAGTCGGCCTTCTAGCCGCCGGCGTCGGGCGGTGTCACCCGGGGAAGCGCTGGCGATATTCGCCGCCGGTCTGGCGGCGGGGACCGTCAATACGATCGTCGGCTCCGGGTCGCTGATCACCTTTCCGACGCTGCTGGCGTTCGGGTACGCGCCGGTCGTGGCCAACGTCACCAACACCGTCGGCCTGGTCCCCGGGTCGCTCAGCGGCGCCTACGGCTACCGCCGGGAGTTGGCGGGGCAGCGGTCCCGGCTCGTCACGCTGGGCCTGGTCTCCGCCGCCGGGGGACTGACGGGCGGCGTCCTCCTGCTGGTGCTGCCGGGCAGCGTGTTCCGCACCATCGTCCCCGTGCTCATCCTGCTGGCCTGCACGCTCGTCGCCCTCCAACCCCGCCTGGCCCGCCGCCTGGCCCGCCGCCGGGCCGAGGCGCCGGAGAAGTCGCACGCCCACGGCGGGCCGGGCCTGCTCGTCACCGTGTACCTGACCGGCGTGTACGGCGGCTACTTCGGTGCCGCCCAGGGCGTGATCCTCATCGCCCTCCTCGGAATCTTCATCGACGACGACCTGCAGCGGCTCAACGCCGCCAAGAACGTGCTGGCGGCGCTGGTGAACGGCGTGGCCGCACTGCTCTTCATGGTCGCGTCGCATGTGGCGTGGTCTGCGGCGGGGGTGCTGGCGGTAGGGGCCATCCTCGGCGGCCTGGCGGGAGCCACCGTTGGGCGGCGGCTGCCCGGTCCACTGCTGCGGGGGATCATCGTCGTGGTGGGGACGGCGGTCGCCATCAGGCTGCTGGTCTAGGACGGGTACGCTCCCGGCGTGTCCGTGGTGAAGATCAACGCAATCGACGTGCCGGCCGAACGAAGCGAGGAGATGGCGGCGCGCTTCGCCGCCCGAGCGGGACAGGTCGAGGCGATGGAAGGGTTCGAGGAGTTCCGGCTGCTGCGCCCGACCGACGGGCGGGCGACCTGGCTGGTGTACACCCGCTGGCGCGACGAGGAGTCCTTCCAGGCCTGGGTGTCATCGCAATCCTTCAACCAGGCCCACGCCCGCCCGCAGGGGCCCGGCGGCCCCGTCGCCACCCACAGCGCCCTCTGGGAGTTCGAGCTGGCCCAGGAGGCCTCGCCTCGCCTCGGCGCCTGAAGGACCGGTGAGCCTGCGCGACGTCCACGTCACCTGGGCGTGGGTGTTGGTCATCAGCAACGGCGTGGCCGGGCTGTGGTCGCTCGGCGCCCATTACCTGCCGGGTCTGCGCACCCGGGCGCTGTGGTGGTTCACCGTGTTCGCCGAGGTTGCGGTGTTCGTCCAGGTGGCGCTGGGGGTCGGGCTGATCGCCGGCCAGAAGCTGTCGGCGCCCAAGTTCCACCTGTTCTACGGGTTCGTGGCGATCATCGCGGTCGGCATCCTGTACAGCTACCGCGACGCCCCCTGGATGCGAAACCGGCTCTACCAGTGGTACGGCTTCGGTGGACTGTTCGTCATGGGGCTCGGCATCCGGGCCATGCTCGTCGCCCGGGCCGGCGCCCACTGAACATCTAGCTCAGGTGGACCACCGGGCAGGTCAGCGTCCGGGTGATGCCGTCGATCAACTGCACCCGGCTCACGACCATCTTGCCGAGCTCGTCCACCGAGTTGGCCTCCGCCCGGACGATCACGTCGTACGGTCCCGTGACGTCCTCGGCCGAGACCACCCCTTCGATCTTGCCCACCTCAGACGCGACATGGGCGGCCTTGCCGACCTCGGTCTGGATGAGAACGTACGCGCTGACCGCCATAGGCTCCTCCTCGGGCACGGGGCGGGAGCATCGTAACCATCCGCCCACCGCGCCCGCTCGGAGAAGGACCGGTTGTCACACCCCTGCCCTAGGGTGATCCGGCGATGGCGAAGAAAACCGATGACACCGTCCCCCTGATCCCCCGCCAGGTCCTGTTCGGCAACCCCGAGCGGTTCAGCCCCCGCATCTCCCCCGACGGGCGGAAGCTGGCGTGGATCGCTCCCGACGATGGGGTCCTGAACGTGTTCGTGGCCGACGCCACCGACATCAACCCCGGCACGATCAAGGCGGCCGTGCCGGTCACCAACGATCGGCAGCGGGGCATCCGGGCCTTCTTCTGGGCCCACGACAACCGCCATCTCGTCTACCTCCAAGACGCCGGGGGCGACGAGAACTGGCGGCTCTACGCGGTGGATCTGATCGACGGAGGCGTCCGCGACATGACGCCGTTCGACGACGTCCAGGCGCAGGTCGTCGAAGTCAACAAGCAGTTCCCCGAACGCATCCTCGTCGGCCTCAACAAGGACAACCCCCAACTCCACGACGTCTACAGCCTCGACCTCGCCAGTGGCGAGCTGACCAAGGTGGCCGACAACCCCGGCTTCGTGGGCTGGGTGGTGGACATGGAGATGAATGTGCGGGCCGGCATCGCGCCCACCCCTGAAGGGGGCAGCAAGATCGTGGTGCGGGAATCGGTCGACGAGCCGTGGCAGGTCCTCCTCGAGGTTCCACCCGACGACGCCCTCACCACCGCCCCGGTCGCGTTCAGCGCCGATGGGCGGCGGCTCCTCACCCAGTCCTCCGTCGACGTCGACGCCGGCCGGCTGATGTGGATCGACACGGCTACCGGCGACTACGAGGTGGTGGTCGAGGACCCCCAGTACGACGTGCACAGCGTGCGGCTCAATCCCGACACCCGCAACGTGCAGATCGTGACCTTCCTCCGCGAGCGTGAGGAGATGGTCGTCCTCGATGTCGCCCTCGAGGCCGACATCGAGACCCTGAAGAAGTTCCACGCCGGCGACCTCGCCATCCTGAACCGCAGTGACGACGACAACATCTGGCTGGTCGGCTACACCCTCGACAACGGCCCGGTCCGCTACGCCGCATGGAACCGCGCCACCCAGGAGGCGACCAGCCTGTTCGACCATCAACCCGCCCTGCTCGAATACCCGCTGGCCAACATGGAGCCCTTTACCTTCGCCACCACCGACGGCCTGGTCATCTACGGCTACTTGACCTTCCCGCTGGACGTGGAGCGGGTGAACCTGCCCACCGTCCTGCTCGTCCACGGCGGACCCTGGCACCGCGACGTGTGGGGTTACAACGCCGAGGCCCAGTGGCTGGCCAATCGGGGCTACCTGGTCATCCAGGTCAACTTCCGGGGCTCGACAGGCTACGGCAAGGAGTTCGTGAACATCGCCAACAAGCAGTGGGGCGGCACCATGCACGCCGACCTCCTCGACGCCGTCCAGTGGGCCGTCGACCGCCGCTACGCCGACCCGGAGCGGGTTGCCATCATGGGCGGTTCCTACGGTGGCTACGCCGCCCTGGTCGGGGCCACCTTCACGCCCGACGCCTTCCGCTGTGCCGTGGACATCGTGGGCCCGTCCAACCTGATCACCCTGATCGAGTCCATCCCGCCGTACTGGGCACCCATGATCGCCCAGTTCCACACCCGGGTCGGCAACCCCGAGACCGAGGCCGACTTCCTGTGGGAGCGCTCCCCGCTGTCAAAGGTGGACCAGATCAAGATCCCGCTGCTCATCGCCCAGGGGGCCAACGATCCTCGCGTCAAGCAGGCGGAATCCGAGCAGATCGTGGCCGCCATGAAGGAGAAGGGCATCGAACACGAATACCTGCTGTTTCCCGACGAGGGCCACGGCTTCGCCCAGCCCGAGAATCGCCTCAGGTTTTACGCCGCCGCCGAGAACTTCCTGGCTCGCCACCTCGGGGGCCGGGCCCAGCCGGAGTAGGCCGTGCCGGCGCGCCGGCCGGGCCCGACGCGGCCCCCTTTTCCCGCCATTGCGCTATTCGTCGAGGCGCTTGCGCAGGGCGTCGAGCTCGTCGTGCAGCACCGCCGGAAGGCGGTCGCCGAACACGGCGTAGTGCTCCTCGATCGACGCCAGTTCGGCCCGCCACTCGTCGACGTCGACGCGGAGCAGTTCGTCCATGTCGGCGGGGGCGATGGCCAGCCCGACGGTGGGGATAGCCCCGGGCGCCGGCAGCAGGCCGATCGGCGTCTCGACGGCCGCCGCGGTCGCGGCGCAACGCTCGAAGACCCATGCCAGGACCCGGCTGTTCTCGCCGAAGCCGGGCCACAGCCACCGGCCCGCGTTGTCCTGGCGGAACCAGTTGACGTAGAAGATCTTGGGCAGCTGGGCGGGATCCATCCGGCCGGGCATCGACAGCCAGTGGCCGAAATAGTCGGCCATGTGGTAGCCGCAGAAGGGCAGCATCGCCATCGGGTCGCGGCGCAGCTTGCCGACGGCTCCGGCCTGGGCGGCGGTGGTCTCCGACGCCATGATCGACGCCAGGAAGACGCCGTGCGACCAGTCGAAGGCCTCGGTGACGAGGGGGATCACCGTCGAGCGCCGGCCACCGAACAGCATGGCCGAGATGGGCACGCCGGCCGGGTCCTCCCACTCCGGGGCGATGGCCGGGTCCTGGGCGGCGGGGGCGGTGAAACGGGCGTTGGGATGGGCGGCCGGGGTCCCCGCGGCCGGCGTCCAATCCTGGCGCTTCCAGTCGACGAGGTGCGCCGGCGGCGCCGCCGTCATGCCCTCCCACCACACGTCGCCGTCGTCGGTCAGGGCGGTGTTGGTGAAGATGGAGTTGCCCGAGAGGGTGGCCATGGCGTTGGGGTTCGTTCTCTCGCTCGTCCCCGGCGCCACCCCGAAGAAGCCCGCCTCGGGATTGATGGCCCTCAGCGTCCCGTCGGGGCCGACCTTCATCCAGCAGATGTCGTCGCCGACGGTTTCCACCTTCCAGCCGGGAAGGGTGGGCACCAGCATGGCCAGGTTCGTCTTGCCGCACGCCGAGGGGAAGGCGCCGGTGACGTAGCGGGTCTCGCCGGCGGGCGACGTGAGCTTGAGGATCAGCATGTGCTCGGCCAGCCAGCCCTCGTCGCGCGCCATCACCGAGGCGATGCGCAGGGCGAAGCACTTCTTGCCGAGCAGGGCGTTGCCGCCGTAGCCGGAGCCGAACGACCAGATCTCCCTGGTTTCGGGGAAGTGGGCGATGTACTTGTTGCCGGCGTTGCACGGCCACGGCACATCGACGTCGCCGGCGTCGAGCGGCGCACCGAGCGAGTGGACGCACGGCACGAAGTCTCCGTCGTCGCCCAGCACGTCGAGGGCGCGCCGGCCCATGCGGGTCATGATCCGCATGTTCACCGCCACGTACGGCGAGTCGCTCAGCTGCACGCCGATGTGGGCGATCGGGGAGCCCAGCGGGCCCATGGAAAAGGGGATCACGTACATGGTCCGCCCTTTCATGGACCCCCGGAACAGGTCCTCCAACGTGGCTCGCATGGCCGCCGGGTCCCGCCAGTTGTTGGTCGGGCCGGCGTCGGCCTGGCGCTCGGAGCAGATGAAGGTGCGGTCCTCGACGCGGGCCACGTCGGCCGGATCCGAGGTGGCCCAGTAGCTGTTCGGTCGCTTGGCGTCGGCGAGCCGGGTGAAGGTGCCGGCGTCGACGAGGAGCTGGCACAGCCGGTCGTATTCCTCCGCCGAGCCGTCGCACCACACGATGCTGGCCGGCGTGCACCGCGCCGCCCACTCCTCGACCCACCGGACCAGCGCCCGGTTGTTGGTCGGCGGCGCTTCGGTCATGTTCGCTCCTTCACTGCACCCTGCTCACACCGGAGACGGCGGCTCCGGGGGGGCAGCCATGTCGACCTCGGAGCCGAGGCGCAGCCGGGTGGCGTCGCCCGCGGCGTCGAGATCGAACACCACTCGCTGGCCTTGTCTGAGCATACGGAAGATGGAGCCCTCCAGCGCCGTTTCCGCCAGCTCGTACTCCGAGAGATCGGTGTCGCGGACGACCACGCCCACACCGGTGGAGGGGTCGTACGACTTCACCACGCCTTGCATCGCCTGGTTCTGCTCCTGTTCAGATGCTGCGTACGCTCCCAAGTATGGACGCGAACGGGGAGGGGGGCGAGTTCGCCGCCCTGGCCCGACTGGCCGCCCGCCTCCCGGCGCTGCGCCCGCCGGAGGTGGGCATCGGCGACGACGCCGCGGTGGTGGTCACCGGCGATCGGACCCTCCTGGCCGCCGACACCTTCGTCGTCGGCGTCCACGCCGACCTGTCGCTCACGAGCCTCGCCGACTTCGGATGGAAGGCGGTGGCGGCCAACGTCAGCGACATTGCGGCCATGGGCGGCATCCCCACCCACCTCCTCGTGACCGTCGCCGGCCCGGGGTGCACCGACCTCTCCCTGCTGTACGACGGTGTCGCCGCCGCCGCGGCATTCTGGGACTGCCCGGTGGTGGGCGGCGACCTGACCAACGCCCCCACCCTCGTCGTGACCGTCGCCGTCGCCGGCGGCCTCCCCGGTCCGCCGATCCTGCGCCGCGGCGCCCACCCCGGCGACGGCATCTGGGTGACCGGACCGCTGGGGCTGGCCGCCACCGGGCTGCGGCGCTTGCGGGCCGGGGAAAAGGGGGCCGGGGTGGCCGTCGAGGTCCATCGCCGCCCCCGGCCGTCGGTGGCCGCGGGGCTGGCGGCCCGGGCGGCGGGCGCGTCGTCAATGATCGACGTGTCGGACGGGTTGCTGGCCGACGTCGGCCATCTGGCGTCGGCGTCGGGCGTGGGCGTGACCCTCGAGGCCGTCCCCGTCGGCGCCGGCGCCACCGAGGAGGAGGCGCTGACCGGCGGCGAGGACTACGTCCTGGTCTTCACGGCTGCCGACCCGACGGCGGTGACGGCGGCGTTCGCCGGGTTGGCGGCGCCGGTCATGATCGGGACCTGCACGGCGGACGCCACGATCCGTCGGTTTCGGGGCCGGCCCTTTCCGGCGCGAGGAGGATGGGAGCACACATGGGCGTGACCGGGCCTGTTGCCCTCACCATCGCGGGCACCGACTCGAGCGGCGGGGCCGGCGCCACCGCCGACCTCAAGGTCTTCGAAGCGCTCGGCGTCTGGGGAATGGTGGCGGTCACCGCAGTGACCGTGCAGACCAGCTTGGGCGTCTCCGCGGTCCATGCCGTCCCCCCGGCGGTAATCGCGGCCCAAGTGGCGGCGGTCGCCGGGGACGTTCCCGTGGCGGCCGCCAAGACGGGCATGCTGGGGTCGGCGGATGCGGTGGCGGCGGTCGCTTCGTCGGTCGGGTCGGCACGGGTCGGACCGCTGGTGGTGGACCCCGTGATGGTCTCCTCCCACGGCGAGCGGCTCCTCGCCGAGAATGCTTTGGAGGTATTCCGGACCCGGCTCCTGCCGCGGGCGGCGGTCGTCACCCCCAACCTGGCGGAGGCCGCGGTGCTGGCCGGGTTCCCCGTCGACGACCGGTCGTCCATGGTGGCGGCCGCCCGGTCCCTGTTGGCGCTCGGTCCGGCAGCCGTTCTGGTCACCGGTGGCCACCTGGGCGACGCCCGATCCTCGCCTGACCTGCTGGTGACAGAAGACGGGGTGGAATGGCTGGAGGGCGCTCGGTTGGACCAACCGCACACGCACGGCTCGGGCTGCGTGCTGTCGGCCGCCATAACGGCGTTTCTGGCGCTCGGCGCCTCACCCTTGTGGGCCTGCCGGCAAGGAAAACGGGTGGTGACCGCGGCTATTGCCGCCGGCGGCCCGTTGGGCGGCGGGATCGGGCCGGTGGACCCGGGGGGAGCGGTGCGGCGCGCTGGGGCGTCCGGGTTTTAGGCCCCGCTGACGAGGCGGCGGAGCTGGTCGAGGCAGTCGGGACGTTCGAAGTCGGCCAGAAAACCGGCCAGTTCGACCTCGGATAGTGGCGGGGATACCGGTGCCACGACCTCGACGCCGGCCGCTTGCAGGATGTGCACGATCCCCGAGGGCACCTGGTGGCTCACCGGGCGGCCACAGCTCGGGCAGGCAAAGAGAAAGCGAGAGCCGACGGGATCGAGCTGCAGTCCGAGATCGCTGGTGGAGAGCACCACGTCTCCGCAGCTGGGGCACGTCGCTCGGACGATGGCGTCACTCATGCGATCACTTTCGGCCTTTGTCTTCCTCGGGTGTAGCCCTTTTTCGTCGATTTCTGTTGAAATCCGACAAAACTCCTGGCAGGTCCCGGCTTTTGTTGCCTCAGGGTGCTCAAGGTCCGGTTAAGCACAGCCGAAAGCATGACCCGGAGAGAAGAGGAGGCAACCTGCCGATGACGCCCGCCGTGTCGTCGAGTGTCACGACACTCGACGATCTGACAAGCCACCTGGCCCGACTCGATCACGGTGCCGCCTTGACCCTCGTCGATCACGTCCAGGCCCAGGGGACGTCCGTCCACGCCCTTATTACCGGGCTGCTGGCCCCGGCGCTGGTCGAGGTGGGGCGCCAGTGGGCGACCGGCGAGGTCGGGGCGGCCGAGGCACTGGCGGCCGCTGCCATCGTGCGAGCGGCCATGCCCCGCACACCTATGACCCCGGGCCTTCCCAGCCACCGCACCGTCGCGGTGTGCTGCCCCCCGGGCGAACACCACGAGATACCGGCGGAGATGATCACCGAGTTGCTCCGCGGTCTCGGCTGCTCGGCGCAGCACATCGGCGCCGGGGTGACGCCGAAGCACCTGCCCGGCTTCCTCAGCCGGCAACGTCCGGCGGCCCTGCTCATCAGCTGCACCACGTCGTGCGGACTGCCCGGTGCCGCCCGCTCTATTGAGGTGGCCCACGCCTACGGAGTGCCGGTCATCGTCGGCGGGGCGGCGTTCGGGCGCGACGACATGCTGGCGCTGCGCCTCGGCGCGGCGTCGTGGGCTCCCACGGCCACCGACGTGGTGCGCACGGTGGAATCGTGGACGGCCCGGCCTCCGGTCCTCCCTGCCGGCCGGGCGCTGACCGAGGAGTACCTGATGTTCGAGGCCGGACTGCCCCAGATCCGGGGGGTGGCGGCAGAAGCGCTGCGCCGCTTGCCGCCCGACGCCGACGGCGGCGAGGACGGCCCGGGCGGGGTGGCGGCCACCCAGGACCGTCTCGAACTGCTCCTCCGCCATCTGGGCGCGGCATTACTGGTGGACGACGGACGCCTGTTCCTCGACTTCTTGTCGTGGCGGGCCGAGTACTACGACAACCGCAAGATCGGCCCTGAGCGCCTGGCGTACTCCCTCGCCGCGGTGGCCTCCGCCCTGCCGGGCGAGTTCGGGCGGGCCCGCCGGTTCGTCGACGAGGGCCGCCAGCACGTGGCGTGGGCCGCCCGAGCGGGCGGCGGGTTCGGCTGGAACGACTCGCCGGCCGGGGTGGCGAACTGCCCTCCGCCCGCGTCCATCGGAGCTTCTCGCGGAGAGGCGGCGGCGCGGGCGCCCATCGCGCTGGCGGCACCGGTTACGGGCGTGGGGTCCCTCTCACCCGCCATGCCGCGGGGGGTGGCCAACACCGTGGGCAATACCGTGGGCAACACGGTCGGAAACGGCACCAGGGAACAGCCGGGGCGGGTCTTTGCCGACTTGCTGTTCGTGGCCGCCACCACCTGCCATGCGCCCTACGCCCTCATCTCGGTCAGCCAGCCCAACGGACGGTGGAGCACCCTCGGACACGGGATCGAGCGCCGGGATCTGATGACCGACGACCGACTGTTTGCCGCCGTCGGCCGGGCCTCCGAACCGCTCGAGATCGCCGACCTGGCCCGCCACGGCGAGCTGGGGACGGGTCCGCTCGGCCGGGGACCGCTGGGGGTCCGCTACGTGTACGGGATGCCGTTGCGCAGCCGCCATTCAGTCCTGCTCGGGGTGCTGTGCATCCTCGACCGCCACCCCCGGGAACTGTCGCCCCGCGAGCGCCAGGCTCTCTCCGCCATCTCCCGCCAGGTCGCCAGCCAGCTCGCCCTGTGGCGACGCAGCACGTCCGTCGGCGGGGGCGCGGCCGAGGCTCCGGGCGCCCCAGTGGGACGCCCCGAGCTGGTGGCGTTGCCGCAGCCCGAGGGGCGTTCGGTCGTGCACCTGCACCGCGAGCGGGGCGACGAGCTGCTCCGCAGCCACGAAGTGGCGGTGCTCTTCGACGTGACCGACCGCACCGTCATCAACTGGGCCGCGGCCGGCAAGCTGCCTTCCATCCGCACCGCCGGGGGCCACCTCCGCTTCCGCGGCGAGGATGTCATGGCCCTGCTCACCGGCCGTTCGGTAAGCGCCTAACTTCTCCGAGGCATCGGAGCGGTCCGTCGGGTCTGGAACCCGGCGGAGCGCCGGAAGCGTTAGGCCTTGGTGACTTTGCCGGCGCGGATGCAGGAGGTGCAGACGAACAGGCGGCGACGCGAGCCGTTGTGAACGACCCGGATGTGCTGGATGTTGGGATTCCAGCGACGCTTGGTGCGCCGGTGGGAGTGACTGATGCTCATGCCGAAAGAGGGATGCTTCCCGCAAACCTCACAAACTGCTGCCATGGAAACAACACCTCGTAGCTGGGCGCCGGTGGGGCGCGCCGGAAGACCCGGAGATCGCTGGGACAACCGGACAGGTTAGCATCGCCGACCATTATGAGGACGCTGCAGCGCCTCGAAGCGGCAGATCTGGCTTCGGTTGTGGTGGCGTACCGCGACGCCTTGCGTAGTCACCAAGAGGAGATCAACCGGCTCAACGTGTATCCGGTGCCCGACGGTGACACCGGCACCAACATGGCCCTGACGTTGGAATCGGTCGTGGCCGAGCTGCCCGATGTGACCACCGCCGAGATGGCGGCGGTGTGCTCCGCGGTCAGTCACGGCTCCCTCATGGGGGCCCGGGGCAACTCGGGGGTCATCCTTTCCCAGATCCTCCGGGGCGTCGCCGATGCCTTCCGGGCGGGGGGCGGTGACGGTCGGACGGTGGCCGACGCCCTGGCGCGGGCGGCGGCCGGCGCCTACCAGGCGGTGATGCGTCCCGTGGAAGGGACGATCCTGTCGGTCGTGAAGGCGGCGTCGTTGGCGGCCGATGCCTGCCCGGCGGCGTCGCTGGTCGAGGTGCTCGATGCCGCCCGCAGTGCGGCGGCAACCGCCCTGGCCCGAACCCCGGAGCAGCTGCCCGTGCTCAAGGCGGCCGGCGTGGTCGACGCCGGGGGCGCCGGGTTCCTGCTGCTCCTCGACGCCTTCCTGCACCGCAGCGCCGAGCGCCCCCTGCCCGAGCCCGCGCCGTCCGACGTGCCCGCGGTCGCCGTCGCGGTGGTGTCGCCGGGCGGCGATGCGTTGGGGGACCTGCGCTACGAGGTCATGTACCTGCTCGCCGCCCCTGATGACGCCATCGCCCCGTTCCGGGAGGCCTGGGCGGCCATCGGCGATTCCATCGTGGTGGTCGGCGGCGACGGTCTGTGGAACTGCCACATCCACACCGACGACATCGGCGCCGCGGTGGAAGCTGGCGTCGACGCCGGGCGACCCCGCCAGATCCGGGTCACCGACCTGCGCGACCAGGTGGAGGAGGAGCGGTGGGTCCGCGAGGCGCCGGCCGTGCGCTGCGCCACCGTGGCGGTGGCGACCGGCGCGGGGATTACGCGGATCTTGTTGTCGCTGGGCGTGCAGCAGACCGTGACGGGCGGCCAGACGATGAACCCCTCGACCGCCCAGCTGCTGGGCGCCATCGATGCCGCGCCCGGACCGGAGGTCGTCATCCTGCCGAACAACAAGAACATCATCCCCGTGGCCGAGCAGGCGGCCCGGCTCGCCGCCAAGGTGGCGCGCGTCGTCCCCACCCATGGGATCGCCGAAGGCTTCGCGGCGTTGCTGGCCTACGACCCCCAGGCCGGGGCCGAGGAGAACGCCCGCGACATGGGGCAGGCCGCCGCCCGAGTCATCACGGGCGAGATCACCCGGGCGGTGCGGTCCAGCACCAGCGACGTGGGCCCCATCAACGAGGGCGACTTCCTGGGAATCTCCCGGGGTGGCATCGAGGTGGTCGCCCCGGCATTGACTGATGCCGCCTGCCAGTTGCTGGCCAAGCTGCTCGATGACGAGCACGAGATCGTGACGATCTTCGAGGGTGAGGGTGCCACCAGCGCCGACACCGGGCATATAACGGAGTGGTTGAACGACAAGCGGCCCGACGTGACCGCCGAGGTCCACAAAGGGGGCCAACCGCTGTATCCCTACCTGCTTTCCATCGAGTGACCGGCAAGAGTCTCGACTCGCTGGCCCGAGTCGACGTCGGGCGGTTGGAGGGAGTCGGGGACAAGAAGCGCCAGACGCTCGCCGACGCGGGCATCGACACGGTTCTCGACCTGCTCACCCATTACCCCCGCCGGTACCTGGACCGCACGGCCCAAAAAAGCGTCCGGGACATGGCGGTGGGCGAGTCGGCGACGGTGCTCGGCGTCGTCAAGAAGGTGACCGCCAGGAGGACCCGCAACGGCCGGAGCCTGGTCGACATCGATGTGTTCGACGGGTCCGCCTACCTGAAATGCTCCTTCTTCAACCAGCCGTGGCGAGGCAAGCAACTCCCGACCGGGTCGGAGGTCATCGTCTTCGGCAAGCTGGACCTGTACCGCGGCGTCCGGCAGATGGTGAACCCCATCGTCGACCCCGTCGGCAACCGGACCGGGCGGATCGTCCCCGTCTACCCGCAGTCCGAAAAGGCGGGGCTGGTCACCTGGGACATCGCCCGATGGGTCGACGAGGCGTTGGTGCGCCTCGAGGGCCAAGGCGGCCTCCTTGACCCGCTGCCCAAGGTGTGGCGCGACAAGTTGGACCTGGTGGGACGCATGTGGGCCATGCAGCAGATCCACCATCCCGAGTCGATGGGAGCCATGGAGTCGGCGCGCAAGCGGCTGGCCTTCGACGAGCTTCTCCGGCTCCAGACGATCCTGGTGTTGCGCAAACGAGCGGTGGAGCGAGACGCCACCGGCATCCGCCACCAAACCGAGGGAGAACTGGTCGGCCGGTTCATCGAGCGGCTTCCTTTTCCCTTGACCTCGGCGCAACGGCAGGCCATCGCGGAGATCCAGGCGGACCTGGCGGGCCCCCATCCCATGCACCGCCTCCTGCAGGGCGACGTCGGTGCCGGCAAGACCGTCGTGGCCGTGGCTGCGCTGCTCAGCGGGGTTCAGGGCGGCTACCAGGGCGCCCTCATGGCCCCCACCGAGGTGCTGGCCGAGCAGCACCACCTCGGGGTCTCCGCCCTGCTGGCCGGCCTCTCGGTTCCCGAGGCGGCCTCCCTCCTCGGGGAGCGCCCGGTCAGCGTGGCGTTGCTGACCAACCGGACCACCGCCAGTGAGCGGGGCCGCCTGCACGCCGGGCTGGCCGCCGGCACGGTCGACATCCTGATCGGCACCCATGCCCTGCTCACCGAGGCGGTCTCCTTCGCCGCCCTCGGGGTGGTGGTGATCGACGAGCAGCATCGCTTCGGCGTCGAGCAGCGCGCCGCCCTGCGCCAAAAGGGTGCCGCCGGGGCCGTCCCCGACGTCTTGGTCATGACCGCCACGCCGATCCCCCGCACGGCAGCCATGACCGTCTACGGCGACCTCGACACGACCGTCCTCGGGGAGCTGCCTCCCGGCCGCACGCCGGTGACCACGGTGTGGGCCCGCGGCCCGCTCGAAGAGGCGACGGCCTGGGAGCGGGTCCGGGAAGCGGTGGCGGCCGGCCAGCAGGCCTATGTGGTCTGCCCGCTGGTCGACGAATCGGAGCGAGTCCAGGCGCGATCGGCGACCGACGAGTTCGAGCGGCTGGGCCGGGAAGAGTTGGCCGGGCTGCGCCTCGGCCTCCTCCACGGCCAGATGCCGCCGCGGGACAAGGAAGCGGTGATGGCCGACTTCCGGTCCGGTGCCGTCGACGTCTTGGTGGCCACCACCGTCATCGAGGTCGGGGTCGACGTGCCCAACGCCACCGTGATGGTGATCGAAGACGCCGACCGATTCGGGATGGCGCAGCTGCACCAGCTTCGGGGTCGGGTGGGGCGGGGACAGGTGGCGTCGTGGTGTTACCTCCTCGGGGCCGGGCAGTCCGAGGACACGGAGAAGCGCTTGCTGGCGGTGGCGGCGTCCACCGACGGCTTCGAGCTGGCCGAGGTGGACCTCGAGTTGCGGGGCGAGGGCACCATCCTCGGCACCCGCCAGAAGGGGGCAACCGACCTGAAGCTGGCCTCCTTGCGCCGCGACAAGGACTTGGTCGAGGCGGCCCGGACCGTTGCCTTCGACATCGTCGACGGCCCCGGAGGCGCATCGCTGGAGGGCCACCCCGACCTGGCGGCGGAGATCCGTGCTCTGGTCGATGAGGACGACCGGAATTTCCTCTTCAAGAGCTAGTTGAGTCCTACGCCCCGGGCGGCGAGGCGGCCGGGGACGAACCGGAGCGCCTCATTGACGATCGTCTCGTCGTCCATCTCGTAGGTGAAGTGGACGATGCGCCAGCCATGCGCCATGAGGAGGTTCTCCCGGCGGGTCTGGCGACGGAACTTGGTCCGCGATCCGGTGCGCACCGCGTAGCCGTCCACCTCGCCGTCGACCCGGCAGTCGAGCCAGGCAATGTCCAACTCGATCGGCACTCCGTCGAGCACGATGGTGTAGTTGACCTCGAAGGGGGCGACGGCCGGGCGCAGCACCCGGCACACGCGCTGCTCGAAACGGCTGCGGAAGTTGCCCTCCTCGAGCCGCAGGGCGAGCAGTTCCCGCAGCGGTGCGACGGCTCGGCCCTCGGATAGCTGCTGCACGCGCGCCGCCACGCCGGCGGGGGTCCACAGTCGGGCGATGGTTCCCTCGTCGAGGACCTCCGCCAGCAGCTGGGGATGGAGTCGGGGCGCCAGGTCGATGAGCGTGCGCACCGCGCTGGTGACCCGCAGCCCCCGGACGGACCCGACGTCCGACTTGAGCAGGGTGGCGGTGCGGTGACAGCGGACCCCGCTCAGCCGGACACGGTCGTCCACCGGCGTGCTCAACTCGATGGTCGGGGCCATGACGCCGGCGAAGCCGCGGATCACTCCCGCCGAGGCGTAGGAGACCACCGCCCGTGGGCCGGCCGCCAGTTGCGCCCCCATCAAGGCCTGGAGCGCGACGCGTGGGCATCCCGTCGAGATAAGGACACCTCGCCGGTACCTCTCGAACCACCCCCGATCCACTGCGGCCCGCAGCTGGGCGTCGGAAATCCCGTGCTCTCGGGCTTGCTCGATCGAGACGAGACCGAACTGCTCGGTCGTTAGGGCGGCCAGGGTTTGAATTTGCGTTTTGTTCATACCCCTTCTGATGCCAAGTCCGTGCGGGCCGGGGGGTGTGGCCACAAGTTGCGTCGCTGGTTGCTGGGTGTGGCGGGGGGGGAGTGAGGCGGGGTGGGAGTGGCCGGTCGAGGCAGGGGTGTGGCCAGTTGTTGCGGTCTTGGCTGCTGGTTGTGGCCGGGGCGGCCCGGGTTGGGGTGGTCGTGGGCCGGCCGGGCCGGGGGGTGTGGCCACAAGTTGCGGTGGAGGCCGCTGGTTGTGGCCCGGGTGGCCCGGCCGGGGCCTTCCGAGGCAGGGGTCTGGCCACAAGCTGCGGTCCTGGCTGCTGGTTGTGGCCCGGGTGGCTCTGGCGGGGCCTTCCGAGGCAGGGGTGTGGTCACGAGTTGCGGTGGAGGCCGCTGTTTGTGGCCGGGGTCGGCCGGAGAATGGGTGTTCCACCCGCCGGCGGGGGCGTGCCGGGGTGCGGGCAAGCGGTGCGACGTACGCTGCCCAGCGATGCGGACCGACGACTCGGCGGCGTTTGCCAGCAACTGGCGCGTCGTGCTGGCCGTCGACGCGGGACTCGGGGTGGTGGTGTCCGTGGCCGGCGTGATCGTGTTGCTGGCCGTCAACGTCGTTGTCGGGATGACCTTGGTGCTGGCCGGGGCGGCGTACGCCGCCCTCGTGGGAACCCGAGCCCGCCGGTGGAGCCGGCTGCGCCGGCAGACCGACCTGTAGCGGGCGGCGGGGCGTGCGGATCGTCGGGGGCGAGGCGAGGGGGCGGCGGATCGCGGCGCCGGCGGGGCGCACCACCCGGCCGACCAGTGATCGTGTCAGGGAGGCGATGTTCGGCGTGCTCGGCAGCCTGGCGGCGGCCGACCTCGCCCCGGCGATCGAAGGGGCGACGGTGCTCGACCTGTTTGCCGGCAGCGGCGCACTGGGTCTGGAGGCCCTGTCCCGGGGCGCGGCCCGGGCGGTTTTCGTGGACTCGGACCGCGATGCCGTGGCCACGGTGAAGCGGAATCTGAGCGACCTCGGGTATGCGGGATCCCGGGCTCAGGTGGTGCGCAGTGACGCCTCGCGGTGGCTGCGGACGGCGCCGCCGGTGGACCTGGCCCTATGCGACCCGCCCTACCGGTTCGACGGCTGGACGGAGGTGGCGGGGTTGCTTCTTCCCCTGACCCAGCTCGCAGTGCTCGAGGCGGCCGGGCCGCCGGAGCTCGGCCCCGAGTGGGAAGTCCTCAGGGAGAAGCAGTACGGGGGTACCGTAGTCGTGGTCGCCCGGCCGGCGCGCTTGCCCGAGCCCGCACACGACCGGAAAGGTGACACGTGAAGACCGCCCTGTTCCCGGGGACGTTCGACCCGTTTCACAACGGGCATCTCGAGATCGTCGAGACGGCGTCGAAGCTGTTCGATCGGCTCATCGTGGCACCCATGCGAAACCCGCAGAAAGGCGAGCCACTGTTCACTGCCGAGGAGCGGGGGGAGATGATCGGCGAATCGGTGGCCCATCTCGCCAACGTGTCGCTTCACCCGTTCTCCAGCCTGGTGGTGGACCTGGTGCGCGAGTTGCGGGCGGATGTCATCGTGAAGGGCCTTCGGGTGGCCTCGGATGCCGAATCGGAGCTTCAGCAGGCGCAGATGAACAAGGCGGTGTCTGGGGTAGAGACCCTGTTCATCCCTGCGTCGTCCGAGTTCGCGTTCGTGTCGTCGCGCTACGTTCGAGAGTTCGCCCACTTCGGGGGCGCCGACCGGATCGGGACGATGGTGCCCGGACCGGTCTTCACCAAGTTGAAGGAGAAGTTCGCGTAATGGATGGCTGCCGTGCTGCCGACCAGGTCGGCGCGATGGGAGAGAATCGGCGAGCAATGGTGCTGCGATGACGATGTCCGATGGTCGAACCGATGCCAACGCCGAGATCCTCCTCCGGCGGGTGATCGACATCATCAGCAACGCCCGCGCCATCCCGCTTTCCTCGTCGGCCAAGCTCGACAACAAAGACGAGGTCTTGGACCTCCTTGACGAGGCCTGCGAGAGGCTGCCCGAGGAGCTTAAGCAGGCCCGCTGGTTGCTGAAGGAGCGACAGGACTTCCTGGACAAGACGCAGCGTGAGGGAGAGGAGATCCTCGAAGCGGCGCGGGTTCGGGCGGAACGAATGGTGCAGCGCACCGAGATCGTGCGGGAAGCCCAACACACCGCCCGGCGCACGGTAGAGGAGGCGCGAGAAGAGGCGCGGCGGCTGCGCCACGAGGCGGAGGACTATTGCGATCAGAAACTGGCGGCGTTCGAGATCGTGCTCGAACGGACCATGAAAACGGTGCACTCCGGCCGCGAGCGTCTGTCCGTGACCCCCATGCCGCCGCCCGACGGGTCGGAGATCGCGGGTGCCATGGACGACACCCTGGCGGCGGAGGACACGTTCTTCGACCAGGACAGGTTCTGACCACCGCCGGTCCGGTTAAGCCGGCGGCCGGCGACATCATGGGTACGTCGTGAAAACCAACCCGTTCCTCGTCAACATCGCAGCGCTGCGGCCGACGCCCAGTGGCCGTCATCACGTCGTTCGTAGCGGTCGCCTGGACGGGCTGGCCATCACGAGCAGCGCGGTACCGGACGACGCCGAGGTCACCGTGGACGTCAATGTGGAGGTGGTGGCCGGGGGAGTGGTCGTCACCGGGACCGTCTCGACGACGTGGGTCGGGGAGTGCCGCCGGTGCTTGCGATCGGTGCAGGGCCCGCTGGTGGCCAACGTGCGAGAGGTCTACGAGCGGGCATCTCGTGTCCGCGACGACGAGCTTGACGATGACGAGGCCGAGACGTACCCGCTGGCCGGTGACACCGTCGACCTGGTGCCCCTCGCCCGAGACGCCGTGCTGCTCGAGTTGCCGCTGGCGCCGCTCTGCCGGGCCGACTGCGCCGGACTTTGCCCTTCCTGCGGGGCTGACCGTGGCGAGCAGCCGTGTGACTGCATAGACCAGCCCGGCCATCCCGTATGGGCCGTGCTCGACGGCCTGCGAGCGGCCGTTGAGGACACGGCCGCCGACACGCCGAGCGGCGGCCGTGACATAACCACCAACGGTGGAGACGGCGGCAGTGGGGAGGCAAGGCGGGACGCGGAGGACGCAAACAGTGAACACGGCGTCGATCGGGCCTAGAATGTTCGGTCCGCGGCAGTGAGCCCAGGTTAGGCCGCGATCAAAATCGCCCACGTCTCGTCACTGAACCCCAAAGGGGAGCTGTTCAACCATGGCTGTACCGAAGAAGAAGACCTCCAAGGCCAAGAGCCGCAGCCGTCGGGCTAGCGCCTGGCAGCTCTCGGTGCCGGCTCGGAGCGTTTGCCCGCAGTGCCGCCAGACCAAGGTGCCTCACGTGGTCTGCCCGAACTGCGGGTGGTACGGCGGCCGGCAGGCGATCGACGTCGACTGAGCGCTCGGTGAGCGCCAATCCGGGGACCATCCTCGGGGATTCACCGCCGGCGGCGGCGACCATGCTTCCCGTCGCGGTCGACGCCATGGGAGGCGACCGAGCCCCCGAAGAGATCGTCGAGGGTGCCCGGCAGGCGGCGGCGCTTGGCATTCCGGTGCTGCTGGTGGGAGACCCTGACCGCCTGGGCGACGTGGGTGATCTACCGGTCGCGCCTGCGCTCGAGGTCATCTCGATGCACGATGACCCCGCCAACGGCGTACGGCGGAAGAAGGACTCGTCGCTGGTCCGGGCGGCGGAGGCGGTTCGCGACGGCCGGGCCTCGGCCATGGTGAGCGCCGGCAACACGGGCGCCACCATGGCCAGCGCCCTGTTTCGCATGGGACGGCTCCCGGGCGTCGCTCGTCCCGCCATCGCCACGCCGATTCCGCAGCCGAACGGCGGCTACACGGTGCTGATCGATGGGGGCGCCAACGCCGAGTGCATCCCGGCCTGGCTGGTGCAGTTCGCCCAGATGGGCTCCGTCTACTCGCGGCTGCGATTCGGCGTTAGCGACCCGCGCGTCGGGCTGCTCTCGATCGGCGAGGAGTCGTCCAAGGGCAACCCGCTCGTCAAGGAGGCCCACGCCCTGCTGGCCGGCGGGGCCGCTGGTCCGGCGGTCAACTTCATCGGCAACGTGGAAGGTCGGGACATCATGTCCGGTGGGGTGGACGTGGTGGTCACCGACGGTTTTACCGGCAACGTCGCCCTGAAGGCCCTCGAAGGCGGACTGAAGCAGGTCATCGGGGCCATCATCGAGATCATGATGTCGACCGAGGAGACGCGGGCCGCTTCCAAGGTGCTGCTTCCCGCCCTGGCCCCGTTGGCCGACCAGTTCGACGCCGACACCTACGGCGGCGCCATGCTCGTCGGCGTCAACGGGGTGTGCATCATCAGCCACGGGTCGTCGGGTCCGCGAGCGATCGTGAACGCCCTGAAGGTGGCCCGGGACTCGGTCCTCGCCGGCATGGTCGACCAGGTCAAGGCGGCGGTGGCCTCGGGCCGGTAACATGACTGCCTGCCCTGACCGGAGGGCCGAGAGGTCGCCGGCGGAGTTCTTTCCATCCAGCAACGAGGGGTCCAGGAGTAGCCGTGCCGGCCGAAACCCATGTCGAACAGGCGTTACCCGATCGTCGTCAGGTCTTCGAACTGATTCGCGACCGATTGTCGGACATCCTCGAGATCGAGCCGGCGACGATCAGCGAGAATGCCGCCTTCGGCGATGATCTGGGTGCCGATTCGCTGGCCTTGATCGAGCTGGTCGAGGCCTTGGAGGAGGAGCTGAGCGAGCGGACGGTCGGATTCCGCATCGATGACGAGGACCTGGAGGATCTGAAGACCGTCCGTGACGCTGTCGACTATGTGGTGGCCAAGCTCGAGGCTGGCTGAAGGCGCGCCGGGCATTGCCAGGCCCGGGCGGACAGCATGCTGACCTCGTGTCGGAGGAGTCGTGCTGACGGAGGCCGCTGACCCATCGGCGGATCGGTCGGCGTTGGCCGCCCGGTTGGACTGGGATGTCGTGGACGAGGACCTGCTTCTCCGGGCGCTCTCACACCGGTCCTGGTGTGCCGAGACCCCGGGGGCGCAGTCGAACGAGCGTCTCGAGTTCCTGGGTGACGCCGTGCTGGGCCTTGTGGTGACCGACTACCTGTTCCTGGCCTACCCCACGCTCCCGGAGGGCGAGCTGGCCAAGGTGCGGGCGTCGGTGGTGAACTCGTCGGTACTGGCAGAGCTGGCCGCCGAGCTCCGCGTGGGCGACGCCATCCTGCTCGGCAAGGGCGAGGGCCAGTCCGGCGGCCGGGAAAAGCCGTCGATCCTCGCCGACGCCATGGAGGCGTTGATCGGGGCGGTATACCTCGATCGCGGTTGGGACGCGGCCGCCGCCCTGGTCATGCGGTTGCTGGGCGCCCGGATGGTGGAGGCGGCCGCCGGCCCCGGAGGCCAGGACTACAAGACCCGGCTGCAAGAACTCTGTGCCCGCCAGCTCGACGAGCTGCCTCAGTACCGGGTCACCGACGAAGGGCCTGACCACGCCAAGTTGTTCGACGCCCTGGTTTCCGTCCGGGGCCGGATCGAGGGCAGCGGTCACGGCCGGTCGAAGAAGCAGGCGGAGCAGGCGGCTGCCAAGGTGGCATGGGAGCGCATTTCCGAGGAGCTGGGCCTGCGCCCGAGGGACCGAGCGGCGCCGGCGGGCGAGGGACCGGTACCGGACGGAGCCCCCGGAGGTGCCTGAGCTCCCGGAGGTGGAGACCATCCGGCGAGACCTGCACCGCGAGTTGGCGGGCCGGGTGGTGGCGGGCGTCAAGGTGAGCGGGCGCCGGTCGATCCGGCGCCACGACGATCCTGACGGACTCCACCACCGGCTGGCGGGACGGGAACTCCTCTCCGTCGAGCGACGGGGCAAGTACCTGCTGCTGCGATGCGGGCCGCCGAAGAACGCCGGCGGCGGGCAACTCCTCGATGCGCCGGTCCTGGTGGTGCATCTCGGTATGAGCGGGCAGCTGCTCCTCGCTCGGGCGGGGGACCCGATCATGATCCACACGCACGTGGTGGTCAGTTTCCCGCCGGAATGGGAGCTGCGCTTCGTCGACCCCCGCACCTTTGGTGAGGTCTTCGTCTCGACCGCCGTCGGCACCGTCGACTCCGCCGGCGCGCCCGAAGCGGCGTCGAACGGCGTGCTGTGGGGAGAGCCGCTACCCGAGCTGGCCCACCTGGGCCTCGACGCCCTCGACGAGGTGAAGGACGCGGCCCATCTGGGCGACCTCCTCCATGCCCGGCGGGCCAAACTGAAGCCCCTGCTGATGGATCAGCGATTCCTCGCCGGGATCGGCAACATGTACGCCGACGAGATCCTCTTCGCCGCCCGGCTGCGGTATGACCGTGGTTCCCACACCCTTACCCGCCGCGAAGTGCCGCGCCTTCACCAGGCCATGACGGAGACACTGGGCGCCGCCATCCGCCATCGGGGATCGTCGCTGGCCGACCAGCAGTACCGGGACGTGTTCGGGGCGATCGGCGGTTTCCAGCTGCGCCACCAGGTCTATGGGCGGGAGGGCCTGCCGTGCCCGCGGTGCGGAAAATTGATCATTCGGGTCAAGTCAGCCGGCCGATCCAACTACCTCTGCCCGCGCTGCCAGCGCTGACTGGGCGCGACTGGCGGCGCCCTCCGAATGCAGAGCGGAGCGAGTCTCTGACAGCGGCACAGGACGCGGTCAGCATCGTACGGGCGGCGCGCCTTCGGGCACTAGGTTCGCCCTCGTGTTCCTGAAGTCGCTCACCCTTAAGGGCTTCAAGTCATTTGCGGACTCGACGACCCTCGACTTCGAGCCCGGTGTGACGGTCGTCGTCGGCCCTAACGGAAGTGGCAAATCCAACATCGTTGACGCCGTGGCCTGGGTCCTCGGGGCCCAAGGCCCGAGGACCGTCCGTTCGACCAAGATGGAAGACGTCATTTTCGCCGGCACGCCGAAGCGGCCGGCGCTCGGTCGAGCCGAGGTGTCCCTCACCATCGACAACCAGGCGGGCCTGCTCCCGATCGGTTTCGCCGAAGTGACGCTCACCCGAACGCTGTTCCGCTCCGGTGACAGCGAGTACGCCATCAACGGGGTGCCCTGCCGCCTTTTGGACGTGCAGGAGCTCCTTTCGGACACGGGGGTGGGTCGCCAGCAGCACGTGATCGTGTCTCAGGGACAGCTCGACGCCGTGCTCAACGCCCGCCCCGAAGACCGCCGACTGATCATCGAAGAGGCGGCCGGGATCCTCAAGTACCGCAAGCGCAAGGAGCGGGCGGAACGCCGGCTGGAATCCACCGAAGGCAGCCTGCTACGGCTGCAGGACCTCCTGCGCGAGGTTCGGCGCCAGCTCCGCCCCCTCGAGCGCCAAGCCGACGCCGCCCGGCGTCACGACGACCTGGCGGCCGAGCTGCGCCAACTCCGCCGCCACCTGGCGGGGCGGGAGTTGGTCGTCGTGGAAGCCCGTCTCTTGTCGGCGGGCGGCGCTCGCACCGATCTCGGCCGGGCCGAGGAGGAATGCCGGGTCGAGCTCCGTCGCCTGGATGAGTCGATCCTGCAGGCCGAGAGCGAGCTGTCGGCGATGCGCCGGCGAGCCGATGGCCTGGATTTGGCCGAGGCACTTTCGCGTGCGGAGCGGTTGGCGGCCACGGCCCGGGGGCTGGGCGCGCTCATCGCCGAACGTAGGCGGGCGGCCGAACGCGACCGGATGGCCTCTCTTGGGCAGGACGTCATCGCCAGCCTGGAGGCCGAGGCCGCCAACGCCGTCAGCGAGTTGGCGGTCACCGAGGCCGAGTTGGCGGCCTTGGAGCCTGAGTTGGACGAGCTGGCGGGTGCCGAAGGGGCGCTGGAAGCCGAGTTCCACTCCCTCGACACGCCCGAACCGGAGCCGCCCGGGGAGAACGACGGCCCGGCGGCCGGAGATGTGCGCGCCGAGTTGATGGCGCTGCGCACCGGGCTCGACGGCACCGGCGGGGAGATGCGGCGCCTCGACAGCCGATTGGAGGCCCTGGAGATCCAGCTGGCCCGGATCCACGACGAGGTCACCCGACTCGACGAGGAGGCCACCAGCGACGAGGCCGAGTCGACCACGGTCGCCGCCGAAGCCGAATCGGCCGTCCAGGGCCGCGAGCGGGCCGCCGAGGGGCTGGTCAAGGCGGACGGTGCCCGGGAAGACGCAGACCGGGAGCACCACCGGTGGTTGGCCCGGGCGGAGGCGCTGGCCCTGGGATTGGATGAAGCCCGGGCTCGGGCCGGCGTGGAACGCCTCGCCGGCGTCGCCGGGGTGGTGGGCACCCTTTTGGAGTTGGTCGAGGTCGATGACGGGTGGGGCCCGGCGTTCGAGGCGGCGGCTGGTGAAGCGATCGCTGCCATCCTCGTCGACGGCGTCGACGCCGCCCGGCGGAGCCTGACCCACCTCTGGGAACTGGGCGCTCCCGGGGCCGTCCTGCCGCTGGTCACCCCCACCCCTGACACCGACGAGGCGGGCGCCGCCGGCAACGCTAACGCCGCCGCCGGCACCGGCCAGGCTGACCCCGCCGGCCAGGCCGCCGCCGCCGCCGGCACCATGGGCCGGTCGAACGGGCAGGAGCCGCTGCGGCCCCACGTCCGGGCCTTGCGGTCCGACGTCGAGGGCCTGCTGGACCGTTTGCTGGCCCCAGTCGTCGTCGTGACGCAGGGCGGATGGCAGGCCGCGCTGGATCAGGCCCTGGCGGCACCGGACTTGGTGGTGGTCACGCCTGAGGGCGACCGCTTCACCTCTCGGGGCTGGAGCACCGGCGCCGGCACCAGTGGTGCCACGGGCGCCGCGTTGGCGGACGCCGAAAGGAATGCGGCGGCGGCGGCCGAGCGGGCGGCAGTCGCCGCGGCCGCGGTATCCGAGGCACGTGAGGCGCTGCGGCTGGCCAACATCCGGGAAGGCGAGAGCCAACGTCGACGCGACGCCCACATGGTGCGCCGGGAGGCGCGCCACCGCGCCCGAGAACGGGCCCGGCAGCAGCAGGAGGACGCGGCCAGCGAACGAGACCGGCTGGGCGAGCAGCGGGCCGAGCTGACCGCCCGACTCGAACGCCAGGAGCGGCGCATCGCCGACCTCGAAGGGGTGTTGCCCCGGCTGGAGGCGCTGGCGGCCGCCGACGCCGAGCGGGCTTTGGCGGCGCGCGCCCAGCGCAGCCGGTTGGCCGAGCAGGCGGCGGCGCTGGCCGCCCGGCGGCGCGACCTCGACGTGCGCGGCGCCGGCCTGGAGCAACGACGGGCCATGCTCACGCGGCGGCTCGAGGAGATCGAAAGCCGGCTGCACCTCGACGCCGTCGAGCGCCAGACCGTCGCCGAGCGTCGCGAGCAGCTGGCCGGCACGGCCAGAGCCGCCGTCCGGCTGGCCGTTCTGGTCACCGCCCGAGGGCGCCAACTCGACGCCCTCGTCATCTCGCTGCGCGAGGCGCGCGCCCGGGAGTCGCAGGCCACCACCGCGGTGACGGCGGCACTCGACGAGTTGCGCCGACGCCGCACCAGCGCCGAGCGCCGCCTGAGCGAGCTGCGTGAGCGCCTGCAGCGGGTCCAGCTCGACGAGACGGAGGCCAAGGTGCGCCTCGACGCCCTCACCGAATCGACTCGCCGTGAGCTCGACTGCGAGGTCGACGACACCCGCGACGCACCCTGCCCGCCGCTGCCGGTCGGTTCCACCCCGGCGGGCCGAGCCCGCGACCTGGAACGCGAGATCCGCATCATGGGCCCCATCAACCCGCTGGCCCTGGAGGAGTTCGCCGCCCTACAAGAGCGCCAGACCTTCCTCGAAGGGCAGCTCGAGGACGTGCGATCGGCCCGCCGCGAGCTGGGGAAGGTCATCCGGGCGATCGACAGCGAAATTGTCGACGTGTTCCGGGCGGCCTACGCCGATGTCTCGGAGCACTTCGAGCGGCTGTTCAGCACACTCTTCCCCGGAGGCCAGGGACGGCTTCGCCTGACCGATCCCGACCATCTGCTCGACACCGGTATCGACGTCGAGGCCCGCCCGTCGGGCAAGAACATCCGCCGCCTCTCGCTGCTTTCGGGCGGGGAACGCAGCCTTACCGCCCTGGCCCTGCTGTTCGCGGTCTTCCGCAGCCGGCCGTCGCCCTTCTACTTGATGGACGAGGTGGAAGCCGCGCTCGACGATGTCAACCTGCTGCGGTTCCTGGACCTGCTGCGCGAGTTCCGCCAGGAGGCCCAGCTGCTCGTTGTCAGCCACCAGAAGCGGACCATGGAGGCGGCCGACTGGCTGTACGGCGTCACCATGCAACCGGGCGGTTCCTCGGTCGTGGTGAGCGAGCGGATGGCCTCCCGCACCTGAGCCACCGCCCCCGAACAACCCCGCCGGGCCACCCGGCGCAGCCGGTACACGACGCTGAGAGGCGGCGGCGCCATGGGCGGTCGCCAGTAGGCTCGGCTGGGCCATGACGCTCGTTCTGCTAATCCTTTTTGTCGTCGTGCTCGTCAGCGCGACCGCCGTCACGGTGACCCGGCGCCGGTCGCGGGGCCCCGAACTCGAACCGCCCCCCACCAGGCGCCGGGCGACAAAGGCGCCCAAGGCCCCACCGACCCCCAAGGCCCCGCGGGCGCCCAAGGCGCCGAAGGCCCCCGCCCAAACCCCGCCGGCACCGACCGACGCCACCCCCGAAGCGCCGGAGCGGGCGCTTACTCCCGAGCAGCTCGCCGAAATAGAAGCCGCCCTGGCGGCGGGCGAGGCCGAGGCGGCGGCGCCTGAGGAGGTCCCCGAACCGGAACCCGAAGCGCCGCCGGCCGTCAAACCGAGCTTCCGGGAGCGGCTGGGGAAAGCCCGCTCCCTCTTCTCCTCCTACCTCGGATCGGTCCGGTCGCGAGGCAAGATCACGGACGAGACGTGGGACGAGCTGGAAGAAGCACTGATCCGGGCGGATGTGGGCGTGGACACGACCACCGAGATGCTCGACGGCCTCCGGCTCAAGGTCAAGAAGGAAGGGATATCCGACCCCGACGCCCTGGTCGACGCCCTGAAGGCTGACCTGATCGATCGATTGGCGGGCGGCGACCAGAGCCTCACCTTCGTGCCCGGAACCCTCAATGTGTGGCTTCTTGTCGGCGTTAACGGAGTGGGCAAAACCACCACCATCGGCAAGCTGGGGCTGCAGAACACCCGCGCCGGACGGTCGGTGATCATGGCGGCGGGCGACACATTCCGAGCCGCAGCAGCCGAGCAGCTGCAACTGTGGGCCAAGCGGGTGGGCGCCGACCTTGTCCGCGGCGCCGAAGGCGGTGACCCCGGCGCCGTGGTCTTCGACGCCAAGCAGCGCGGCGCCGCCCGGGGCACCGACCTGGTCCTGGCCGACACCGCCGGCCGGCTGCACACCAAGATCAACCTGATGGAGGAGCTGAAGAAGGTCCGCCGCGTCGCCGAGCGCGAACCCGGCAAGCTCACCGAAGTGCTCCTCGTGATCGACGCCACGACTGGGCAGAACGGCCTGGTCCAGGCGAAGGAGTTCGCCGGCGCCGTCGGCGTCACCGGGGTGGTGCTGACCAAACTCGACGGCACGGCCAAAGGCGGCATCGCCCTGGCCATCCAGAGCGAGCTGGGCATCCCCATCAAGCTGGTCGGCCTGGGCGAGGGCCCCGAAGACCTGGTGGACTTCAACGCCGAGGAGTTCGTGGACGCCATCTTCGGCTGAGCCGCCGCCCAGCTGGAGGCGGCCGGGACAGCGAGTAGGGCCGCATCCTGTACCCTCGCAAGCCGCCATGTTTTCTTCGCTCTCGGACCGATTCGACGCCATTTTCTCCCGGCTGCGCAGCCGGGGACGGCTGTCGGAAGCCGACGTCGACGAGATCCTCCGCGAGATCCGCGTCGCCCTCCTGCAGGCCGACGTCAACATCAAGGTCGTCCGGACCTTCGTCGCCCGCATCAAGGAAAAGGCGACCGGCGTCGAGCTCTCGCAGAGCCTGACCCCCGGCCAGCAGGTCATCAAGTACGTCAACGAGGAACTGACCACCATCCTCGGGGGCGAACCCCTCAAGGTCACCTACGCCTCCAAGCCCCCGACCGTCGTCCTTCTGGCCGGCCTCCAGGGCTCCGGTAAGACCACCGCCGCCGGCAAGCTGGCCCGCTGGTTCAAGCAGCAGGGCCGAAACCCCCTGCTCGTTGGCGCCGACCTCCAGCGTCCGGCGGCCGTCGAGCAGTTGCGGGTCCTGGGCGGCCAGGCCGGGGTGACGGTGTGGAGCGAGCTCTCCGACCCCGTCACGGTGGCCAAGGGCGGCCTCGAGGAGGCCCGGCGCCTCGGCAAGGACGTCCTCATCGTCGACACCGCCGGCCGGCTGGCCATCGACGAAGAGTTGATGGACGAGGTCAGGAGGATCTCCGAGGCCGTCTCGCCGCACTACACGTTCCTGGTGATCGACGCCATGACGGGCCAGGACGCCGTCAACGTCGCCGAAGCCTTCCACCAGACCCTCAGCCTCGACGGGGTGATCCTCACCAAGCTGGACGGCGACGCCCGAGGCGGCGCCGCCCTGTCGGTGAAGGAGGTGGTCGGGCGGCCGATCGCCTTTGCCTCGACCGGTGAGCGGTTGGCCGACTTCGAGCCCTTCTACCCCGACCGCATGGCGGGCCGCATTCTGGGCATGGGCGACGTGCTGACCCTGATCGAGCGGGCCGAGCAGACCTACGACCAGGATGTGGCGGCCAAGGCGGCGACCAAGCTGCAGGAGGGCGCCTTCACCCTCGAGGATTTCCTCGAGCAGATGCAGGAAGTGAAGAAGATGGGGCCGCTGTCGGGGATCGTCGGTATGCTCCCGGGGATCCCCAAAGAGCTCAAGAACGCCAATATCAGCGACAAGGAGCTCGGGCGGGTGGAAGCGATCATTCACTCGATGACCCTGGCTGAGCGCCGCGACCCGGCCCTCATCAACGGCTCGAGACGGCAACGCATTGCCAACGGCAGCGGGTCTACCGTTTCCGAGGTCAATCTGTTGCTGAAGCAGTTCAAAGAGATGCAGAAGATGATGAAACAGTTCAGTGGCGTGCCCGGCATGGGTCGGCACCTCAACAAGAAAAAGAAGAGGAAGGGCCGGTAGTCATGGCCGTAAAACTGCGCCTGATGCGCATGGGCAAGAAGAAGCAACCGACCTACCGCATCGTGGCCGCCGACAGCCGGTCGCCTCGGGACGGCCGGTTCATCGAGATCCTCGGCACGTACCAACCTCGCCACGAGCCGTCGGTCGTCGAGATCGACATGGACAAGACCAACCGGTGGTTGGCGCAGGGGGCCCAGCCGACGGAAACGGTGGCCAAGCTCCTCAAGCAGCAGGGGTCGTGACGACCGACCTCGGGGAAGCCGACGACCGCGTGCGCGGGGCGATGGCACGAGACGTCCTCGACTTCCTCGCGCAGAGCATTGTCGACGACCCCGACAGCGTCGAGGTCACCGTTGAGGAGGGGCGCCGAGGCGACGTGCGCCTGTCGCTCAACGTCTCCCCCGACGACATGGGCAAGGTGATCGGCCGGCGCGGACGCGTCGCCCAAGCCATCCGGACGGTCGTGCGGGCCGCCGGGGCACGCGAGGGCATCGACGTCGGCGTCGACATCGTCGACTAAACCCACCGGGGGAAAATGGGGCCCGTCCTGCTTGAGGTTGGCCGCATCGTCAAGGCCCACGGGCTGCGAGGCGAGGTGGTCGTCGCCCTAGTCACCAATCGGCCCGAGCGGGTCAGCGCCGGCTCGCAACTTCACAGCCCCGACGGCCCCCTCGTCGTTCGTTCGGCTCGCCCGTTCGAGGCGACCGGCGACGGGCGGTGGATCGTCCAGTTCGCCGGCGTCTCGGACCGCAACGCCGCTGACGATCTCCGCGGGACCGTGCTGCGCGCCGAGCCGCTGGACGACCCCGACGCCTTGTGGGCCCACGAGCTCATCGGTGCCGAGGTCCGCGACATCGCCGGGACGGTGCTCGGCCGGGTGGAGGCCATCGAATCGAATCCCGCCAGTGACCTGCTGGTACTCGAAAACGGCACCCTGATCCCGCTGCGCTTTGTGGTCGCCACCCCGCCGGAGGCGGTGACGGTGGACATCCCACCGGGGCTGCTCGACCTGTGAGGATAGATGTCTTCACCATCTTCCCGGCACTCATCGAGGCCTGGTCGGACGCCAGCCTCATCGGCAAGGCGCGCCGTTCGGACATCCTCGACATTCGCGTGCACGACCTTCGTTCCCTCACGTTGGACCCGCACCGCTCGGTCGACGATGCGACGTTCGGTGGGGGAGCGGGCATGGTCCTGGCCCCCGAACCGGTGTTCCGGGCCGTAGAGGCCGTTCAGCCGCCCCGCCCCCTTTTCCTGCTCAGTCCCGCGGGGCGACGATTCGACCAGGCGACCGCCTGCCAACTGGCCGCCACGGACGGGTTCTCCCTGCTGTGTGGCCGCTACGAGGGAGTCGACCAGCGCATCGCCGACCATCTGGTGGACGGGGAACTGAGCGTGGGCGACTTCGTGCTGGCCGGCGGGGAGGTCGCCGCCCTGGCCATCGTGGAGGCGGTGGGCCGGCTCGTGCCCGGCGTCATGGGAAACGCCGATTCCGCCGCCGAGGAGACCTTTGCCGACGGCCTGCTCGAATATCCGCAGTACACCCGGCCCGCCGACTTCCGGGGTTGGCAGGTACCCGAGGTTCTCCGCTCCGGCGACCACGGCCGCATCGCCCGGTGGCGGCGGGCCCAGGCGCTGGCCCGGACGCGGGAGCGCCGGCCGGATCTGCTGGCCGCCCGGGGAGGACTGAGCCCCGCCGACGCGTCGGTGTTGGCGGAATTCGGCCTCGACCACGACGCCTCGGTGGTCGAAGAGGCGTCGGATCCTCTATCGTGAACTACCCCCGCTTGTTCTCGCTGCGAGGAGCCGCGCCATGAACCCCACAGATCTCGTTGACCGCGCCAGTCTGCGCGCCGATGTGCCCGATTTCGCACCGGGCGACACGTTGAAGGTGCACGTCCGCGTCGTCGAGGGCACCCGGGAGCGGGTTCAGGTCTTCCAGGGAGCGGTCATCCGCCGTTCGGGGTCGGGCGTGCGGGAGACCTTCACCGTGCGCAAGCTCAGCTTCGGCGTGGGCGTCGAGCGGACCTTCCCCGTGCATTCGCCGGTGATCGACCACATCGAGGTGGTGACGAGGGGCGACGTTCGCCGGGCCAAGCTGTATTACCTGCGGGACCGCACGGGCAAGGCGGCCAAGATCAAAGAGAAGCGCTCCGTCCGCTAGTCCTGATGGCCGGCGTCCGGAAGCGGGCCGGGCGCTGGATCGAACTGCCGGCGGTGATCGTGCTGGCCGGGGCGGTCGCCGTCCTCATCAACACGTTCGTAGCCCAGGCCTTCTACATCCCGTCGGCCTCGATGGTGCCCCAGCTACGGGTCAACGACCGGGTCGTGGTCTCCAAGCTGGCCTACCACCTGCATGCGCCCCGTCGCGGCGACGTGGTGGTCTTCTCTGCTCCTGCCAGCGAGCAGCAGCTGTCGACGGACGCGGCCAACCCCTTCACCCGGCTGCTCCGGCGCCTGGGCCGGGCCCTCGGCGTCAGCGGGTCCAAAACGGAGCTGATAAAGCGGGTCGTGGCCCTCCCCGGCGAGACCGTGGCCGGCCGCGACGGGCAGGTGTACGTGAACGGCGAGCGGCTGGTCGAGCCCTACCTCGTCCCCGGCACGGTGACCAGCGACTTCGGCCCAGTGGACGTTCCGCCCGGGCGGGTCTGGGTCATGGGGGACAATCGCACCAACTCCAGTGACAGCCGAGTCTTCGGTCCCATCCCGGTTTCCACCATCGTCGGACGGGCGGTGTGGCGGGTCTGGCCGGTTCCTCACGCTTCGTTCTTGTGAAAGCGGCGGCGCCGACGGGGAGGCATGGATGAGCGCCGCGAACGCCGTAGCATGGGCGGCATGACGAGCGGCGTGTGGTACCGCAGCCCGATTGCGGGGGCGGCCAAGTGATCCAGCCGATGGTGACGGTGACCCGATGAGCGCCGAGGACCTCGAGCGGTACGAAACCGAAATCGAGCTGCAGCTGTACCAGGAGTATCGGGCCGTGCTGCCGATGTTCCGCTATGTCGTGGAGACGGAGCGCCGGTTCTACCTGGCCAACGACGTCAACATGGAGGCCAAGGGCGACGGCGGCAGGACGTACTTCGAGATCACCCTCGGCGACGCCTGGGTTTGGGACATGTACCGCCCGGCCCGTTTCGTGTCGTCGGTGCGGGTGGTGACGTTCAAGGACGTCAACGTCGAGGAGCTTCCCGAGAAGGAGTTGTAGCCATAACCAGCCGCGACGCCGACCGGCGCTCGCTGGGGGCGGCGGGGGAGGCGGCGGCCGCCGCCTGGTACGAGGCCCGGGGCTACGAGGTGGTGGCCCGCAACTGGCGCTGCCGCGACGGCGAGCTGGACCTGGTCCTGCGCCAGGGCCGAAAAGTCGTCTTCTGCGAGGTCAAGACCCGTACCTCCGACGCCTTCGGGGTGCCCGCCGAATCGGTCACGATGCAGAAACGGGCCCGCATCCGGCGCCTGGCGGCCCGCTGGATCGACGAGGCGCCGCTGCGGCCCCGGGAGATCCGCTTCGACGTTGCCGCCCTGCTGGGCGACGAACTGGAGATCATCGAGGGCGCCTTCTGACCGACGCGCTGGACCCCTCGACGCTGGCGGTGCACCTCGGCCGGCCGGCGGCGCCGGGAGCCCCGGTGAATGCCCCGGTGGAGCTCTCCGCCACCTACCGCGCCGGCGGCCCGTTCATCTACGGACGGGACGAAAACCGGACGTGGACGGCGTTCGAAGAGGTCCTCGGCGCCCTCGAGGGGGGGAAGGCGCTGGCCTTCGCCTCGGGAATGGGCGCCATCGCCGCAGTCCTGGAAACGGTCGCCGTTGGCGGCTGGGTCGTCGCGCCCGGGGATGCCTACAACGGCACCCGCCGCTTCCTGGCCGACGCCGCCGGCCGGGGCCGCCTGGCCGTGCGCACCGTGGACATCGCCGACACCGCCGCCACCCTCGCGGCGTGCGAGGAGGTGACGACGGCGCCCAACCGGCGCGCCGCCGGCGGCCTGTTGTGGCTGGAGTCGCCGACCAACCCGTTGCTCGCCGTTGCCGACCTGCCGGCGCTCATCGCCGGCGCCCACGACGCCGGCCTCACCGTGGCCGTAGACAACACCTTCGCCACCCCGCTGCTGCAAACGCCGCTGGCCCTCGGTGCCGACGTGGTCGTGCACAGCGCCACCAAGCTGATCTCCGGACACTCCGACGTGCTGATGGGGGTGGCGGTCACCCCCTCGGACGATCTGCTGGAGTCGCTGCGGACCCGCCGGTCACTGCACGGGGCCATTCCCGGGCCCATGGAGACCTTCCTCGCCCTGCGAGGTCTCCGGACCCTGGCAGTCCGCCTGGCCCGCTCGCAGGAGACGGCGCTGGCGTTGGCGACGCGCCTGCTCGGGCGTTCCGGGGTCCACGGCGTGCGCTACCCGGGGCTCCCTGACCACCCCGGCCACGCCCGTGCCGCCGCCCAGATGCGGGGCTTCGGCACCATGGTGTCCTTCGAGGTCGCCGGCGACAGCTTGATGGCGGAGAAGGTGTGCCAGTCGGTCTCGCTGCTGACCCCGGGCACCAGCCTGGGCGGCGTGGAGACGCTGATCGAGCGGCGCGCCCGCTGGACGGGCGAATCCCACCTCCCGCCCACCCTGCTTCGCCTCTCGGTCGGCCTGGAGCACGTGGACGACCTGTGGCGTGACCTCGACCAGGCCCTGTCCACCGCCGGCGTGGGGGCCTGACCTTCGCTGCCGGCCGTAGGCCGGCGGTGGGAGTGGGGGCTCGCGAAAGGCCTACCGGCCGAAGGCCGGCGGCCGGCGGGGGTTTCGTGCCGCTTGTGATGAGTTGTGGGGCCTGGGGACCCACAACTCATCAAGAGCGGCGACCGATCGTGCGCTGGCCGCGAGCTCAGGGCCAGTAGTTGCTGCCCCCATGGCCGGTTGTGGCCTGGAGCCTGCTAGCGACCGGGGCGGCGGCGGTCCCGGTACTCCCAGCAGGCGGTGTGCCAGTGGCGGCGAAGGTCGGGCGCCTCGGTGGGCACCACCACCACGTGGCCCAGCCCGGGAAGGATGTGCTGCTGGCAGCCGGGACAGACATAGGTCTTCAGGGCTTGGAACGGCTGGATGCGGCGGACCTCGACCGGTCCACTCAGCGAGGGATCAGCGCCCACAACAACAGCCCGGCCACGACCACGACTGCAGCCGCGACCATCACATAGTCCGACCGGCGGCGTACCTGGGGGCGGAACGGGTTGAAGCCCACGACTCGAGGGTACCGTCGCGGCCCATGGATACGGTCCTGGTCGACCGGGCCGACGGTGTGGTCACCGTCACCCTGAACCGGCCCGAGAAGAAGAATGCCATCGATGGTCCTATGCGGGACGAACTGGGTGCCTGCTTCCGGGAGGTGTCCGAGCGCCGCGAGGACAGGGTCGTGGTCCTGACCGGTGTCGGTGACGCCTTCTGTTCCGGAGCCGACCTAAGCGCCTTCGACCCGAATGGTGACCGCGTGGCTCTGATGCGCCGACTCGGTGACATCGCCCTGACCCTGCACCGCATCCCGAAACCCACCATCGCCAAGGTCAACGGCCTGGCGGTTGGCGCCGGCTGGAACATGGCGCTGGCTTGCGACCTCATCGTCGCGTCCGACGAGGCCCGTTTCTGCCAGATCTTCGCCCGCCGGGCCCTGTCGCTGGACTTCGGCGGCTCCTGGCTCTTACCTCGGCTGGTCGGCCTCCACCGAGCCAAGGAGTTGGCCTTACTGGCCGACATGATCTCCGCCAAAGAGGCCCAGGACCTGGGTCTGGTGAACCGGGTGGTAGCCGCCGCCGAACTGGACACCTTCGTCGCGGGGTGGGCGAATCGGTTGGCGGCCGGCCCGCCGCTTGCCCTGTCACTCTCGAAGAGCCTGTTGAACCAGGCGTCGGAGGTCTCGTTTTCGCAGGCCCTTGACGAGGAGGGGCGTTGCCAGGTCATCAACTTCGGCTCCGCCGATACGGCCGAGGCCCTCGCCGCCTTCCTGCAGAAACGCCAGCCCAACTTCCGGCGGGAGTAACCGTCACCGGGTGTCGGTAGCCTCCTACCGACGCCTCGAGTTGGCCGGCGCCTTCACTGCTTCCCGCGGCCCTCCTCATCGCAGGACGATCACGAGAACAGGAGGACGCCGTGCTGGCGACCGTTCCTTCGGCGACGCTGCTCGGCGTCGACGGGTGGCCCATCACCGTCGAGGTGCACATATCCAACGGGTTGCCCGGCTTCACCATCGTCGGGCTCCCTGACGCGTCCTGCCGGGAGGCCAGGGACCGGGTCCGGGCGGCGCTGATGTCCAGCGACCTGCCGTGGCAGAACCGGCGGGTCACCGTCAACCTGGCGCCGTCCGGCATGCGCAAGTCGGGCGCCGGCCTCGACCTGCCCATTGCCATCGCCCTGCTGGTGGCCGCCGAGATCCTGCGCCCGCGAGAAGTCGAGGGCATGGCGTTCATTGGGGAGCTGGGTTTGGACGGGTCCCTCCGTGCCGTTCCCGGCGTCTTATCCATGGTCGATGCCTGCCGACAGTCGGCCGTGGTGGTGCCGCCGGCGTGTTACCGAGAGGCCCGAGCCCTCGACCGCCACCAGGTCCGCACCGCCCCGACCCTGCGGCAACTGGTCGCCACGTTGCGGGGCCTCACCCCGTGGGGACAGCCGCCTCCGCCGGAGCCCGAGGTGGCTGACATCGACCCCGACCTGGCGGATGTCCGCGGCCAGGCACTTGGCCGGATGGCGGTCGAGGTCGCGGCCGCCGGCGGACATCACCTGCTGCTCGTTGGGCCGCCCGGCGCCGGCAAGTCAATGCTGGCCCGCCGGCTCCCTGGGCTGTTGCCAGTGCTGACCCCTAGCGAGGCGCTGGAGACGACGCGCATCCATTCCGCGGCCGGGCTGGCCCTGCCACCGCAGGGAATGGTGCGCCGGCCACCTTTTCGGGCGCCGCACCACGGGGCGTCGGCGGTCTCGTTGGTCGGGGGTGGCAGCAACACGATGCGCCCCGGCGAGATCAGCTGCGCCAATCACGGGGTGCTGTTCCTCGATGAGCTGGCCGAGTTTCCCGCCGCCGTCCTCGACACCCTGCGCCAGCCACTGGAGGAGGGAGCGATCCGGGTGTGCCGGTCGCGTGCCAGCGTGACCTTTCCCGCCCGGTTCCTGCTGGTCGCGGCCATGAACCCCTGTCCGTGTGGCGAGGGGCTCGTCCCCGGAAGCTGTCGCTGCGGTGACGCGGTCCGCGCCCGCTACTCCAACCGGATATCGGGCCCCCTCCTCGACCGATTCGATCTCCGGGTGTCGGTGAACCGGCCCGAGATCGGCCAGCTGCTGCCGCTCGAGCCGGGGACCGAGGCGCCGTCCGAGACCACCGCCACCGTGGCCGCCCGTGTCGCCGCCGCCCGAGACGTGGCTTTTCTGGCGCGCGCGGTCCGCTGCAACGCCGAACTGCCGGCCTCCCGACTCGACGAACTGGCGCCGTTGACCGCCGGCGCCCGGGCCATCCTCGAGGCGCAGCTGCGCCGTGGCCGGCTGAGCGCCCGGGGCCTGCACCGCATCCGTCGGGTCTCCCTCACACTCGCCGATCTCGGCGGTCGTACCGGGCCGATAGGAGAGGAAGACATTTGCGCCGCCCTGGTCTTGCGCAGCGATCCGTTCGAAGCCATGGCGGTGCCGGCATGAGCCCGCCGCCTTCCTCGCCGTCCCCACGCCCGTCGCAAGTCCCGGGCCCGTCACTGCCACCAGAGGCGTACGCCGCCGCTCTGGCGGCTCTTCCCGGCATGGGCGCCGCCCGCCTGGCCGCCTTCTTCGGGGAGCAGACCCCCGAGTCGGCGTGGGCACGGGTCCGCTCCGGCGAGATGGAGCGGCCGCCGCCGGCCGACCGGAACGGGGGGACCGGGGTGCGGGTTCCGTGGGAGGCCGCCGCCCGCCGGTACGACGTAGCTGCGTCTTGGGAGGCGATGCGGGCAAACGGCATCCAGGTTTCCTTCCTGGGCGGTGCCGGTTTCCCGACTGTTTTGGCCGCCGACCCGGAGCCGCCCGGCGTGATCTTTTGGGTCGGAGACCTGGCGGGAGCGCTGGGCCGGGTCCGGGTCGCCATGATCGGCACCCGCCACTGCACCAGCTACGGCCGATCTGTGGCCGCCGAGATCGGACGAGACCTGGCGGAATCCGGTGTCTGCGTGATATCGGGGCTGGCCCTCGGCATCGATGGTGCGGCCCACGAAGGCGCACTGCGGGCGGTTGCCGGCGCCGGACCGCTCGGGGTCGCGGCCAGCGGCGTCGACTGCCCCTACCCGCAGGCCCACACGCGGCTGTGGCGCCAAGTGGCCGCCGCCGGCGCCGTCTTATCGGAAACGCCACCCGGGCAGCCGGCTCAGAAGTGGCGTTTCCCCGCCCGCAACCGCCTCATTGCCGCCCTCGCACAGGCGGTGGTCGTTGTCGAGTCCCACAGTGCCGGAGGCTCCATGCTGACCGTCGGCGCAGCCATCGCCAGGGGCGTCGAGGTGCTGGCCGTGCCCGGCCCCGTGACCAGCCCGTCGTCAGTCGGTACCAACCAGTTGCTGCACGAAGGGGTGACACCGGCCCGTCACGCCGGCGACGTTCTTGCCGTCCTCGGCGATCTCCGGCCGTGGTCGTCGGGGCCCATCGTTCGCCGCCCTCGCCGCCCCTCACTCGGGGACGTCACGACCGCGCCCCCCACCGCCGACTCCTCTACCTCCGGGGCCGGGCAAGCTGATCTTGCCGCAGGTACGCCTTCCGGATCGCCGCGAGCCGACGTTGGAACAACCGCGCCGGAAGGGCGGCCGCCAGGCGGGGACCGCTCGGCGTCGCGGTCGGGGAGGGGACGGGCCCAGGCAAAGGCGGATGGCGTCCGCGCTGAGCCAGGCCGCCGGGCCGTGCCTCTCGATCTCGGCACGCCCGTGGACCCGCTGGCGGGGCTGGATCCCGCCGGACGGCGTGTTCTGCGGGCGATCGATCGCACACCCACGGCGACGAGCGTGGTGGCCGAGAGGACCGGCCTGCCGTTGGGGATGCTGAGTGTCGTCCTGCTCGATCTCGAAAGCCGGGGCCTGGTGCGAGGCGGAGGAATCTGGTGGGAGCGATGCGCCCCTTCCTAGTGTCCTGAGTCGTTAGTTTGTAGGAAATCTTGGGTTTGGGGGAATTTTCGGTCTGCGGGGCGCGTTCGTGGTGGGTAACGATGGAGGTGCCCATGGCCAGAACCGGTCGCCCGAAGCCCCCGCTGGTGCTCACCGATGAGGAGCGCCTGACGTTGGAACGCCTGGTCAGGCGGCGTAAGAGCGCCCAGGCGATGGCGCTGCGGGCCCGGATTGTGTTGGCCTGCGCCACCGGTGCCACCAACCAGGCGGTGGCCGCCGAGGTCGGGGTGACGGCCAACACGGTGACGAAGTGGCGGAACCGGTTCGTGGAGCGCCGCTTGAAGGGCCTGGTCGATGAGTACCGCTCGGGGGCGCCGCGCACGGTGAGCGACGAGGCGGTGGAGGCGGTGATCGTGAAGACCCTGGAATCCAAGCCGGCCAATGCCACTCATTGGTCGACGCGGTCGATGGCGGCCGCCACGGGGATGACGCAGACGTCGATCAGCCAGATCTGGCGCACGTTCGGTTTGCAACCGCATCGGTCGGAGAGTTTCAAGTTGTCGACCGACCCGCTGTTTATCGACAA
>DATARN010000151.1:0-20832 GCA_036264135.1 Acidimicrobiales bacterium
TACTTCTGCTCTGCTGTCAAAAACCGCTTCGCTCTCCTCGTCACTGCCACGGCACTGGACCTCCTTGGTGAAGGCCAGCAACCCTCTCAAATGAGGTCTGAAGATTGGCGGATCCTGTTGCACGCAGTCAGATGCAACCCAACACCGTGGTGCCGTGGGGCGACGCCGCCGCGACCCGAGTGGCGGAGCATTTCGCCGCCGGCGCCGACCATGTCTGCGTCCAGCCCCTCGGGGAAGGCCGAGCGGTCGACTGGGATGGACTGGCGGCGCTGGCCGCGCAGTAGTGCCGCGCAGTAGTGCCGAGCATTAGTGCCGAGCATTAGTGCAGGCGAACCACGCCTGATTGACGCGTTCGGGTCTCGACCAGAGCGGGAGGCTGACCGACCATGGAGACCGCAACAGCCATCCATGACAAGGAGAAATCCCGTGAGCTTCCAGGATCAGGCGGCGTTCACCGCCGCCGAGCTTGACAGCCAGCACACCGCCGAACTGCCCGCCCGCGACCTGATGATCGGCATCTCGATCCTCGGGCTGCCCCTCGTTTCGCTTGACGGCTTGGCCGTCAATGTCAACACGGCCGGACCGAACTGGCTGTTCGGCTCGGTGGGCAAGGTCGGTTAGCCGTCGCCTTCCCCGCGCTTTGCGACGCCGGGCCGGAGGTGCTGCCTCCCAGCACCTCCGGCCCGGTCTCCCAATCTCCGCCGGCCCTGGCCGACGGCACAGAACTTCTCGGTAAGTACGAGGGGTCAGGCCGGGTCGAAGCCCCTTTTCTTGTCCGCCGGGCCGACGGCCGAATGCTGGAGCTGTCGCCCCTGCTGTACACCGTGGCCCGCTACCTGGACGGTCGCCGATCCGTCGACGACATCGCGTCGGTGGTCTCGGCTGAGACCGGCCGCCGGCTGAGCGGTGAGAACGTCGCCTATCTGGTCACCGAGAAGCTGAATCCGCTGCGGGTTCTCCGCGGCACTCCTTCCACCGAGGAGCGCCCCGCGGGCGCACCGATCCTCGGGCTGCACCTCCGCTTCGGGGTGGTGCCAAAGGGCGCCGTTCGCTTCATCGCCGGCCTGCTCCGGCCGCTCTTCGTGCCGGTCGTCGTGCTGCTGATGCTGGTGGCGCTGGCCGCCACCGACACCTGGCTGGTCCTGGCGGGCCGGGTCGGCGCTTCCACCAGTCAGTTGTTGTACCGCCCCGGCTGGCTGCTGGCCGTGGCCGGCCTCACCCTGGTCGGAGGTGCCTTCCACGAGCTGGGCCACGCCACCGCCAGCCGGTATGGCGGCGCCCAGCCGGGAGCCATCGGGGCGGGCGTCTACCTGCTCTGGCCGGTCTTCTACAACGACCTGAACGACTCCTACCGTCTCGGTCGCGCCGGTCGTCTGCGCGCCGATCTGGGCGGCGTCTACTTCAATGCCGTCTACGCCGTCATGTTGTTCGCCCTCTACGGGGCTACGGGCTACCGCCCGTTGCTGCTGGTGGCGGCGCTGCAACATTTCGTGATCCTGCAGCAGTTCCTGCCCTTCGTCCGGCTGGACGGCTATTACGTGGTCAGCGACCTGGCCGGCGTCCCCGACCTGTTCGGGCGGATCCGGCCGCTCCTGGCGGCGGTGTTTCTCGGGCGCCACGCCACCAACTCCGGGTGGCGCGACCTGCGGCCTCGGGCTCGCAGCATCGTGACGGCGTGGATCCTTCTTACCGTTCCCCTCCTCGGCGCCGGTGTCGTTTTCCTCATCATCTCGACGCCGCATCTGCTGACCATTGGCGCCGGCGTCGTGCGGGCCGATTGGCGGCTGCTGATCCCGGCGGTGCGATCGCATCATGTGGTCACCGCCACGCTGCTGGCCGTCCAGTTGCTCGCGGTCAGCCTTCCCGTTCTCGGCGTGTCCTCTGCCCTTATCCGGGCGTTGCTGCGTCTCGGGTCCTCCGCGGACGCCCGGCCCCCAGGATCAGCCCCGGTGTTCGGCCTCGGGGCGCTCATCGCCATCCTGTTCGTGGTGGGGCTGGGCAGCCTGGCCGTTCGCTGAGGCGGCCCCGTTCCGATGCGACGACGGGGGCGGGGCGCGCAGGACGCCGCTCACCGCGGCGAGGAGGCCGCCGGCGGTAAAGGGCTTGGCCAGGACCGTACTGTCCGTAGCGATTCGCCCGTCTTCGGTGGCGTTACCTGTATAACCGGACGTAAAGAGCACCCTGGTCCGAGGACGCAGAGTGGCGAGGCAGTGAACAAAATCGGGGCCCGAAAGCTTGGGCATGAGGACATCGGTGACCACGATCGAGATCTCGCCCCGGTAGCGGGCCGCCACTTCGAGGCCTTCGACACCGTCGCCGGCCTGGAGGACGCGGTAGCCGGCCGATTCCAGCACCATGGCCTCGGCCCGTCGCACCGCCGCCTCATCCTCGACCAGCAACACCGTGCCGCCGCGGTGCTTCGAGTCCGCGGCCGGCAGCACGTGACCAATTTCGACGTTCTTCAGCGGCGATTTCACCAACGGCAGATGGACCGTGAACGTCGTCCCCTGGCCGAGGCGGCTGTGCACCGTCACGTCGCCGCCACTCTGGGCGACGATGCCCTGCACAGTCGCCAATCCCAATCCGGTGCCCTGGCCACGTGGTTTGGTGGTGAAGAAGGGCTCGAAGACCCGAGCCTGGGTTTGGCCCGTCATACCCGACCCCGTGTCGGAGATGGAGATTTCCACATACTCGGCCAGCGGCGAGCCGGGAATCTCCACGCCAGCGGCGGCGACCCGTTGGGCCCGGATGGTCAACGCACCGCCGGAAGGCATGGCGTCGCGGCCGTTGAGGACGAGATTCATGATGACCTGCTCGAGGCGGCCGCGGTCAACGTTGACGCAACACCCTTCGGCCTCGGCGACGGTTGTCGTCATGGCGATGTTTTCGCCAATGAGCCGGCTCAGCATGTGTTGCATGGAGACAATGACGTCGGCCGGGTCGACGGGGACCACGTCGGCCGGGTCGACGGGGACCACGTCGACCGGCTGCCGGCGACTGAAGAGCAGCAGCTGGTCGGTGAGGTCGGCGGCCCGTTGGGCGGCAGCCGAGATCTCCGACACGAATGCCCGCGATTCGCCCTCGACCCGAGCCGCCAACTGCTCGGCGCAGAGTGACACGACGGCGAGGACATTGTTGAAGTCGTGGGCCACTCCGCCTGCCAACTGGCCCAAGGCCTGCAGCTTCTGCGACTGGAAGAGCTGGTCTTGGAGGCGGCGCAACTCGCTGATGTCGCGGGCCGTGGTCGAGACGTAGTCGACCTGGCCGTCGGCCCCGTAGTGCGGGAGCACGACCTGATGGACGGTCAGCTCCCTTCCCGAGCGGTCGAGCATCGTCGACTCGCCGCGCCACACACCCTCGCGGGCGACCGCCTCGGCCACGACGGAGCACATGGCCTTGGTCCACGCGGGAAGGTAGAAGTCGGCGAATTCGTAGGCTTCGAGCGACTCCGACGGCCGCAGCCCGAGCATGGCTCTCCCCGCGGGGTTCAGGTACGAGATCCGTCCTTCCATGTCGCTCATCGCCACCAAATCGGGGCTGGCATCGAGGAATCCGACCAGGCGCGATCTGGTCCGTTCCAGCTCCTGACGTTCGGAAATGTCGCGGAAGACGATGACCGCGCCGACGGGTTGCCCGGTCCTGCGAATGGCCGAGGCAGTCAGGGCGACGGGAAAGGACTCTCCCCGATGACGGCGGAAGGTGGCGTTCTCGTCCCGTACAACCGTTCCTTCCTGGATCACTTCGTCCGCCGGCCCGGTCAGGAAGTCGGGCGCGGCGGCCCCGCGGTCGTAAAAACCGGAGCCGAGCATGGCCTCGGCGGCAGGGTTCACGAACGTCACCTGGCCCTGATCGTCCAACGCGCACACGCCCTCCCCGACACTCGAGGTGATGGCGGCCAGCCGCTCCTGCTGTTCGCGAATCTCTTGGTAGAGGCCGGCATTCTTGAGGGCTCCGGTTCCAATGGCGGCGAGGGCATCGAGCAGCTCAACGTCGGCGGCGTCGTAGGGTTCGCCTGGTTCTCGCCCACTCACCACCAGCCACCACCGCTCACCATTGACCGACATCTCGGCGCCGAGCTGCCCCGATCGCGGCGCCGTCATCACCAGCGCGGCATCAGGGCAGCGGAGCAACTGGCGAGCCGACCCCAGAATCAGGGTGACCACCTCCCGGTCCCGGAGAAAGCGGTTCGCTTCCAGGGCGGTTTTGAACAGGCCCAGCAGCCGGGTGCGATCGTGCCGGGATTGAAAGTGGCCGTCAAGAATCCGGTGCAGGATCACCAGTGCCAGCACCGCCACCGCGAATGACCACGGATTGGTCGAGATGGCCAGGGCGATCGTCACTCCGAGGGTGATCGAAGCTCCGAGCACCCGCAGGCGCAGCATCCAGCCGTCCAGCACCGCCTTTCGCCACGACGTTCCGAGGGCGGTGACGATGGCGGAGATCCAAAGGCTGTTGGCCACCGCGAACACCAGCGCGCCGAGGATGGCGGCGCCGGTCTCCGCGATACCGAGCTTCGAGGAGGGCGCTCCCACCAACGAGCTGACTGCCGTCGCCAATCCGACCGAGACCACGACCTGGCCCCAGTTAAACAGCGACTTGGCCAGCGACCGGCGCCGGGCGATCTGGGCCGCCGCCACCGACAACGCAAAGGCGACGACCGTCCAGGGGCGCGGTAACAGCAGCAGCATGAGGACTAAAAAGCCCTCGTCGGGGTGAATCGCACCCGACTCGTTGTCCCGGTACATCACGACCGGCCGCATCCAGGTAAAGCCCAGCACTCCGGCCAGTACCACGGACACCACGATGGTAAAGCTGCTCGGGCGAGGAGCGGCGACCAGGGCCACGCCCTCGGCGGCGGCGACGAGTACGCCGCCGCCAAAGGCGATCCAAATTATTGCACGAGCGCTTTTCGGCAGGGATTCGTCACGCACTCGGATCGGATGGTACTAACTAATTCCACGCTTCCCCGTTCCACGCTTCCCCGTTCCACGCTTCCCCGTTCCACGCTTCCCCGTTCCACGCTTCCCCGTTCCACGCTTCCCCGTTCCACGCCTCGCCGTTCCAGGCCTCGCCGTTCCAGGCCTCGCCGTTCCAGGCCTCGCCGTTCCAGGCCTCGCCGTTCCACGCTTCCCCGTTCCACGCCTCGCCGTTCACGTTGGCGGCGCTCGGTGCCACCGCGGTCCAGTTGGCTCCGTTCCAGGTCGAGGTCGACCACCGTTGGGCGAGGGACACGACCCCGCCCACCAACGTCGGTAGGAGGGGCTTCGGCTGGAGCAGCATCACTGGGGCGGCATGGGCCGCGGCGTAGGCATTGAGCGCACCGTGCCCGTCCACGAAAGGATTGCCCACCGGACCGGGGACGGCGGTACCCAGGAGCTTGGCCTTCACCGCATCGGGCGACCACGGCGCAGGGCCGGCTTGGAGCACGAGGGCAGCGGCGCCGCTGACCACCGCCGCGCTGAAGGAGGTTCCCGACCCCACGAAGTTGGCGGCGCCGATGCGGGCCCCCGAAAACGCGGTATCGATAGTCGATCCTGGGGCGCGCAGGCTGACGAGTGACCGCCCGGGAGCGACCAGGTCGGGTTTGAACCAGCCGTCGGGGCTGGTGGGCCCGACGGAGCTGAAGCTCGTCATGGTGTCGTCGGCGGCGACGACGGTCCCGTTGTCATCTGATGCACCCGCCGTGATGGCCAGGGGGTCGTCGCCGGGCGTGGCTATGGTGCCGTTGGACGGCCCGGCATTGCCGGCCGAGGTGACCACCGTGATCCCCTTGTGCCAGGCCACTTCCACCGCCTGGTCGAGGGGATTGAGCACGGTGGAGGCAAACGGAATGCCTCCGAGCGAGACGTTGAGCACGCCGATGTGGTCGGTCGCGGCGTTGGCGACGGCCCAACCGATTCCCGCGATCACCGTGGCCATGTCCGTAGCCCCCGACGACCCGGCGACCTTCACCGATATGAGGCCGGCACCGGGAGCCTCGCCCCGGTAAAGGCCGCCGGAGGATGTCCCGTCCCCGGCGACGATGCCGGCCACGAAGGTGCCGTGTCCGTAGAGGTCTTGGAACGGATCGCCGCCGCCGCTGAGGTCGATGCCGGCGACGAGGCGACCGGCGAAGTCGGGCAGCCGGTCAATACCGGTGTCCAGAACGGCGACATTGACCCCTCTGCCCGTGACGCCGTCGGCGCCAAGCTGGCTGGCGCCGGTCGTGTCGGGGAACACCGCGGCCGGCGTTCGACCTGTGCTGGTGCCCAGCGACCCCATGCCGGTGGCGAAGACTGGGATGTTCGGCGCCACGACGACTCCGGGAATGGCGACAAGCACAGGGATCCGAACCGTCGGAATGTCGGCGACGACTCCGTTGACGATCGGCAGGCCGGCGGTAATCCGGCCTCCGACGGCGGCCACAAGTTGCTGGGCGGTGCCGAGCGTGCTGGCCGTAATGACGTAGCTCGCCGAGGTCAATGGTGCAGTTGCCGCCAGTGCGGTCTTCGGCAGCGCGGCGAGAATAACTATTGCGAGGGATACCACAGAAATAAGGCTTTTGCATGAACGGCGACGCGAATCGGACCGCGTCACAGGTACGGCACGATATTCCTTGGCGAACACTGTTGCCTCCCATTTTAGTGTCTACGTTGTCTCGACGAATAGCCCCGGCGGCGAGCCAGCAACGCGAAAATCGATTTTGCGCGTTAGGCCAAGAGTGGCCCGAAGTGGGCGGACTGGCCCGAGCCGTCCGCGTCTTTTGGATCTAGCGCGTATGCACTAACGCAACCGAAGAAGACCCCCTTTGGGATCGCACAACTATTTGCTGGTGCACATAAGTGGGGGGCCAAGACGGTTACGTGCGTTTGGCCGCTTCGACCGATGTGACAACGACCTCGGCCTCACTCGCGTCCGAGACTCCTGGTGAGAGGGGTACAATCTCGATTGCCGGGTTGAAATCGGCCGACCCGGCAACGACGACTAGCGGAACGAGTTGGCCTTGGGTGACTTGACTCTGTTCTTTCGTACGGGCGAGTTGACGACATGGGGCTTGCAAAGCCAGACGGGCGTGATTCCCCAATGAGTGTCGAATTGTCGCATTCCGACGAGATCGAGGATAGCGAACCAAACCTCCATATTGCACCGGCGACTGATAGCAGGATTAGAGTGCTGACCTCGCTCACCCGCCAGGTCGTCGCCGACGCCGGTCCGCAGGCATTGATGCACGAAGCGATCCAGGGCCTGATTCGAAATCTGGGCGGAGTAAGCGGAACCATCATGGAGGTCCGCGGCGACCAGGACCTGGTGAGGGTCGCCAAGTTCGGGCGCTTGACACCGTCGGTCGTTCCGTCGAAGGAGGGCGGCAACCGATGTCCGCTGGTTACCTACACGCTGGAGTCTGACCGTCCCGTCGTCGTGAAGGACGCCCGCGTGGAGGGCCGCTTCGACGCCTCCGGCCTGGAGACGCTGGGGATCGTTGGTGCCCTCGGCGTCAGGATTCCCGTTCCGGGTGCCGCACCCCGAATCCTTTCCATCTGCGCCACGGAGGCCTTCGACTTGTCCGCCTCGGACCTCGAGTTCGTGCAGACGGTTTCCAACCTGCTCGGCATGGGCCTGCAACGCCTTCTCCCGCACCAGGATCGCCCGGCATCGATGGAACAACTGGCCGGGCTGGCCCACGACCTCAACAACGTCGTGGCCGCCGTTGGCATCTACTCCGAGATGCTGGTGCGGGACGAGGAGCTTTCCTTGGCCGGCACCCTGTACGTCAGCGCCATCCGCGACCAGGTCCAGCGCGGGTCATCCCTCCTGTGGCACATGCTCGATGTTGCCAATCGCAGTCCATTGGAACTCGATGACCTTGACGTTGTGGCCGTTCTCCGCCAGGCCGCGCCGCTGCTGCGGCGGAGTCTGCCGCCGGGCGTGACGCTCGTGATCCGAGACGATGGACATCCCTGTTGGGCTCGGATCGATCGTGTCCGCTTTCTCCCAGTCATCATGAACCTGGTTTCGAACGCCAAGGATGCGGTGGACGGTGGCGGCGAGATCACGCTATCCATCACTCGCCAGGAGAAGGGCAGCCCGCTGGCCCGGCCCAGCGTTCGTGTGGAGGTGGCCGATACCGGGACGGGGATGGACGGGGATCTGCAGGACCGGGCGTTCGATGCCTTCTTCACGACCAAGGTGGCGGGCGAGGGAATCGGCCTCGGGTTGGCCCAGGTCCGGAGCCTGGTGCATCAGCATCACGGGTCAGTGCAAATCGCCAGCGCGCCCGGTCAAGGTACGACTCTTACGATTTGGCTGCCCGCCTCCGACCGACTCAATCGGACATTCTCTGCCGGCCGTCCCGATATGCCCCGAGGCCACGGGGAACGGGTGCTGGTCGTCGACGACGACCGGGCCATCCGCACGGCCATCGTAAGCGTTCTCAACTCGTTGGGATATTCTCCCGTCGACGCCAGTTCGGGTGAGGATGCCTGTTCCGTCCTGAGCTCGGACCCCTCCATCGCGGTGGTTATCAGCGACATCAGGATGCCGGGAATGGGCGGGGAGAGTCTGGTCAAAGAGATGGCGCGACAATGGCCGGCAATCCCAGTCGTCCTGGTAAGCGGCTATCCATCCCCTTTGGCGGAACGGCCCTTCGTCGACGCCGGCGCGGGCGCGGCGGGGGAAGGGCCGCAGCGGTTGCAAAAGCCGTTCACGTCCCTCCAGATCGCCACCGCCATGTCGGCGGCGCTGCGGTGCCGTTCGTGACGACGGCTCCGATCCCCACCACGGTGGTCCTCTGCGACGACCATGTGGTGGTCACTGAGGGTCTGTCCGCCATTCTCGGCGCGGAACCGGACATCGTGGTCGCCGGCACGGCAGGAAGCGTTGCCGAAGTGGTGGAAATGGTTGACAGCCGGCGACCCGACGTGGTGTTGATCGACTTTGAGTTGGCGGACGGGGACGGGGTGGCCGCAACCCGAATCCTCAAGGCCGCCCACCCCGAGGTGCAGGTCGTGATGCTGACGTCCTTCACGGACCAAGAGGTGCTCATCGGGGCCATGGAAGCGGGATGCTCGGGCTATGTCACCAAGCACAGTGGCGCCAACATGGTCGCGCTGGCCGTGCGGCAAGCGGCGGCGGGCGAGACCATCATCTCGGCGTCGATGCTGTACCAGTTGCTTCCCCACCTCGAACACACGGACCGGGGGGTGGGTACCGACCTCACGAGCCGGGAACTTGAGATCCTGGAGCTGCTGGCGGACGGGATGTCGGGTCGGGCGATCGCCGAGCGTCTCTACTTGTCGAACAATACGATTCGTAACCACGTCCAGAACATCCTGGACAAGTTGGGCGCTCACTCCCGTCTACAGGCGGTGGCGATCGCGGTGAAGGAAGGCATCATCGAGCGCCGGTAAATCGTGGACTGACGGCTTTAGCGCCACCACTTCCCTTCGCGGGCCCGGTCCGTACCGCCGGTCTCGTCCAGGGCGTCCAACCGGGCGATATCGTCGTCCGGCAGGGCGAAGTCGAAGATCTGGGCGTTCTCGACGATGCGCTCGCGGTGGGTCGACTTGGGGATGACGGGAAGCCCTCGCTGTACGCACCAGCGCAGCAGCACCTGCGCCGGCGTGCGGCCGATGCGCTGGGCGACCTGGTTGACCGTTCGGTCCGACAGGTTGCGTCCCGTCCCGAGGGGGCTGTACGCCTCGAGCGCCACGTGGTGCGCCTCGCACGCGTCGACCAGCCGGCGGCGGTACTGGAACGGGCTGAACTGGACCTGGTTGACGACGGGCGGGATCGACGCCGCCGCCGTGACCTCGTCGAGCTCGTCCCGGCTGAAGTTGGAGACGCCGATGGAACGGGTGTACCCCAGCTGGCGCGCCCGTTCCATGCCCGGCCACGCCCAGGTGGGACCGCGCTTGGGCCAGTGCACGAGGTACAGATCGACCTGGTCGACGCCGAGGCGGCGGAGGCTCTCCTCGGCTTCGGCCGCGGGATCCTTGCGCCCGGGATAGAACTTGGTGGTCAGGAACACCTCCTCGCGGGGCACGCCACTGTCCCGCAACGCCCGTCCGACGCTCGCCTCGTTCCCGTAGGCCTGGGCGGTGTCGATGTGGCGGTAGCCGGCCTCCAGCGCCCAGCGGACGGCACTGACACAGACGGGCCCGTCGGGCACCTGCCACACGCCAAGGCCCAGCATGGGCAGCACGTTGCCATCGGCGAGCACACGGGCCCGCCCGTCGGCGGTCACGTCGCTGGCGGTCATGGCGGCCTCCTCCTGCGGTCGGTTGAGGCCACCTTTCTATCCACTTCCGGCGTACCGTGGAGCATGGGCCGTGGGGAGGCGCCGGAGCGCCCTCGAACTGCCCTGCGACCAACCGGTCGGGCGCAGGAACTTCGGGTTCGGGTGCTCGGGTCGTTCACGATCGAGGGGATACCGACCGCCGCCCTCGGCAGCCGCAAGGAGCGGACCCTGGCGAAGTTGTTGACGCTGGCCCGAGGACGCCCCGTTTCCGCGGAAACCGTCATCGACGCCCTCTGGGGCGACCGGCCGCCGGCCCGTCCGCACGACCAGTTGACCGTGCTGGTGAGCAGATTGCGGTCCGTCGTCGGCGGGGAGCGGCTGGTCCGCGAGCCTGGCGGCTACCGCCTCGTTATTTCCTGGCTGGACCTCGACGCCATGGTCGAGCTGGTCGGCGACGCCGAGCGGCGGCTCCGGGAAAACCGGCCGGTCGCGGCCCGCGCCGCGGCCCAAGCCGCGATCGCGCTGGCCGGCCCCCTGCTGCCAGACGAGCTCGATGCGCCGTGGACCCAGGCCGACCGAGGGCTGGCGAGCCGGGTCCAGGGCCGAGCCTATGTGGCCGCCTCGGAGGCGGCGTTGGCGGCCGGCGAACCGGCGGCGGCCATCGAACACGCCGAACAGGCTCTGGTCCACGACCCCTTCGATGAGGTGGCGTTGCGAGCGGTGATGCGAGCCCAAGGGGTCGCGGGGCGCCCGGGAGCGTGCTGGCGGCCTACGCCCGGGTGAAATCCGAGCTGGGCGACGAGCTGGGCATCGCGCCCGACGCGGCCACGGAGGCCCTCCACGACGCCATCGTCCTGGGACCGCCCGCGACATGGTCCCGGGATGACGTCGCACCCGCGATCGAGGCATCGCCCTTGTTCGCACGGGAAGACGCCCTCGCCGCGCTCGGCGCCGAGCTGGGTCGAGCGGCCGACGGCCTCCGTATTGCGGTGGTGGAGGGCGACGCCGGCATGGGCAAAACGGCGGTTGTTGACGCCTGGACCGCCACGCTGCCGCCCGGTCGGGCCGTCCTCAGGGGGCGGTGCGACGAACTCGGGCGTGCCCTCCCCCTCCAGGCGGCGCTCGACGCCGTCTCCAGCTATCTCGGGGGGCTCGGTCGGGAAGCGGCGCGGGAGGCGCTCGGTCCCGACGCCGCGATCCTGGGGCAGTTGCTCGGCGCCCCCGGTTTGGCCGCCGAGACGGCGTCGCCCCTCCCGCCCCGACCAGAGGCGCAGGCCCAGCTGTTCAACGCCCTCCTCGCGCTCCTCGATCGGGTGCGCGGCGACGGGCCGGTGGTCGTCACGATCGACGACGTCCACTTCGCCGACGACGCCCTGATCGACTGGCTGCACTTCATTCGCCGGCGGGCGGCGTCGCTGCCCATGCTGCTTGTCCTAGGCCGGCGACCGCTGCTGGGTCGACCGTTGCCCGACGCTCGGGTCATCGCGCTGGCACCACTGGACCTGGTGTCGGTAACGGCCATCGCGGGCGAAGCGCGGGCCAGTGAGCTGCTGGCCCGCAGTGGCGGCAACCCGCTGCTGGTCGTGAAGCTCGCCGGCACGGCGCCGGGCGATGTGCTGCCGGCGACGCTGGTCGAGGCGGTGGCGGCCCAGGTGGAGCTGACGGGCTCGTCGGCTTCGACCCTACGGGCGGCGGCGGTGCTGGGGCCTGACATCGACCTGGACCTGCTTTCCTCGGTCCTCGACATGGCCCCGCTGACCGTGCTCGCCGACCTCGAGGTCGGCGTCGCTCACGGGTTTCTCGTCGAGCGCAACGCCTCGTTCGCGTTCGCCCACGCCCTGGTGCGCGAGGCCACCCAGGAGCGCGTGGCTCCGGCCCGGCGGGCGCTACTTCACCGGGAAGCGGCCCGAGTCCTGGCCAGCCGGCCCAGCAGCGACCCGGTCATCGTGGCCTTCCATGCCCGCAAGGCCGGTGACACCGCATTGGCGGCCACCGCCCTGGCCCGAGCCGCCGCCATCGCGGCGAGGCGGCTCGACCTGGTGGAGGCGGAGCGGCTGGCGGATACCGCTGTGTCCCTCGACGACACGCCCGGTACCCGACTCGTCCGCGGGAGGATCAGGCTGGCGGGTCGCCACCTCGACGGCGCCGGCCTCGACGCCATGAGCGCGCTCGGCGCCGGCGGGGGCGTCCCCGCCCTGGAATTGGCCGGCTGGGCCGCCTACTACCGCCGGGAGTTCCCCGTCGCCCGGGAGGCGGCGGATGACGGGCTCCGGTTGGCATCCGATCCCGAAGCCCTCGTCGGCTGCCTGATGCTCGGGGGGCGGGTGCGCCACGCTACCGGGGACCTGGCCGGCGCCGAGCCCCTGCTGCTGGCGGCCGCCGAGTCGGCGGCGGGAGCCAACCGGGCCGTGGCCGCGGTGTGGCTCGGATCACTGCGACTCCACCAGGGGGACGCGGAAGCGGCCCTCGGACTGGTCCGACCGGCCACGGTGCCGGGCGCCGGGTCAACCCACCACGCCGCCGTTCCTCACGCCTGGATGCACAGCGCCCATGCCCTGGCCCTGTTGGGCCGGCCGGCGGCGGCCTTGGCGGCGCTTGACGAACTCGACCAGGAGGTGAGCCGCCGGGGCCTCGAGTCCTTCAGCGGCCGGAGCGACAACTTTCGGGCGTGGATCCTTCGCAACCTTGGTCTGGCCTCGGAGGCGGGAGAGGCCAACGAGCGGGGCGTGGCCGCGGGGCGCTCGATCGGGGTGCCCGAACCACAGGCGCAGGGACTGGTCGATCTGGCCGACGCCCGGCTGCGCCTCGGCGATCTCGACGGATGCCGGGCGCTGCTGGCCGACGCGCAGGCGCTGCAGTCCGTGGAGCACGCCTTTCGCTGGCGCCACGTGTTGCGAGCCCGTCTGCTCGGGACACGAGCGCATCTGGCCGCGGGCGACGCCGAGGCGGCGCTGGCGAGCGCCGCATCCCTGGCAGCTGACGCGGAGGGAATGGGGGTGGAACGCTATTCGGTCGCCGCCCGGCTGGCCGTGGCCAGGGCCCGCGTGGCCCTGGGCGAGCCGGTCGACCGGGAGACGGTCGACCGGCTCCTCGGGGTTCTCGACCGAGTGGCCGCGCCGGAAGCGTGGTGGATGACGGGGGAAATGGCGGCGGCGTTCTCCGAGGACCGGTGGTGGGCATGGGCCGAAGCCCGGCTGGCGTCGTGGGCGTCGCAGGCCGGTGTCCGAGCGGACGAGGCGAGAGAGGCAGGGTCGGCGGAGCTTGGACGTCTCCGGCGGTCGTCCTTCCGGGGGCCTAGCGGCTGACCCGGGCGACCAGGACCAGGATGGCCAGGTGCACCGGTTCGGGACGGGCCCCGACGGCGCGGCAGGCCTCCTCCTCCAGACTCCGGCGGTCCCCCACCGGCAAACCCGCCACCCAGGGAGCAAGGTGCGCCATGCCGAGGCGCCAGGCGACGATCTCTCGGGCGCTGCTGGTGCCGATGTCGACGCTTCGCCGCTCGACGCGGGCGACCAGCGCGGGATCGCCCGCCACGGCCAGGAGGCCCTGTGGCGTGGAGAGGCGAAGCTCGGTGGTGCCCTTGAAATGGGCATACCACCGGGGCATCACCCAGCCGTGGGCCTCCGCCACCCGATCGACGGCCGCCTTCCCCGGGTGCTCGGGCGCTCCACGGTCGAACGTGGTCGCGAGGACGACACCGCCGCTCATGGTCACCCGGGCCGCCTCGGCCAGCATCGCCGTGGGGTCGTCGCAGTGGGTCAGGAAGAATCCCGCCAGGACCGCGGCCACCGACCGCCCGCGCAGCGGCAGCCGGCCGCCGTCGGCGACGACCGCAGGAAAGGCAGTGCATCCGGCCGTGGCGAGCATGGCGGGGGCCACGTCGAGGACTACCGGGTGGGCCCCGACCCGGCGAGCGGCGCGGCTGACCGACCCTGAGCCGGCGCCGAGATCGAGCACGCGGCGGCCCCCCAGGTCGAGGGGGCAGGAGGCGACGAGCGCCTCGGCGAGGCGGTCGTACACGCCCTCGGGGCCTCGTACCCACGACGCCGCCGACTGCTGGTAGGCCGAGGCAACGCCCGGCGTCATGCCAGGAAGCGAGCGGCGTCGGCGACGCGCACCTTCCACCATTCCAACTCGTCGCCCGATTTCGACCAACCGAGCTGGCAGAAGGCGGCGATCAAGGACAGCCCAAGCGCCTCCTGCCACCACCCGGACACATCGATCCGCCGGGCCAGACTGGCCCGGTAGGCGGCGATGGCGTCGTCTTTGGCGTGGGGCCCGCGGGGCAGCCGGTCGCAGTTGACCGCGATGTACCACGCCAGATCCCATGGTCCCGGAGCGCGGCCCGGGAACGCCCAATCGAGCAGGACGGTACGCCCGTCACGGTGGCTGCCCAGGTTGCCGGCCTTCCAGTCGCCGTGAATCAGGGTCGCCGGGAGCGACGCCAACGGCCGCAACAGCCGCGACGGGTCGCGAAGCAACTCCCAGATGAGGTCGGCGGCGGCTGGGGCGTCACGCCGTAAGCGGTCCCAGCCCGGAGCGATCAACGGCGGAACGGGGTCGTTGGTGGACCGGCCGCACTCGGGCGTCGTGGTCCACGGGGTAAGGAAGAAGGCCCGGTTGGCCGCCGGGCACAGCGCCTCGTGGGGCGGGATTGCCCAGCAGGTCGCGTGAAGATCCGCCATGTGCTCCAGGAATCGCAGATGCTGGTCCTCGGGAAGCGGGTCGGCGACGTCGGGGACGAGGGTTTCCGACACGTCGGCGAGCAGGAGCGCCGCTCCGAGGCCTCCGCGGCCCAGACCGGTCGCCACGGCCACGATGGCGTGATCAATCGTCGCCGGTAGTAGGTCAAAGATGCCCGCCTGCCACAACAGGGCCGGACGGCATCGCAGGTCGCCGGTGGCCCGCATCACCCAGTCGTCGTCGGGGTGGAGATGCTTGACGACGAAGCGGTCGCCGCCGATCACCACCCGCTCGAAGCGAGCCCCGGACAGAGACTCGATCCCCTTGGTCATCGGTTCCCGGATGGTGGCGCCGGCCAGCATCTCGCCGAGACTCGAGAACACCGGGCGGCTTGCCACCGCGCTCTCAGGCATCGGCCGCCGCCTCCATCTCGGCCAGCAGCTGGGCGGGCCAGCGGCCACCACACCAGACCCGATCGGCCAAGATGCGCTCGCCGGCGACGGTCAGCACGTGCACCTGGTGGCAGGCATGAGGTATCCCGTTTTCCTCCCACGACAAGGTGTAGCTCACCAGCTCACCGTCGGGGAGCGGGAGCCGGATCAACTCGTCGAAGGCGCCCCGGGCGGCGTACCAGGTCGAGAACTCGGCCCGTATGGCCTCGTCCCCCGCGACGGTAAAGCGCCAGTGCGGAACGGTGGCGTCCACCGTGGCATCGACGGCGAAGACGTCGACCCGATCGACGGTGGCGCGCTCGATGGCGTCGAGGAACTGGTCAACGGCTCGGCTCATGACGACTCCTTCGGTTGATGTCCTGGGCCAGCGTGGCTGGGCACCACTGCAAGAACCTTGCAGCGCCGGCGTCGCCCTCGGGGCTGGTTACCCCGACCGGTGCAGGGCGATTGCAGGGTCGTTCGCCGATCCTCGTGACGTCGGCATGGGGCCGGCACCAGAACACGGAGGCGACAGCGATGAGCAGGAGCGATGTCCATCAGGAGATGAAAGAGATGTTCGGCACGGTCATCTCGTTCGTCGACCAGATCCCCGACGAGTTCATCGACTCGGAGTGGGACCTCATGAAGCGAGCCCAGTTCGGCGAGACGCTCATCCCCAACAAGTACAAGGAGTTGATCGGCCTCGCCGTGGCCGCGGTTACCCGATGCCGGTACTGCACCCTGTTCCACACCGAGGCGGCCAAGCTCTTCGGGGCCACGGACGCCGAGATTGAGGAGGCAGTCCACTACACCAAAATCGTCTCGGGGTGGAGCGTCTACATCAACGGCCTGCAGGTCGACTACGACGATTTCGCCCGCGAGGTGGCCCAGGTCGTGGCGCACGTCCGCGAGCAGGCGGCGGCGTGACCACGACCGTGTCCCTTCGGAGCCGGCGCCCCGCCGGCTCCGTGGGGGGCGGGGAGCCCCGGCCATGAAGCTCCAATGGGGCCGCCCCGGGGTGATCCAGGTCACGGCCACCGTCGAGGAGCTGGCGCTCCTGGTCGCCGCCGGCAGGATCGCGGTGGCGGCACTGGAAAAGGAACCAGGCCAGCAGGTGCAGGCCCTGGCGGCCGTCCTCGCCCGTCTCGACCAGGCGATTGGGCACCTACCGGGGCGGCCCGGGGCAGTCACCTGACCCGGGCCGCACGGCGGGCGTTACTGCACGCCTTCGAACTGATTGTCGACGTTGGCCCCCGGTGCGTCGGCGTGCCCGCCGCCGGGAACTTGCGGCTCATTGGCCGGCTCAGGCGTCGCCGCTTCTGTCCCCGGGTCCGGCGCCTCGTTCACGGTCGTACTGGGAGCCGGTGTCGGCGCCACTTGGCTGGATACCGCGCTCGTCGTCGCCGCCAGATGAACGGCGGGCGGGACGCTCGCCACCGCCGGTGCGGAGGTGAACGCCGCCAGGGCGCCGGTCGCGGCGAGGACGACGGCGCCGCCTGCAGTTGCCAGTTTGGTCTTCAGTTTCATGTGTTTCTCCTTTCGCTTGTGGTGTCGCTCCACCCACGATGGGCCACCGGTGCTGAGACCCCGCTGAGCCGCTGAGGGGGCTCTCAGGGTGCTCACAGCCCGGAGGGGGCACGATGAGCCCGATGGTGGCGAGGTGAGGATCCTGGTGGTCGAGGACGAGCGCCTGCTCGCCGGCGCCCTCAAGCGAGGGCTGGAGGCCGAGGGCTACGCAGTGGACCTGGCGCCCGACGGCCGCGACGGGCTGTGGCGGGCACGCGAGCAGTCGTACGACGCCATCGTGCTCGACATCATGCTGCCCGGCATGAACGGCTTCCAGGTATGTGCCACCCTGCGCCGGGAGGCCATCTGGACACCGATCCTGATGCTCACCGCCAAGGACGGCGAGTACGACGAGGCCGAGGCCCTGGACACGGGCGCCGACGACTACCTCTCCAAGCCGTTTTCCTACGTCGTGCTGTTGGCCCACCTGCGGGCTCTGTTGCGCCGCGGGGCGGGGCAACGCCCGGCGGTGATCGAGCTTGATGACCTGCGGTTGGACCCGGCGTCTCGGGCGGTGCACCGCGGCGACGACCCGGTGAACCTGACAGCCCGAGAGTTCGGGCTGCTCGAATACCTGATGCGCCATCCGGGCACGGTCGTGTCCAAGACCGACCTCCTCGAACACGTATGGGACGTGGGCTTCGACGGCGATCCGAACTTGGTGGAGGTGTACATCGGCTATCTCCGGCGCAAGATCGACATTCCCTTCGACCGGCACAGCATCGAGACCGTCCGGGGAGCGGGATACCGCCTGACCGGTTCGGCATGACGGCCCGGGTGTGGCCGCGGCGGCTGCCGTCGGTGCGGGCACGTACCGCGCTGGCCGCAGTGGCCGTCGCGGGGACGGCGCTGGTCGTGGCGGGGGTTCTCCTCGTCCACATCCTTTCTTCTTCCCTGACCGCGGCCGTCGACGCGTCCGCCCGCCTGCGGGTGGAAGCGGTCGCCAATATCGTCGCCGGAGGAACGGTCCCTCCCGTGCTGGCCGTGCCGGGCGACGACAGTGTCGTGGTTCAGGTCATCGACCCGACCGGCCGAGTCATCGCGTCCAGCGACAACGTGGCCGACGAGCCGGCCCTGGTCTCGGCCGGCTCGGCCACGCCGACGATCCGCGTCGTGACCGTCCACGCCGTTCCGGTCGCCGAGCAGGGGGCGTCGCGACTGGCCTTTCGATCGGTGAGCACGCCGCGAGGCACCTGGACCGTGGCGGCCGCCGCCTCGCTCGGCCCGGCCAGCCACACGGTCGCCACCCTGAGCGTCACCCTGGCTGGCGGCATCCCACTGCTGTTGGCCCTGGTGGGACTGACCGCTTGGCTGCTGGCTGGCCGGGCTCTTGCACCGGTCGAGGCCATCCGGTCACAGGTGGCCGAGATCTCCGGGCGAGCGCTGCACCGCCGGGTCCCCGAACCGGGAGGCCACGACGAGGTGGCCAGGCTGGCCCGAACCATGAACGACATGCTGGAGCGGCTGGAGGAATCCCAGGCCAGCCAGCGGCGCTTCGTGGCCAACGCCTCCCACGAGCTGCGCAGCCCCGTAGCGTCGGCGCTCACCCAGCTGCAGGTCGACCGGGCCCATCCGGAAACCGCCGACTGGGACGCGACCGCCGACGGGGTCGAATCGGAGCTTTACCGGGTGCAAGGCCTGGTGGCCAACCTCCTCGAGCTGGCCCGGGCCGACGAGGGAGCGTTGGCCCGTGACCGCACCGCAGTGGCGCTCGACGAGATGCTCCGCCACGAGATCCGGCGCCACCAGGCCGTGTCCCGGGTTCCGATCGACGCCGGGAACTTGCCCCCGATCGAGATTGACGCCAACGCGACCGAGCTGCGACGGGCCGTGGCCAACGTGATGGTAAATGCCGTGCGCCACGCCCGCGCCGGGGTGGCGGTCAGCCTGAGCGACAACGGGGACGACATCGTGATCGCGGTGGCGGACGACGGTCCGGGGATTCCCGCCGCTGACCGCGAGCGGGTCTTCGGCCGGTTCATTCGCCTCGACGACGCCCGGTCCCGCGATGCCGGCGGGGCGGGACTGGGCCTGGCCATCGCCAAAGAGATCGTCGAGTCCCACGGCGGCTGGATTGCCGTCGCCGATGCTCAGCCCGGCGCCCGCTTGGAACTTCACTTTTGGCGGGGAGGGCCGCCCCCTAACCGCTGGCGCGGTCAAGCCCCGTCGACGGTGGGCGTCGGGCGCGGGGATGGTTGCCTCCAGGGCGGGTGAGGCCCAGGTGGCCGAGTTGTCGACGAGCCGGTCGGCGGGAGGCCAGGGCAGCTCGGGCTTGGTGAGTCGCAGGGCCTCAGTGGAACGTCATCGCCGGGGACTGGACGTGGGCGCCGACGACCTTTTGGCGGCGGTTGTCGAGGAATGGCTTGCGGGTGGGCCCAGGCGGTGGTTGGCCAGGTCCGGTCGGGCCAGGTCGGGGTTTGGATCGGTGCCAAGGAGTTCGAGCAGCGTGACGGGGCGGAGGCCGGATTTCTGCACGATGTCGATGATCTGCCCCATCAGCGATGCCGTCGGCGGATGGTTGGCGTGGCCCAGCAGGATCGTGCCAGGTGTGAGGGCGCCCTGCAGTTGTTGGAGGAGGAAGTCTGGCGGGTGGACGATGGAGTCGCCGAGGGTCGCGCTCCATAGCATCACCTTCGTCCACCCCAACTCGCCCGCGATGTCGTCGACTCGGAGGTCATGAAACCCGTACGGCGGGCGGTAAAAGGGGCGGGACGAGACGCCGAAACGGTCCTGGATCCAGGCCTCGTTCCGGACGAGCTCGTCCTTGATCTTCTTGGCGTTGAGCGTCGTCAGGTCCTGGTGGTCCCAGGTGTGGTTACAGATCGCCACCTGCCCGGTCGCCGCCATGGCGGCGATGGCGTCGGCGTGGGCATCCCATACCGCCGGCCCCAGGTACCCGTTGGGGCCGAGCGTGGCATGAAATCCGCTGTCGTGGAGGGCGGATACGATTTCGGCGGCGCAGTTCGGGCAGGTGCCGTCGTCGATCGTGAACGCCAAGGCGTTCGTGGCCGGGTCGCCGGCGAAAATCGCCTCGGGCGGCCCGGGCTGGTTGACCGCCACGGGGTGCGGCGGCAGCGTCGTCGAGTCGGGCGCCGAACCGGGCGGGGCCGGGGGCGGCGAACTGCGCGATGCGACCTGCTGGCCGCCGCCAAGTTGCCGATCCCACAGCACGGCCGCCGCCACCGCGGCGGCAATCCCGGCAAATACCTGGCGGCGGCTCAGGTGGGGACCGGTGTGGCCCACAGGGGGCTGCTGGTGAGCGCCCCTCGCCGTGGGCCACAGCGATATTGCTGGTACAGGATTGCGGCGCCGGTGAGCGGCGAAGTGACGCGCCGCTGGCCGGTTACGACGACGAAGCACTGACTGGATGAACCCCCGCTCGCTGGCCCGGCGCGACCGGGCAGGTATACGACCCTAGATGAGATACGCCGCGGTCGCCGTGCCAGGCGCTTTGCGGTCACCTAGTGAGCGCGCAGTTGGCAATAACTGAAGGACGCTGAACTACTACGGGTCAGGGAATCAGCGTCGGCGGCTAACGGCGCGGCGCCCGACGGGTGGCGCGGAACACGGCAGCGGCGCCGATTCCCACTACTGCCAGGCCCACGATACCGATCCCGGCTGTCGTCGCTACGCCGTGTCCGGTCGGACGCCGGACGGCGACGTGAGAGACCAGCGGGGCTACGGAGGCGGCCGGTGTCGCCACGGTCGGAGGTGTCGACGCCAGGACCGTGAAGGCGGTTCGGGACGGTGTCCCGTAGACGTCAGCGCCCTTGCCATTACCTTGGGTAGCAACGAAGAGGTAACTGCCAGGGGGCGCCTCGGGAACCTTCACCGTCGTAGAGAAATCGCCGGTGGCGTTGGGCAGAGCTGTGGCCAGGACCGGTCCCGTGGCACTCATCCAGTGCACGACCACCGGCTGGTTTCCGGCGGCTCCCG
>DATARN010000166.1:0-14138 GCA_036264135.1 Acidimicrobiales bacterium
GCGAGACGGAGGCGGAGGAACGATGACCGTGTTGAGCTGTTGGGAGGCCCGCTCCCTGGTATCTGACTACATCGACGGGGAGCTGGATGCGACCGTAGCCCGAGATCTCGAGTCGCACCTGGAGACCTGCGCCTACTGCCCGCCGCTGTATGCCAGCTTGGTGACCGCGCTGGCGGCGATGAAGGCCGCCGACGTCGTCGGTCCTGCCGTCGACCTCCTGGTTCAGAGGGTGGTGGCGGCCGTGAACACCGTCGGAGCGGTCCCCGACCTGGGACCCGAGAAAGGAGTCACCGGATGAGGAACGTCACCGAACCGGCCGCCACGCGCGTGGAGCGCCGTCCCGTCGAGGAGCGCAACTTCAAGGGGAGTGACCCCCGGGGCCGCCCCGACACCCTCGCCCAAGCGGCCCAAGACAGCCTGGAGAGGCAGTGGCGCCAGGCCAAGTCCTACGACCGCCAGGCCGTCGTGGTCGGCAGCGACCTGGCGGCGCCGACGGGCACCTTGGTCATGACCCTCCAGGTCATAGACGAAGAGGGCTTCGATTTCCTCCCCGGGCAGTTCGTCGGGGTGGCTGCCCCGCGTGGCGGAACCCGCCGGCGGCGCAGCCCCTACTGCATTCTCTCGGCGGCCGGCGACGGCTCGTTCCGCCTGCTGGTGCGAGTGGTCCCGGAGGGTCCGCTCTCGTTGCAGCTCGCCGAGCTCTCGCCTGGCGACGCGCTCAACTTCCGGGGGCCGACCGGCAGGTCGATGCTGCCCCGCGAGACGGGGACCGACCTGGTCCTCCTGGCCACCGGGGTCGGCGTGAGTCCCCTGCTGGCGCTGGCCAACCGACTGCTACGCGGCGGCGAGACGCGCCAGGTCCGCCTTCTTTGGGGCCTGCGGATGGAGGCGGACATCTGCCTCCTTCCCGAGCTCAACGAGCTTGTCGCCGCCTACCCCAACTTCTCCTACCAGATCTCCCTGTCGCAGCCGGGGTCCGGTTGGCGAGGGTTGCGGGGCCGCCTCGGCGAGTCGGCGCCGGCGGTCATCGGTGACCTCCAGGGAAAGCACTTCTACCTGGTGGGCAACGGCGAGATGACCTCGGAGTTCGCCGCCGCCCTGCGCGAGCTCGGAGTCGACGAGACCATGGTGTACGAGGAGGCGTTTTTCCACGGTCGCCTCCGCGGCGATCCGGCAGCGGTGACGGCGTTGCGGACCCGCCTGCTGGGCGACGCCCCACTATCGCCAGTCATCGCGGGCGAGACGGTGCTGTTCCCGCTCGAGAAGCCGCTCGGAACGGCTCGCCGGGCGTCCTGACCGCCGGGTGGCCGGCGCAACGGGCTCGTCTTAGGCGTAGGGGAACGTCAAAATAGAGCGTCGGGGGGGACCGACGCCCGACAAGTGCCCGTCGGCGGCGCCGGCGGCTTCGACGTCCGCCGCCGTCGCTAGCGTCTCGACGGTGCGGTGCCGCAGCACCAACCGCCGATCGATGTCAGAGCCGATGCCGGCCGCCGCGGCGAGGGCGTCGAGGAAGGAGAACGACTGCCAGTAGTTGCCCTGTGGTCCCCGGGGTCGGCCGGCGGCCTCGGCCCACAGCGCCAGGAGGAGCGTCTCCTGGCTGGTGGCGGTCGCATCCGGCTCCCTGTCCTCGGAAGGTCGGGCCGCGGCCGTTTCGTGTCGCTGCAATTCGTGGTCCTCGACCACGAGCCGGGCCGGCCAGGCACACCCCGGGAGCCGGGTCCACAGATGTCGGCGCAGCTCCGGGAGTGCCGGCGCCGGCCGGTTGGCGCTGTGAACCACCGAGGCAACCAGTTCCGGCTGCCCTGCCGCATCCTCGTCGAGCGTGACTCGGGCTGCCGCCACCCCGGGGCAGCTGGCGATGGCCGCGGCCAGGGGGCCCGGCTCGATTCCGAAGCCGCGGAGGTCGAAGGTCGCCGATCGCTCCCCGAGCAGCTCGATCTCTCCGCCCGGCAGCAGCCGAGCCCGTCGGCCGGTCGGCAACCATTGACCGCCCGGGGGAGAGGCATCCGCGACGACTGACGCCTGGTGGCGCCGCCGGCCAGACCCGCCCGCCACGCTGGCTCCCGCCAGGTGGAGCTCGCCGACGGCGCCGACGGGAAGCCGACGCAGCCGCTCGTCGAGAACCTCGGCGGTCACGTTGGCCAGGGGCCGCCCGACGGTCACCCGCGCCGACGCCTCGGCCGCGGGAAGGGCACAGGCGGCGAAGGCGCACTCCGGCGGCCCGTAGAGGACGTAGAGGCGGGCCCCGGTCAGGCGTCGCCATCGTGGCCACAAGTCGGCGTCGAGGGGGCCGTTGGAGGCCACCACGATCGTGGGGACAGGTAGGTGCCGGGGGCGCCGGGCCAGGCCGTCGGCGAGGCCCCCGTCGAGCAGGTCCTGGAAGAGGGCGGGGCGACAGTCCAGGTCATCGAGGTGGCCGTCGGCCAGGAGGGTGCTGATAGCGGCGGCGTCGGGCGCCACGAAGTCGAGCTGCTGCCCGTTGGCCAGGGCGGCGAGCAGGCGAGGAAACGAGTCGCTGGCCGGGGTGTCATAGGCCGCCATGCGACGGGCCTGGGCCTCGCCCGGGCCGCCGAAGGCCAGTTCCTGTAGCCCGGCTGCCATGGTGGCAAGCGCCCGGTGGTCCAGCGCCACCGGCCGCCCACCAGCGCCGGCGGCGGGCGGGTACCACAACAGTGCCGTCGCCGCCGCGTCGGCTGAGTCGGGGCCCACCGGCGGGGCCCGCCGGGCCGCCTGGGCGCTGAGCACGTTTACCCCGGGCGGGAGCGAGGCGACGCAGCCGGCGTCGGCCGCCCCGGACACCACCACGTCGACGCCGGCGTCGGCGATGATCGCGGCCCAACGGTCGCGCGGCCCGAGCGGGTCGAGGCCGACATACGCGGCGCCGGCTTTCCACGCCGCCAGCACGGCCAGCACGGCGTCAGGGCCGGGTGGGGCCAGGACGGCGACAACCGATCCCTTGCCCGCCCCTGCGGCCTGGATGGCCGTGGCCAGCCGACCGGCCAGGACGTCCAGCTGGGCGAACGAGAGGCGTCGCCCGCCACCGGTCACCGCCGTCCGACTGGGCGTGCCCTGCGCCCACTCCGAAACGGCGGTATGCAGGGCGGGGGCCAGTGATGTCACCTCCGGTCCCCGTGACCAACGATCGAGCTGGTCGAGGTTGCGGTCGTCGAGGACGGCCAGATCGGAGATCGGCCGGGTGGGCGCGGCCGTCGCCTGGGCCAGGACGGTGGCGAAGTGGTCCAGGAGCCGGGTGACGGCCGGCAGGTGAAACACCCCCTCGGTGACGACGGCCAGCCGGTCGCCGCCGTCGACGAGGGAAAGCCCGAGGAAGGTGTTCAGGTACAGGCCGGCGCCCCACGGCGGCGCCCCGTCGGTGTCCGCGTCGGCGCCCCCCGCCAGGAAGTGCGGTTGATCGCCGTCGGCGGGAGGGAGCGGGCCGGCGGTGAGGCCGGGAAGGTCGACGCGGTCGCTCACGGTCACCGCCGCCTGGAACTTGATACCTACCTGGGGCGCCAGCCCGTGGCGGGTCGCGGCGGGGCCGAGGTGCGCCTGGACGACGGCCTCGTAGGCCTCGTGGGGGTGGGCGAGCGAACGCAGCAGGGCACCGCGGGTGCGGGCGATGAGCTCGATGAACGTCGGGTCGCCGTCGAGGCGCAACCGGACCAGAACCTTCTTGGAGAAACAGCCGATGAGGCCCTCGACGTCAGCCTGGTCCCGGTTGGCGACCAGGGTCGAGATGACCAGATCGTCCTGACCGGTGTAGCGGTGCACAAGCACGGCAAAGGCGGCGAGCGTGGTCATGAAGACGGTGGCTCGCTGCGACCGGGCCAGCGTCCGCAGGGCGGTGGCCACCACCGGGTCTATCTCCAGGGTGAGGGGAGTGGTCGCCGGCTGCAGGCTGCCGGCGGGCCGGCGGGGATCATCGATGGGCAGCTCGGTGCGTAGGGGTGCGCCCGCCAACTCCTCACCCCAGAAACGCCGCTCCGCCGCCCCCGGGGCCCCGACGAGGGCGCGGTGCTCACGGCGGCACACCTCCTCGAACCGCACGGCAAGGGGAGCGAGGGGCGACGGTTCGCCGGCGGCGAACGCTCGGTACAACGTCGACAGTTCCCGTCGGAACGGGCCCACCGACCAGTCGTCGAAGACGCTGTGGTGCACCCGGATCACCAGCACGTGGTCGTCGGGGCCGAAACGCACCAGCACGGGGTCGAACAACGGCCCGTCGACGAGGTCCATCGGCCGTCGGCGGCCGTCGGCGATGAGGCGGCGTATCTCGGTGAGCCGCTGTTCCACTGGCTGCTCACCCATGTCGGTCATCGGGAGTCGGAAGGGCGAGGGTGGGAAAAAGTGCTGGGTGGCGGCCCCGGTCTCGATGGCAAACCGGGCCCGGAGGCAATCGTGGCGGGCGACGATTTCTCCCAGGGCTGCCTCCATGGCCCTCTGGTTGAGGGGGCCCCGGAAGCGACGCACCAGCGGCGAGATATTGAACGAGCCCGGAGTGAACTGCTCGTGCCACACCATGCCCTCTTGGGCTGGGGACACCGGCGCCGTCTTCGTTCCTGGTGGCCAACCGGCGCGGGTGGCCTCGGCGCCGGTTGACGTCCAGCGCGAGACCGTGGCACCGGGAAACATCGTGGCCAGGCGTTCCGGCAGATCGGGGCCGCCGCGCCCTTCGAGCACGACGACGCGGGGCGAGGAGAGATCGCGGCCGCGTCCCGCCCCCTGGAGTAGGGCGGCGGCCAGCGCCGAGGACACGCCCAGGGCGGCGGGGCGGTTCGACTCGACCAGTGCTGCGAATGCTTCTGGGTCGCTCGTCGGGGCGGCCATCACGACTCCGCCGGCCGCCGCAGTGGGCCAGCGGATGGCGGTGCTAGCCGCCGGGCCGCCGATGGCGAAGGCGTGCAGGAACAGCTCCCCCTGGAGGGGAACGAGCAATGCCCGCTCGAGTTCGGCTTCCGTCCGCGCCCACGGGATGGCCGGTCGCATGGCGCCGGTGGGGTAGAGGATCTCGGCGGGATGGCCGGCATCGTCGAGTGGTGGCGGGCCGTCGTCGCCCCGCTCCACCAGGAGGTCGTCGAGGGTAACGCCGCCGACTGCCTGGAGCGGCGTGGGCGACACGACCGCCGCCGGGTGGCAGTCGCCCAGGGCGCGCGCCCGGTCTCCCGTCGACCAGCCCGGCGCCAGTGGGACCGCCGCCGCGCCGGCTTTGCGCACGGCGACATAGGCGACCGCCAGGTCGGACCAGTGCTGGTGATCGAACAGCAGCGCCACTCGGTCCCCCGGAAAGACACCCCGTCGGACCAGTCCCCAGGCGGCGGCATTCGACTGGTCATTCCACTGCTCGTAGGTGAGACGACCGCCGCCGGAACTGGCGACGGCTGTATCGAGTGGTCGGCGGCGGGCGATATCCGCCAACCGCTGGGCCAGCGTCGGGGGGGACACCGTTTCCCAGCCGGGCCCCGTCAAACGGCAATTGCTCACTCCCTCTGACGGTAGGGATACGCCGAGAAATGAACATCGTCAGCGGTGACGTATTTCTCACCGCACGGGATTTGTCCGATGAGGCGCCGGCCTACCACCGCACCGGCTCACGTTGCGTCGCCACGCGGGTCAGCATGGCGGCCGCCATGTCGGGACCGGGCATGGTCGCCATCTCCGCCCGGATGCGTCGGGCGGCGTCGGAAAACGCTGAATCCGAAAGCAGCCGCCGCACCTGGGCGGCGACGGTCGACGCCGTGAGCTCGGCGGGCAGCAACCGCAGGGCGGCACCGGACGCCACGCAGGCGTCGGCGTTGTGGAACTGGTCGGCTCCCTGCGGCGCCACCAAGAGGGGTCGCCCGGCGGCCAGCGCCGGCAGGATCGACGTGCCGCCCTGCGTCACCACGACGTCGACGTGGGGCAGCACGAGAGACAGCGGCAGATACGCCTCGAGGCGGACGTGGGCCGGCTGGGGAGGAAGCGCAGCGGTGTTGTCGGCCCCGACGGTGGCGATGACGTTCACGTCCAAAGCCGCGACGCCTCGCAGGAGACGGGCTAGTGCTTCCCGGTTCCGGTTGAAGACGGTACCCAACGTCACATACACCGTCGGGCCGGCCGGCAGGTCGTGGATCCAGTCGGGCAGCACCTCGCCGGGCACGGTGTCGAGGCCGTCCAAGCTGCGAATGGGCCAGTTGACCTCGGGAGCCGGGGCGCCGCCCAGCTGGAGGCCGGCGGGGCACGAGTCGAGGTGGGCGTAGCGGTAGAGGCCGGCCAGGCGATCAGGTTCGAGCCCGAAGGACCGGTACAGGGGCGCCAGCATCTGACCGCTGAGCCGCGCCATGGTGAGCGGGCGGCGCAGCACGACGCTATGACTGGCCCACACCGCGCCCGCCAGCCGGGCGGCCAACGGGGCCGCCAGTTCCGCCTCGTCATGCACGATCAGGTCGGGCCGCCACCACTGCGCCAGGGGCACCAGATCGGCGGCTCGGGCCGGCGCCGCCACCCCGGCCAGCATCCGGGGCACGAACGCCTCGAAGCGCGCCTTCCCCGGCGGCAGGCCATGCTGCTCCGGGTAGGCGACGCGGGCCGCCTCCATCTGGGCCGCCATGCCCAGCCCCGCCGGGAAGGCGAGGAACCCGGCGGCCTCGACGCGTTCACCGAACTCTGACGCGGTGGCAAAGGCAACCACGTCGCCCCGCCGGTCGAACGTCCGGGCTAACGGCACCAACTGGTTGAAGTGGCCGTAGCCGGGCAGGCAGGTGAAGAGAACACGCAACCCGACGAAATATACGTCACCGCGGTGGATGTTTCGCCTCTCGACCGCGCCTAATGTCGCATATATGGGCTGTTCAACTAGAGGGAGCCCGACATCGCCGGCATGACCTTCTGCGTTACGCCAACAGGGAATCGGAGCCATGACGGGCTCGTCTAGGTCGGCCCCACCTGGGGCCCGCCTGGCTACCGGAGGCGCGGAGCACGCGCCGGCGACACCCATACCGCGTCGACCGCTTCGGGACCGGGCGGTGGTACTCCTCGTCGCCGCCACCGGCCTGACGGCCCAGCAGCTGGTAGCGCTCGACGTCGACCAGCTCGACCCCGCCGATCCCGGGCCGCTGCGGCGATCCCGGGAGCCCCAGCTGGTGGGGGTGGTGGTCAATGGCGTGGTGACCGCCGGAATGCCCCTCGACCGGGCCAGCGCCGGAGCCATCGCCGACTATCTGGCTCGCGAACGCCCCGAGGACGCCGACGCCAACGCGGTCGCACTGTTTCTGCCCGCCCGAACCTCGCCCAAGGGTCGCTCTCGCAGCCGCCTGTCGTCGGAGGTGGTGGCGACGTTGTTGCGGACCGTCGAAGATCCGGCTCCCGCTTCCGACTCCGTGGAAGGGCGATACCTGCGGTGGTTCAGCGGCGGATCCCTCGCCCCGACAGTCGCCGACCCCGCCCTACTCCCCGGGCGAGATCCAGCTACCCGACGACCGGGCCGCGACCCGCTCGCAACCGCCCCCCGCCACAACCTGCCCGCCTACGCCAGCACCTTCGTGGGCCGCAGTCGTGAGATCGACGAGATCAGCACCGCCCTGGCCGGAAGCCGCCTGGTCACCCTGACCGGCGTCGGCGGTATCGGAAAGACGCGGTTGGCCCAGCAGGTGGCGGCGCGCGCCTTGGACGATCACGCCGACGGGGTGTGGCTGGTCGAGTTGGCCGGGGTGCGGGATCCGGATCTGGTCGCCGAGGCGGTGACCGCCACCGTGCCCAGTTGGGTGCCGGGGCGACCGGGATCGGGGGCCCTCACCGACATGCTCACGGACCGGCGACTGCTTGTGGTCCTCGACAACTGCGAGCACCTGGTCGCCGGCTGCGCCGCCCTGGCCGACCATCTGCTGCGGTGCTGCCCCGGGCTGTCGGTGCTGGTGACCAGCCGGGAGCCCCTCGGGGTGGCCGGGGAACACGTCTGTTGGATGGCGCCCCTCGAGCTGCCCGGTTCCAACCATCTCGACACGGCGTCGTTGGCCGCCACCGACGCCGTGCGGCTCTTCGTGGAGCGGGCCAAGGCAGCGGACCCCACGTTCGCGTTCAACGCGGTGGTCGCTCCGACCGTGGCGGAGATCTGTCGCCGCCTTGACGGGCTGCCACTGGCCATCGAGTTAGCCGCCGCCCGAATGGCGATCCTTTCCCCCGACGAGATACGTGAGCGGCTGGACGATCGATTCCGCCTGCTCGCCTCCCGCCGTCCTGCCGGGTCGCCACGGCACCAGACGCTGCGAGCCGCCCTCGAGTGGAGCCACGACCTGCTGGCCGAGCCCGAGGCGATCCTGCTGCGCCGGCTGGCGGTCTTCGCCGGCAGCTGGAGCATGCGCGCCGCCGAAGACATCTGCTCGGGCGGCACCATCGACCACGACGACATCCTCGACCTGCTGGAAGCGCTCGTCGCCAAGTCCCTCGTGCTGGTCGATCGCCACGCGCCGGTCACCCGCTACCGGATGTTGGAAAGCGTGCGCCATTTCGCCCTCGAAAAGCTCGAGCAATCCGACGACGCCGACGTCTTTGGTGAACGCCACGCCCGATGGTGCACGGCTCGGGCCGAGCGGGCCGAGCGGGAACGGCGGGGCCGGCGCCAGGCGGCCTGGCTCATGGCCCTCGAGGAGGATCACGACAACTTCCGGGCGGCGTTGACGTGGGCCCGTGACCATCAGCGCGTCGACATGGTCCTCGCCCTGGGCGGGGCGCTCTCGTGGTTCTGGCAGACGGGCGGCCACCTGCGAGAGGGTCTGGAATGGCTGAAATGGGCGGTCGAACGGCAACCCGACGGTGACAGCGACATCCGGGCCCGGGCGCTGCGGGGCGCCGGGATGCTGAGTTGGCTGGCCGGCGACGTCGGCCTGGCCCTCCCGATGGTCGAGGAGAGCCGGGTGTTGTTCCGCAACACCGGCAACGAGGCCGAGGCCGACGACTGCGTGTGCTCCAACGCCTTCCACCTCTGTGCCAACCCCGCCGCCTCCCTGCCTGACCTGGCCGAGACGGTTGAACGGCTGCGCGCCGGTGACGACCGCAATCGCCTGGCCCACGCCCTGGTGAACTGCGGTCTGGCCCGCTTCTTCACCGCCGACATCGTGGGCGCCGCGGGATGCTTCGACCAGTGCCTCTCCCTGCCGTTGGGTTGCCTGGACGCCGAAGTCGTCGGCCACGCCCTGCTGGGCCTAGGCCGCATCGGGGTTTTCTCGGGCGACTTCGCCGCCGCCGAGGGCCACTTCCGAGAAGCTCTTGACCTCGCCATCCGCACCGGGGACCTCGACAGCCGTATCACCGCCTTGTCGCTGCTGGGCGAACTCAGCCGAAGCCGCGGCGAGCTTCGACGGGCCCGGTTGCTGCTGGGTGACGCCTTGGAACTCCTGGGCGATGATGGGCCGCCGTTCTCCGTTGCCCGGGCCAAACAGTTCCTGGCACGGGTCGAAGCCGACGAGGGCAACGTCAGCCGGGCCGGCGCCCTCTACCGAGACTCGCTGAGCGGATCCGAGGCCCTGGCGTACCACCTGGTTCGCTCGGTGCTGGGATTGGCCGAGACGGCAGCGGCGGGCGCCGAGACGGCCCAGGCGCTGGACTACCTCAACCAGGCGCGGGCGATCGCCGGGCAGACCGGGGACCGCCAGGCGATGGCCCGCACCCTCGCCGGCTTCGCCGCAGTGGCCCGTGCCTGCGGTGACCTTGAGCGCCAGCGCCAACTGACCACCCAATCGTTGGAGATCCAAGAGCGCATCGGTGACCTACCCGGGGTCATGGCGTCCATCGAGACCTTGGCGGGACTGGCGGTGTCGTCCGGCCGCTTGGAAGCGGCGGCCCGTCTTCTCGGCGCCGCCGAGACGGCCCGGGACCGCGCCGCATGCCCCCGGCCCCTGGTCCGCGAGACCGATCACACCCAAATCGTGGACGCAACCCGCGAGGGACTGGGCCCGGCGGAATATGAGCGAGCCTGGGCCGAAGGTGCGGGCCTGTCACTCAGCGAGGCGGCGTCCTACGCGGTGCGGGGAAAGGGCCGCAAAGGCAGACCGTCGAAGGGATGGGCCGCCCTGTCCCCGGCGGAACAGCAGGTCGTCGGGTTGGTGACCGAGGGCCTCACCAACGCCGAGATCGGCGAACGCCTCTTCATCTCGCCCCGCACCGTCAGCACCCACCTGCATCACGTCTATTCCAAGCTCGACATCGCCTCGCGCCGAGCGCTGACCCGAATGGCCAAGGAGCAGGCCACCGGCAGCCCATGATCACGCCCTCGGCTGGCGGTGCGCGCCGCCGTCGGACCCGCTGACAGTGTCCGACGGCTTCTCGGCCGCGAGCACGGCGGCGTCGGTAGCGGCCATCTCGGCGCGCGACCTGGTCAAGTCCTACGGTTCCGTCGAGGCCGTCAAGGGTGTCAGCTTCGACGTCGACAGCGGCGAGACCTTCGGCTTGCTGGGCCCCAACGGGGCGGGCAAGACGACCACCATCTCCATGCTGTGCACCATGACCATCCCGACCGGCGGGTCGGCGTCGGTCGCCGGGTTCGACGTCGTCGCCCAGCCGGCAGAAGTCCGTCGTCAGATCGGGTTGGTGTTCCAGGCGTCGACCGTCGACGACTATCTCACCGCCATGCAGAACCTGCGCTTTCACGCCGTGCTCTACTCCCTGCCGAAAAAGGGGCTGTCCGACCGGCTCCGACAGGTCCTCGATCTCGTCGGCCTGTGGGATCGGCGCGCCAGCCGGGTGCGGACGTTCTCCGGTGGCATGAAGCGGCGACTCGAGATCGCCCGCGGCCTCCTCCATTCACCACGCGTGCTCTTCCTCGACGAACCCACCGTCGGCCTCGACCCGCAAACCCGAAACCGGATCTGGGAGTATGTCGACGAGCTGAAGCAGCGCGAGGCGGTGACCATCTTCCTGACGACGCACTACATGGACGAAGCCGAGCACTGCGACCGCATCGCCATCATCGACGGGGGTCGGCTGGTCGTGATGGACACCCCGGCCGCCCTCAAAGCGGCGGTGGGACGCGACCGCATCGAGCTGCACACCGACGACGATGACGCCGCGGTGTCGCGCCTGGCCGAACGCTTCGGGCTGGCGGCCACGTCGGCCGGCGGCACCGTCACCACCCAGGTGGCCAATGGCGAACGTGTCGTCCCGCAGCTGTGCGCGGGACTCGGCCTGGCCGTCTACTCGGTCAACGTGATCCGCCCCAGCCTCGACGACGTGTTCATGGCGCACACCGGTCGGGCGATCCGGGACTCCGGGATGTGACGACACCCGAGGTGAGATTGTCCGACTCCCCGTTAGTTGGGGACGGCGGGGCGGCGGCGCGCCGGAGGGATGGCCGGGGATCGACTGTGGCGGGGCGGCCGTTGGCCGAGCTGCAAGTCGCCGGCATGGTGTGCCTGCGCGAGCTCATCCGATTCTCGAGGAACCGTATTCGCGTCGCCACCTCGTTGGCGCAGCCGTTGCTCTTCCTCTTCGTGCTCGGGACCGGCTTGTCGCAGCCGTCTACCGCCGCGTCGAGCACCGTCGATTTCCGCACCTTCATCTTCCCCGGCGTCCTGGCCATGACCGTCCTCTTTCCCGCCTTCTTCTCGGCCATGACACTGGTGTGGGACCGCCAGGAGGGCTTCCTCCGGGAGATGCTGGTCGCGCCGGTCCGACGGTCCTCGGTCATCGTCGGGAAATGCCTCGGCGGAAGCGCCGTCGCTCTCGCCCAAGGCACCGTCATGCTGGCCCTGGCCCCGCTCGTCCACGTCCCCTATTCACCAGGGCTTCTGCTGGTGCTCGCCGAACTAGCGCTTACTGCTTTCTTGGCATGCGCCCTCGGCCTCTTTGTGGCCTCCCGTCTCGACGACATCGAATCGTTCCAGGCCCTGATCCAGCTACTCATACTCCCGATCTTCTTCCTGTCCGGCGCCCTTTTCCCGCTCACCAAGCTGCCCGCCTGGCTCGGATCGCTGACCCGCATCAACCCGTTAACCTATGCGGTCGACGCCATGCGGCGAACAATCCTCGACGCCATCGGTGCTTCCCCGGCCACCATTCGTTCACTCAGCCCCGGCGTCACCTGGGGCAGCGTGCGCCTTTCCGCCCCGGTCGAGCTGGCCATCGTTGCCCTCCTCGGCGTTGCCCTCCTTATGGCGGCCATCCGCCAGTTTTCCCGAGTGGACTAGGTGAGACGTGACCCCGGACCTACCTGTTGACCGGCCAAAATAGCCACGCTTCCCCAACGTGCTCGGAGAGTGCCGCTAGCAGTCGACGACATCTAAGTGGCTTTCATCCATCTTGCAGTGCGCGTCATAAGCTTGGCGCGTCGCCTGGACATCGTGGTCAGCGTTCTGCAGGTCGGTGGTCATATTGCTGAATTGTTGATTGCTGCAGGCTGCGACCGCGGCGTTCCACTGGTCTTCGGCTTGAGCCATCGGTTTCGCGAGCACCGAGGGCCATTTGGCAGTGGTGGCCACCAGGCCCTGGACGTCGGTGCCGGCTTGGTCGCAATCGGCGGGCGACAACTCGTTAGTTGCTCCGAAGGCGTTCGGATCGGGATTGTACCCCTTCAGGGGCGCCAGGTTGATTTGCCCCGCGCCGTTCTCAACTACCCCTTGATACTCGGAGAAAGAAACTGTCTTCGCGTTGCTGCCACTGCTTGCGTTACTGCTCTTTCCAGATGCATTGCTCCCACCACCCGAGCACCCGGCAGAGGCAGCAATTACTGCTGCGCATACGACGATCGACAAGACGGTTGCAGGTCGGATACCCCTAGGCATCGTGGTCCTCTTTCCTTGAACGGAAACGCGTTCGAACCCCACGAAACAGGAACGACAAACGAACGCCTGGATGGCCAAAAGGCAAGGATCACCCAGGTTCTGCCCCTTCAGATCGAAGGGTAACACCAAATTGTGCCGCACAGAGCTAATTTGGAGATGAAATATCCTTTTGCCTGGTGGCTTCTGCCGCCTCGACGATTCAGACGAATCTTCTCAAACTTCCGTGTTGCGGAGATGTGAAATGAAGCTGACTGTGCCCGCAACGTGACCGTCGCGTTGAGCGATGTCGACAGGTCAGGGTTGTCGGAGGCGTACTGGCGCGAATGCTGTCGAGCCCCGCGTTTCACCATCGGCACGGTGCTCGACCCGTCGGGCGCCTCGGTCTGATTGACACCGGCGACCTGAACGCCTGGCGACCGGGGCACTGTGTCGCCATCGGGGAACGGTCAAAGCCTCGGGGACACCGCAGCCATGCCACCGTGACTGGAAGGAATTGACAACCGTGGCGCCACGTCACCGCGACGTATCCGGACCATCCCTCAACTTCAGCGCGCTGAGCTGGGCACCCGACGCCGCGTAGCTGGCCGCTGGCTGTTACGGCGGAATCCGCCTCTACAACCCGAGCGCAGCGGGAAGCAAGCCGGTGGCCGAGCTGGCGTGGAAGGGGTCCATCCTCACCATCGCCCACTCGCCGGACGGCAAATGGCTGGTCAGCGGCACCAGGACTGCAGCGTCCACATATAGCGGCTCCCCGGCTGCGAAGAGCTCCATCGACCTGAACCGGCCCCGACCGTCTCCGGACGATTTGGCTCGTGTGCGGCAGTGGGCCATCCGGCATCTGGCGATGGGCGAGGATCCGGTCGTGGTCGTCAATGAGCTCGCTTGCCGGGAGCCAGGTTGCCCTCCCATCGAAACGGTCATCGGGGTTCTCACCGGCGGATGGCGCGCCACCATCCACAAGCCAGCCAGCCGGCCAGGTAACCGAGTCTGACGTAAGCGACGCCCTGGGGCGTTCAAATCCGGCGGCGCACTCGTAGGTTCGGCTCGCACGACGCCGGCGCCGAGCTGCGGTACGTCAGGTGGCCCGTGCCAGCTCGATGAGGTAACCGCCCGTGGTCGCACAGGCCGCGGGCGTCATTGCGTACCCCATCGACAAATGTGGACATGCGCCGGCGAAGGAAAGTGACGAATTGGCAGCTGATTTCTGTGTTTTCTGGCTGGGTAGGCACCACCGTGTCATGGGTCGAGCTAGTGTCCTGTGAATAAAGTTCCTTGACTTCGGTGGGTGATTGTGGGATAATCGGTGATGGCATTGACTGTTGGGGTGGAGGTGCCGCCGGCGGATCGTGAAGTGCTGCTGGCGTGGACTCGGGCGTCAACGATGCGCGC
>DATARN010000184.1:0-11773 GCA_036264135.1 Acidimicrobiales bacterium
CGAGCGAGCGACGGGAATCGAACCCGCGTTCTCAGCTTGGGAAGCTGATGTTCTGCCGCTGAACTACGCTCGCAAACCGGCTGGCACCCTACCAAACCCCTCGTCGCCGGCGACTCTGGCCGCCGAACCTGCCTCGGTCCCCCGCCGACTTCCCAGGTGGCGGTCAATACCGGGCAGTACGGTCGAAACATGTGCTTCTCACCCCAGGCCGACGTGGCCGGCGGACTGTTGGTCACCGCCATCGGCGTGGACTCCTGGCGCCACGTCGGGCGGCGCCGGGGTGGGCGGATGCTCGCTGCCCTGCCGCTCCTGCTGGGCGTGCACCAACTCATCGAGGTCGTCGTGTGGTGGGGACCGCAGGGGCGGGTGTCACCCCAAACCGGCCGCACCGCGATGTGGCTCTACCTGCTGATCGCGTTCGTCATCCTCCCGGTCTACGTACCGCTGGCCGTGCTGATGCTCGAACCATCCCGGCGGCGAAAGCTGCAAATGGTGCCGTTCGTGGTCCTCGGCGCGGTGGTCGCCGCCGTGCTCCTGGTCGCCATGATCGGCGGCCCGGTCACGGTCGCCTTGCGCCCATGGCACCTGGCCTACAGCATCCATGTCGCCGCCGGAGGACTGGTGGTCGGGCTGTACGTGGTGGCCATCTGCGGGGCCCTGCTGTTCTCCGGTTACCGCCACGTGGCCATGTTCGGCCTGGCCAACCTGGTCGCCGTGGCGCTCATCGCCTGGGTCCTGATTGACGGTTTCGCCTCCTTGTGGTGCGGCTATGCCGCCCTTTCGGCGGCCGCCATCGCGTTCCACATGCGCTACACCCACCCCGACGGCGACGTGCCGCTGCAGTTGCGATGGCGCCGCACCTAAACCCCGGCTCGGCCGCCCCTACAGTGAGAGTTGGGAAAAGGGGGCGCGGATGTCCAAAGTCGGCGGTTTCGTTGCAGTTGTCATTTTCCTGGTTGCCGCCGGTCTCGGATCGGCCGCGGCTGCGACGTCCGAGGTGGTTGCCAACGGCGGATTTGAGACCGGCACGCTTAGCGGCTGGACCACCGGAGGGGCCGCTGCCGGCGTGGTGAGCGGCGGCCACAGCGGCACCTTCGCCGCCCGGCTCGGATCGCCGGGACCCTCGGCGGGGGCCAGCACCATGCAACAGACCATTACCGTGCCCACCAACGCCACCCTGAGCTTCTGGTACCAGCCGCATTGCCCCGACACCCTGCTGTTCAACAAGGAGCAGGTGGAACTGCGGAGTCCCGCCAACACGGTGCTGCACACCTTTCTGAATGTCTGCTCAAACTCGGGAACCTGGACCCAGTTCACCCACAGCCTCTCCGCCTGGGCCGGACAAACCGTCGTGCTCTGGATTAACAACCGCGACGACAACGATGCCGCCGACGGCACGTACACCCTCTTCGACGACATTTCGGTGACCGGCACGGTCGCCGCCAATGATTTTTCCCTCGCCGCCACCCCGACCGGCGTCACCGTGCAGCAGGGCGCCGCCGGGGCCACCATCATCACCACCGCCGTGACCAGCGGGTCGGCTCAGTCGGTTTCCCTCGCCGCCTCTGGCCTGCCGTCGGGGGCTACCGCATCGTTCAACCCCGCCAGCGTCGCCGCCGGGACCTCGTCGACCCTGACGATCTCCACCGCCGCCACCACCCCGACGGGTACCTCCACCATCACGATCACCGGTACCGGTTCCTCGGCCACCCACAGCACCTCAGTGCTGCTCACCGTGAACGCCGCGCCCCCGCCCGGCCTACACCAACTGAGCCAGGACCCCTTCACCGACCCGGCCAGCGAGCACGCCACCGAGGTGGAACCCGACACGCTCTCCCGAGGCACCACGGTGGTGTCCGCCTTCCAGGCCGGCCGATTCAACAATGGGGGCTCGAACGATCTCGGTTGGGCTACCAGCACGGACAACGGCACGTCCTGGAGCCGCGGTCTGCTTCCCGGCATCACAACCGCTCAGGGAGGGTCGTGGGCCCGGGCCAGCGACCCGTCCGTCGGCTACGACGCTCGCCACGGCACCTGGCTCGTCGCCGGCTTGGTTCTCGATTCGTCGGGCACCGGCCGCGGGGTGTCGGTCAGCCGCTCGGTCGACGGGCTGAGCTGGGGCAACCCGGTGATCGCCGTCAGTTCGACCAGCTCGTACCTCGACAAGGACTGGATCGTGTGCGACAACACGTCGACCAGCGCCAGCTACGGGAACTGTTACGTCGAGTACGACAACAACTCCTTGGGCAACGTCATCGGAATGCTGACCTCGACCGACGGCGGCGTCACCTGGTCGGTGCCCCGGACGCCGGCCGGCACCCCCCGCGGCCTCGGCGGTCAGCCGCTCGTGCAGCCCAACGGCACCGTGGTGGTCCCCTACCTGGCCGACGCGACCGCCCAGATCCGGGCCTTCGTCTCCACCAATGGGGGAACGACGTGGGGAGCCAGCGTCCTCGTCTCCGCGGCAACGACCCACACCGTCGCCGCCACCATGCGGACCACGCCACTGCCAAGCGCCGAGATCGACGGCGCCGGCAAGGTGTACGTCGCTTGGCAGGACTGCCGATTCCGCGTCGGCTGCCCGGCCAACGACATCGTGTACTCCACGACGACCGACGGCACCACCTGGTCGGCGGTGCAGCGCGTCCCCATCGACCCCACCGCTAGTACGGTTGACCACTTCATCCCGGGGCTGGCGGTCGACGCCGGGACCAGTGGCGCCACTGCCCACCTGGCGCTGTACTACTACTACTTCCCGAACGCCTCCTGCTCGGTGCTGACCTGCGCCCTGGACGTGGGGTTCGTGTCCTCCGCCGACGGCGGCGCCACCTGGAGCGGCGGCCAGCACATCGCCGGCCCGATGACCGTGGCCCAGATCGCGTCGACGACCGAGGGCGCCATGGTGGGTGATTACATCTCGGCATCATTCCTGGCCGGGAGGGCCTACGGGGTGTTCGCGGTTGGCGCCCCCCCGAGCGGCAGCACGTACAACGAGTCCATGTACACCGTCGCCGGGGGCCTCGGCGCCGCCGGCGGCAGCCTGCTGACCGACACGTGGAGCGGCCCACTCAGCACCACCGCTCCCATTGAGCGGGCGCCGCTGAGCGCCCATTGACCTCGGCGTGGCGCCGAAAAGCACGCCCTCGGTTGACCTGTCGGTCCACGGGCACGTAGTCCGTATCTCCAATCCCGACCGGGTCTACTTCCCGGAGGTGGGCGCCACCAAGCTTGACCTGGCCCACTACTACCTCAGCGTCGGGGATGGGATCGTCCGGGCCTTAGCGGCCCGGCCCTGCATGTTGCACCGCTTCCCCGACGGCGTGAGCGGCGAGAAGGTCCACCAAAAACGCCTGCCCGCCGGGGCGCCCGAATGGATTGAGACGGTTCGGGTGCAGTTTCCGTCCGGCCGCCACGCCGACGAACTGTGCGTGACCGATCTCGCCGACGTGATCTGGGCGGTGCAGATGTCGAGCGTCGAGTTCCACCCCTGGAACTCCCGGCGTGCCGACGTGGAGCGGCCGGACGAGTGGAGGATCGACCTCGATCCCATGCCCGACTGCTCGTTCGAGACCGTACGTCGGGTCGCCCACGTCGCCCGCGAGGTGCTTGACGAACTCGGCACGCCCGGGTGGCCGAAGACCTCTGGGGGATCGGGACTCCACGTCTATGTCCGTATCGAACCACGCTGGACATTCACCGACGTGCGTCGGGCGGCACTGGCGTTCGCCCACGAGGTTGAGCGTCGCATCCCGCACCACGCCACGACGACGTGGTGGCGGAAGGACCGGGATCCGTCCGCGGTGTTCATCGACTACAACCAGAATGCGCGCGACCACACCATCGCCAGCGCCTACTCGCTGCGCGGCGTGCCGCGAGCCACCGTCTCCACCCCGATCACCTGGGACGAGATCGACGACGTCGACCCCCAGGACTTCACCATCTCCACCGTCCCCGGCCGCTTCGCCCAACTGGGGGATTTACATCACGGCATCGACGATGAGCACTATTCGCTCGACCTTCTCCTCGAGTGGGCCCGGCGAGACGAGTCGCCGTGATCACGTCGCTTCGTGCTGGTCAGACCCTCGCCATATTGGCAAAGCGGGTGTAATGGTCCAGGAAGGCGAGATGGGTCACGCCTGTCGGACCATTGCGGTGCTTGGAAATGATTATTTCAGCAGTGCCACGGTCGGCCGATTCTGAGTTGTAGACCTCGTCCCGGTAGAGAAACATGACAACGTCTGCGTCCTGCTCAAGCGACCCTGATTCCCGCAGATCGGCTAACACGGGGCGTTTGTCGGACCGCATTTCCAAGCCGCGAGATAGCTGTGACAGCGCCACGACCGGCACTTCCAGTTCGCGGGCCAGGATCTTCAGACCCCGGCTGATCTCGGAAACCTCAACCTGGCGATTTTCTGCACTGTGGCGACCGGACATGAGCTGGAGGTAGTCCACGACGATCAGGCCGAGATTGCCCAGCCGGCTGCGCAGGCGCCTCGCCTTGGCCCGGATCTCCATCACCGTCAGATTCGGGTTGTCGTCAATGTAAAGCGGGGCCTCTCCCAACCGACCGATGGCGTGGCTGATCTTGGGCCAGTCGGATTCGAGCAACTTGCCGTTGCGCACCCGGGTGGAATCGACTCGTGCCTCGGAACACAAAAGTCGCTGAGTCACCTCGGAATGGCTCATTTCCAGCGAGAAGAACAGGACCGGGACCTGCGCCTCCATGGCGGCATGAGCAGCCATCCCCAACGCCATGGCGGTGTTGTGGGTCGGGATCATGCTGTCGCCGGCGAGGTAGAGATGTTCGGGCGAGTCGACCGTGATGCATCGGACCGGCACCGACGGACAGGGCTCGATCGCCACGATCGACCGGTGGGTTTGACCGGGCCACAACACGAAACTCCAGCCACGCCGTTCACCCCCGAGACCCTCGGCGTCGCCATCCCGGATTGGTCCCGCTTTGCGGCCGAGGGAACAGACCAGCTCGCGGACGTCGACGAGGACGGCCCGGTCGGAGATGCAGATTTCGACCGTGCCGTCGTCGTGGGTGACCCCGGCGTCGGAATCCATCACGCCCCGCAGGAGCGCGTCGCGCTGACGAATCGAGGATCGCAGATACGCCGATGGGAGGGAGCCGCCGTCGAACACACCGGGCGGCAGGGAGAGCGCTGGCGTCGGGCCGCCTCCCGCCGGGTGCGTGGCATCCCTGGTACCCCCCGTCGCGCCGGCGGCGGCGGTGCGACCGGCGGCGACGAGGTGGCATTCCTGCCTATGGTCGGGCGACGGGACGGGGAACTCGTCTCCCAGCCGGACCCCAAGCAGGTAGGGATCAAGGGGAAGCTCGCGCTCGGGAAGGGCGAGCGCACCCGCCAGCGGAATGGTCCACGTGGCTCCCCCGGCGCCTGTGGTCCGAGCGCCCCGATCCACCAATTGCTGCGTCGTCACGACTTCGGGCGTCGACTCGGCACCGTGCGCCGCACGCCACTGGTGATCGGCGTCGGCCACGATGCACGACCCGTCGTCGAACCTGACCTGGTAACAAGTCCGCCCGTACATGACCGGCGTCACGAAGGTGACCTGGCACGCCACGCCGGCGTCGTCGAGGACGGTATCGCCGACGTGGATGTCGCCCATCGTCGTCCAGCCCGCCGGCGTGGGGATGGGCGTGTCCAGACTCAGCGCCTTCCCCATACTGGGTCGGGCGCCGACGATGACCAGGCTCGACGGCTGGAGGCCGGACAGCCGCTCGTCGAGGTCGAGAAAGCCGGTGGGGACACCGGTGATCGACTCACCCCGGTCGTACAGCGCCTCGAGGCGATCCAGGCTCTCCGACAGCAGGTCGTGCACCGGCCGGAGGGAGTCGGTGACGCGGCGCTCAGCGACCTCGAACACCAGTGTCTCGGCCCGGTCCACCGCCGCCACCACGTCGTCGGGAACGCTGTAGCCCATCTCGGCGATCTCGCCGGCGACGCCGATGAGACGGCGCAGCAGAGCATGCTCCTCCACGATCCGGGCGTAGCGCCCGGCATTGGTCGTCGCCGGGGTGTTGGCCTGGAGGGTGATGAGTGTCGCCGGACCGCCGATGGCCTCGAGCAGCCCGGCCCGCCGCAACTCGTCGGCGACGGTGACCGGGTCGGCCGGCTCTCCCTGGGCGTAAAGCGACCACACGGCGTCAAACACGTGACCGTGTGCCGGCTTGTAGAAGTCGTCCGCCGAGCACGCCTCGACCGCCGCCGCGATGGCGTCGCGCGACAACAGCATGGCGCCGAGGAGAGACTCCTCGGCCTGCAGGTTGTGCGGCGGCACGCGTCCGGGAGACCCGCCTTGGCTGCGACGTCGTGCGTCTTCGAGAGATTGAACCATGGCCCCGCCCCCTACCCTTCCGTCTCCGCCTGTGGGGTCGCTAGAGGATGACGATGTGAATTCCCGGTGGATAAGGGCACTCGTCTGGGGACGGAGACGCTGGGGAACATACGTACGAAATAGTAAGGAACGGGTGAGACAAAAACCCCTCTGGGCGCGAGGAAGCGCCGGGCGTCACGGCCCGGCGCTGCCCGATGCTCAGCGGTGAAGCGGTGGTGCCTAGCTGCGCACGACGTCGACGGTGATCCGGAACTCCACGTCGGCGTGGAGTTTCACCGGCACCTCGTGGACGCCGAGCGTGCGGATGGGATCGTCCAAGTGCAGGCGGCGACGGTCAAGCTCGATGCCAGTCTGCGCGGCCACCGCACCGACAACATCGGTCGAGGTGACCGAGCCGTACAGCTTGCCCTCCGCCCCGGCCCGGGCCGGGACCTTGACCACGACGGGGACCAACTGGCGGGCCACATTCTCGGCCGCTTCCCGGTCGCGGGCATCACGGCGGTCCCGAGCCCGGCGCATGGCCGTGGCCTGAGCTTCGACGCCGTCGCCGGCCACGATGGCGAAGTTCCTGGGCAGCAGGTAGTTGCGGGCATAGCCGTCGGCGACCTCACGGATGTCGCCCCGCTTCCCCAGGTTGTCGATGTCGCTGCGAAGCACGACACGCATCAGAAGGGCTCCTCACTGTCGTTGTATCCGCTCGCCGCCTGGTTGGGAACCGGGCGGAGAACGGCGCCGTCGCGCGATGGGCCGCCCTGCGCGGCATCGTCGGGGCCGCGCCGTGAGTTCTTGGAGATCTCGACCGTGGCCCACCGCAGGCTGGGGGCCACTTCGTCGGCCGTGATCTCGATCTTGGAGCGCTTGTCGCCTTCTTGCGTTTCCCAGCTGCGCTGATCCAGCCGTCCGGTGACCACCACGCGGGTGCCACGGGCCAGCGACGCCGCCACGTTCTCCGCCAGGGTGTCCCAGCAGACCACGTCGAAGAACGACGTCGCCTCCTCGGTGGCATTGGTTTGGCGGTTCTGCCACCGCCGGTTGACCGCCACCCCGAATGTGGCGTTGGGCTTGCCCGCCTGGGTGAAGCGCAACTCGGGATCTCGGGTCAGGTTGCCGGTAATCGTCACGGTGTTGTCTTGAGCCATGTCCTCTACTCTCCGTTCGTGCCTTTGTCCGCCGCAGCGGCCGCCTCCACCTTCACCGGCTTCGAGCGGCCGGCAACCTTGTCGGGGAGACGAATCACCTTGTAGCGGATCACCTCGTCTGCGAGGTGCAGCATCCGGTCGAGCTCGGCCATCACGGGGGGGTCGGCAGTCGCCTCAATGAGGACGTAGTACCCCTCGTTGTGATGCTTGATCTCGTAGGCGAAGCGGCGCCGACCCCAGTGATCCACTCGGCCCAGGGTCGCGCCCCGGGATTTGATCAGGTCGGTGGCTCGATCCACCATCGCCCGGATGGCATCCTCCTCCAGGCCGACGTCCAAGATCACCATGACTTCATAAGGCCGCATTGCGGACCGTTACCTCCCTCTGGACCCGGCGTGACGGCTCGGGGCCCCGGTAGGTCCGGGGCAGGGTTTGTACGACCTCGCCATGGTAGTCGACGTCTGCGATTCATCCACCCCTTCACTATGCCGGGCGGGTGTGACCGTCAGTGGTTAGGCGCAGGCCCCGCCCACCGAGATGGTCGAACCGGCGCCCACACCGAGCGGGCCGAGCTGGCCCTTGGGCACCTCCAGGGCCACTACGTACGGCGCGCTGGCGCTGTAGAGAGGGCAGGTCGCCACGGCGCCGCACGGGGCCATGTCGGTCGCCGACACGAAGTGGCCGTTCTCGTCGAACCAGGCGATCGACAGGCTGATCGGCGTGTCCTTCATGTAGAACTGCGTCGTCGTCGGGTCGAGCCACTGGAAGAGCATCCCGTCGTAGCCCGCCAGGTCGGTCCGGTTCATGAGCCCCTGGTTCTGCTGCGCCGTCGTCAGGGCCAGCAGGCCGCAGTGCCGGACCGTGACACCGGTGGCGCCGCGGACGGCGAAGCCGATCTGCTGGAAGCCCGCCACCCGCGACGGCCGGGCGCCGTTGGTGTCGATCCGGGGTCGGGCGGTCCTGGTGACGCCCCGCAGCAGGAAGGCGGCGATGGCCACCACAAGAAGGATGACCGCGGCTCGCAGCGTCCAGCGCAGGGCGGACGCCTCTGAGTCAGCGGTGATGGGCACGGCCGTCATGGTCGCACCCCGGCACCGCCCGGTGCTACCGGGGAACGGGCGGTGTGCCCGTCACCCCCGCCCGTACAGACCCACGACCTGCTCGGCCGGCGCAGCCGGGACCGGGAGCGGTGCGGGCGGCCGGGATCCCCGGGCGGCGTCGAGTTGGCGAACCACCTCCGCCGGCACGTGGTAGCTCTCGGCGTCGGTCGGGAACCGCCGGGCCCGTACGTCGCCGGCGTAGGCGCGCAAGGCGGCGACGGCGTCGGCCTTGAGGGAGGCATACCGGCGGACGAACTTGGGGAGCACGCGGTCCTCCAGTCCGAGCACGTCGTGGAAGACCAGCACCTGGCCGTCGCACGCCGGACCGGCCCCGATGCCGATGGTGGGGACCGGCACTGCGGCCGTCACCCGGGCGGCCACCGTGTCCGGCACGCCCTCCAGCACGATGGCGAAGCACCCGGCATCGGCCAGCGCCCGAGCGTCGGCGACCAGCTCCTCGGCGCCGTCGACGTCCTTGCCCTGCACCTTGAATCCGCCCATCACGTGGACCGACTGGGGGGTCAGGCCGATGTGGCCCATCACCGGGATCTCGGCGTCGATGATGGCCTCGATCACCGGTAGGCGCTTCCGACCGCCTTCCAGCTTCACCGCTTGGGCGCCGGCGCGGATGAGGCGGGCGGCGTTGCGGACGGCGTCCTCCACACCAAGGTGATAACTGAGCCAGGGGAGGTCGGCGATGATGAGCGGCCGGGGCTTGGCCCGGGCGACCGCCGCGGTGTGGTGGGCCATGTCGTCCACCGTCACCGCCAGCGTGTCGTCGTAGCCCAGCACGACCATGGCCAGCGAGTCGCCGACCAGGATCATGTCCACGCCGGCGGCGTCGGCGATGCGAGCTCCGGGCGCGTCGTATGCCGTGACCATGACGAGCGGCTCGGCTGCGCCCTTGCGCGCCCGGACCGCGGGTGCAGTGACCCCTGGGGTCATTTTCGGTACCTCCCCTGTTGTCCCGTCCCGCGCCTTGCGGCTGCCGGCGGTTCCGCCATGCTACCCGGGATCCGTGGATCCCGCCGGTGGGCCGCCTCGTCTCGACCTCGTGGCGAGTTGACGTCGTCCTGCACCACCTTTGTCGCCACAACCTGACCGCCCGGCCCCCGCCGGCCCCCGCCCGGCCCCCGTCAGCCCCCCTACATACGAAAGGTGTGTCTTTCGGAATAGCGCCGGCGGTGGTACCGTTTCAAAACGAAACGCTTCCGTTTCTGAAAGGACCCGTACCTGCATGGATGCCGAAACGATCTACGCCCGCCGCTGGTGGACCCTGGCGGTGCTGTGCTTCTCCCTGCTGGTGATCGGCCTCGACAACACCATTTTGAACGTGGCCCTGCCGACGCTGGTCCGGGACCTGCATGCCTCCCAGACCCAGCTTCAGTGGATCGTCGACGCCTACACCATCGTCTACGCCAGCCTGTTGCTGACCACCGGCAGCATGGGCGACAAATACGGTCGCAAGGGAGCGCTGAGCGTCGGCCTGATCGTGTTCGGCTTCGGCTCGTTGGCCTCGGCGTTCTCGGGGTCGGCCAGCATGCTCATCGCCGCCCGGGGCCTCGCCGGCGTCGGCGGCTGCATCATCATGCCCGCCACCTTGTCCATCCTCACCAACGTGTTCCCTGCCTCCGAGCGGGGAAAGGCGATCGGAATTTGGGCCGGCGTGTCGGGCCTCGGCATCGTCGTGGGACCGACCGTCGGCGGCTGGCTGCTCCAGCATTTCTGGTGGGGATCGGTCTTCCTCGTGAACGTCCCCGTCGTCATCACCGCCCTGATCGCCGGCCACTTCCTGATCCCGACCAGCCGCGACCCTGGCCAGCGCCGCCTCGACCCCATGGGCACGGTGCTCGCCACCAGCGGCCTGGTCGGCGTCCTGTACGGCGTGATTGAGGGCCCCGACTCGGGATGGGCCAGCCCCGGGGTCCTGACCGGCCTCATCGCCGGCGCCATTCTGGTGTCGCTGTTCGTGGTCTGGGAACTGCACTCGGACCATCCGATGCTCGACGTTCGGTTCTTCCAAAACCCACGCTTCTCGGCGGCATCGATCTCGGTGACGCTGATCTTCTTCGCCATGTTCGGGTGCCTGTTCTTCCTGACCCAGTACCTCCAATCGGTGCTCGGGTATTCGGCGCTTCGGGCAGGGCTCGGGTTCATCCCCCTGGCCGCGGGGCTCATGATCGCGGCTCCGAGCAGCGCCAAACTGACGGCCCGATTCGGGACCAAGTTGGTGGTCGCGGTCGGCATGGCGGTGACCGCCTGCGCCCTGGTGCTGCTCAGCCAGGTGGCGGTCCATTCGTCCTACCTGCTGATCGGCATCATGGTGGCGGTCCTCGGCCTCGGCATCGGTACCGCCATGGCGCCGGCCACCGAGTCGATCATGGGGTCGCTGCCCCTAGCCAAGGCGGGCGTCGGCTCGGCCGTCAACGACACCACCCGCCAGGTCGGCGGCGCCCTCGGCGTCGCCATCTTGGGCAGCATCACCAACAGCATGTACCGGTCGAGTGTCGCCTCCTCCAAGGCCATCTCGGCGTTGCCCGCGTCCGCCCGCGCCGTGGTCCGAGACGGGATCGGCAACGCTCTCGGGGTGGCCCAGCAGGTGCCCTCCAAGGTCGCCGCCGCCGCGGTCGCGGCCGACGCCAAGGCGGCGTTCGTCCACGCCATGACCTCCACCGCTGTCATCGGCGCCGTCTTCGCCCTGGCCGGTGCCGCCGTGGCCCTGGTGTGGCTGCCCGCCCGCCCGCCGGCCGAGCCCGAACTGGCCGTCGAGGACCTTCCCGCCGAAGAGCTGGAGCCGGTGGTCCTCGTTGACTGACGCCGCCACCGCCGTCACGGCCGTGGCTGCCGTGGCAGCCGGGGCTAGTGAAGCGGCTCGGGGGCGGCCTCGTAGCAGCGCCGCCGACGAGGCCATCGCCCGGGCGACCCTCGGTCTCCTCGAGGACCAGGGCTACGCGGGCCTCACCATGGCTGCCGTGGCGGAGCGAGCCGGTGTGTCGTCGGCGACGCTGTACCGGCGGTGCTCCTCGAAGGAGGAGCTGGTGGTCCGTTCGCTCAGCGCCGTCGTGGGCCAGCACCGGCCGATCGACGCCGGGAGTCTGGAAGGCGATCTTGGGGAAATGCTCCGCCGGATCGCGGAAAGCCTTACGGGAGAGTGGGGCCGGCTGCTGCTCG
>DATARN010000219.1:0-37119 GCA_036264135.1 Acidimicrobiales bacterium
CGCCACTGCTTGCGCCGTCTTGGCGTCGGAAAGGAACGACACGTGCCGCAGCTGATGGGGGTCCCCCACGATGACGGCGCGCCGGGCCCGCAACAGCGCCGGGGCGGCCAGCGGCTGATCGATCGAGGAGGCCTCGTCGAGAATCACCAGGTCGAACAGGCTGGGGACCGGTGGCAGGAGGTCGTCGATATCGGGGAGGGAGCCAATCCATAGGGGCAGGGCACGTATGAGGTGCCGGTCGATACGGGCCAACTGGGCTCGGCGCGCCGCCCGTCCGCTACGTAAGGCCGTGGCCAGGGCGGTCACCGCCGGCAACGTCGAGCCGTTGATCCGGTCACCGTCGCGGCACGCGGCCGCCAACCACCGGGCGCAGGTCACACGGGCCTCGTCGTCGAGATGGCGTAGCTGCGCCCAGCCGCTTTCCAACGCCAATCCGCCGTGGTCCACGAGGTCTGCTGCGATCCGGGCGGCGCGTGCCTCGGCGAGGGCGTCTGCGAGGGCCCCGGCATCGGCGTCCGGAGCCGCCTGGGCGAGCTCGATCAGCGCCCGCCAGGCCTTCCCCTCCCGCCACCGGCGAATCCAGCCGCCGCCGCCTCCGCGGGCGTGCGCCCAGAGCTCACGGGCTTCTTCCAGGTCGGTATGGGGATCGAACAGTCCCGGTGCCGTCAGGCGGGCAGCATCTGATGCGGTCGATTCCGTGGACAGCAGTGCCTCGGCGGCCAGCCGGTCACGAATGGTTGACCGCAGGGCGTCACGCCGGCGAACCGCCTCGTCGAAGCTCCGTCGGTGCTCGGCGACGGCGGCGGGGGACAGCGGGTGCAGTTGCCCGGCAGCCAGGCGCTTGGCCAGGGCGCTGCGGCGTTCACCCGATCCGAAGACGACCGGATCCGGGCCCGGGGCCCGCTCCAGCAGGTCGATGAGTGCGTCGACCGGGTCGTCGGACTTGGCGGCCACCAGCACGCTCTCGCCCCGGGAGAGCGCGTCGCAGGCGACGGCGACGATGGTGTGGGACTTTCCCGTTCCCGGGGCACCAGAGACGACCGTTACCGGATCGCGGCGGGCGGCGAGGATGGCGTCGCGCTGGGTCGGCGTCAGCACGTAGGGCGACTCGACGGGGTCGGGAGACGGAGCGGGGGCAACGTCTTCCCCTCCGAGGTAGAGGGAGTGGAAGGCGGTCGATGCCCTGGGGTGGTCGTCGGCGGTGTCGGCCCATATCTCCAGCGAGGCGGCGCGACTGAAGCCCGACGAGTCGGTGACTGCGAAGACGGCGACGCCGGCGACGATCTGGAGGTGTTCGGCTCGCAGGAGCTCTTCGGGACCAGGGCCGGCCGGCACCACCGCGGTGGCCTTGAACCCGGCGGCGCCGGCGGCGGCGCGGGCGAACTGGTGCAGTCGTTGCAGACGGACCAGAAGGGGACCGGGCACCGCGATTTCCAGCACCGAATCCAGGGCGCCGCCACCGAACTCCATGGCTTCCTCCAGGCGGTGGCGAACGGGGCGGTCCGCAATGAGCGGGGACAACTCGGCGTCTCCTCCGGGTAGCAACTCCGCGTTCAGCAGGAAGCGCTGCACCCGCACCGGGATGGTGACAAGTGGGTGGAAGACGCGGACCTGGCCGCCCTCCTCGTCGGTGCTCCCGGCCACGAAGAGCCACCCGAGTCGCAGGGATCGCGACCCTGATCGGATCTGGTCGACCGCCGCCAGCCGCTCGCCGAAGCCCCGATCGATGGGCACGGCGCCGATCTGAATGGAGTCCGGGTACGTCGGGACGTCGGTCCTGAAGGCCCGTACCGCGTTGGCGGGCAGCCAGCGGAACCAGTCGAGGGGGATCGTACGACCCTTGCCTCGCGCCTCGGCGACCGGTGAAAGGGCGCTCAGGGTGCGGAGCACGGCGCTCGCCGTCGCCCTACCCGCCTCGGCCATCCCGTCCACGCTACCGGGGCCTTTTCGTCCCTTCGGGTCGCACCGGTCCGAAACCCCGCCGCGGCCGGCCCGACGCGCCCGCCGGCGGGGCGCGAGCTATTCTCCCGCCAATTGTTTGGAGTTTCCGAGACGGTCTTGGGACCCGGTGTTCGTGGGGCGGACATTGCCGATGATCCGTAGTCACCGATGACCGAGGCGGCGACCGAACCTGGGGAGATGGAACCGCCTGCAGGTGAGCCGGAATCCGAGGCCGCGACCGGCGAGGCGCAGGCAGTTTCGGCCCGACGTGACTGGGCTCGGTTTTACGCCGTGGCGGCGGTGGTAACGCCGGCCCTGATCGTCGTCGTGGTCGCCGTCGTGTCCTTCATGAATCACCTGCACGGGGTGGATTGGGGCGACGACTTCGCCCTCTACATGCGCCAGGCGAAGGCGTTGAACATCGGCAACATCGGTGAGGTCATCCGCGACAACCGCTTCACCGTGGACAACTCGGGGTGGCACACCTTCAGCCCCTACCTCTACCCCTGGGGCTGGCCGCTGATGGTGGCGCCGGTATACGCCCTTTTCGGCCTCAACTACGAGGCCGTGAAGGTCCTTGAGGTGGCGGCCCTGTGCGGCTTTCTGTACTTCTATTACAGCCTGGTCCGCCGCCGGGCCGGGTTGGTCCCCGCCGCCGTCCTCATGCTGGTGATCGGACTGTCGCTCTCCTACGTTGGGGCGACCGACACGGTGCTGTCGGACCTGCCCTACCTGTTCGTCGTCGGGCTGAACCTGTGGTGGATCGATCGCTGCGCCCGGGAAGGAATCCTCAGCTCGAGCCGGCGCCACCTGATCATCCTCGGGCTGCTGCTGGCGCTGGCCTTCAACGTCCGCCGGGAAGGGTCGACCCTGCTTTTCGCCGTCGCCGCGCTCCAGGGCTATGCCGTAATCACCACGGCCTGGCGAGCCCGTTCGCTCCGCCAGGTGAGTTGGAGGCAGGTTCTGGTGCCCTACGCGACCTTCGCCGGGGCGGTCGTGGCGTTCCAGCTGCTCCTCCCAAGCACCCTGATCCCCAAGGTCCCGGGCGCCGGTCTGGTCAACGCCAGCAGCAACATCCGCTTTTATCGCGACGTCCTGGCCGAGCAGGTGGGCCTCAAAGTCCCCGGGTACCGCGCCAGCCTGTTTCACAGCCACCCTCTCGCCGAGCGGCTGGTCGTGCTCATCGTGGTCCTGGCGGTAGTCGGCGTGGTGCTGCGAGTGACCGCCAGCCCCCACGAGGACGTGCCGTTGGCCGGCTACCTGGTCGGTGCGTCCCTGGTCATGCTGGTCTCGCCCTACCAGGAGGGGCGGTACCTGATCACCATCACACCATTCCTCCTGTACTTCGCTTACCAGGCGTTGCCCTCATTGGTGAGATTCGTCGACCTTCCGGGTCGGAGCGTCACCCGGTTGGCGGCGGCCATTCCGATAATCGCCCTCGCGGGCATGGTGAGCATGAATTTTCTGGCCACCAAGCACTCGATCAACTACCACCACCTGGCCCGGCCGACCGTCGACGGACCGGAATCGCCGGCGGCGGTCGACATGGTGGGGGCGGTCGACCGGCTGACACGCGGCGACGACGTGATTCTGTTCTTCCGGGCCCGGGCCATGACGATGCTGACCGACCGGGTGGCGTTGCAGGGATCGAACCTGGATCAGATGCTGCCCCGGGTCGAGTGGTACGTCATGGAGAAGGGCAGTAGCTACTCCCAGACGCTGCTGACCGATGACGAGGCCGCCGCCCGCGGCCTGACCAAGGCGTGGGACAACTCCAACTGGGTCATCTGGCGCGTTCCTCCTCGGGCACCCTGACGGTCCTCTCGAGGCCGACCCCCTGCCCGCGATTCTCGCTCTCGTCTCCCGGTGCCGCGGTCAGCGGGCTGGTGCGGACTCTCCGGATGCGCAGCACGCTGGCAAAGAAGGACGCGAACACGATCTCGCAGCTCATCACCAGGGCGACCGCCGACGGCACCACCACGCGCAGGGAATGCCGGGGATCCAGCTGGCCGAAATGGTGGAGGTGCCAATGGGCCAAGGACGAGACCAGCCCCGCGACGCCGAGGGCGCCGGTCACGGCGCCAATGGCCAAGCCCCGCTCGAGGGTCACCGCCCGCACCAGACCCTCGACGTGGGGGTCGGGAGGGAGGAAGCCCTCCTCGACGGCGTAGATCTTGGTGAGCACGCCGAACAGCACCGCCTGGAAGCCGATCACCAGGGCGGCCCCGGCGGCGACGAGGGTGTCGACATCGAAGGTCACCCCGCCGAGGGTCACCGGACCCACCGTGAGTACCGCACCGGCCACCAGTCCCGCCACCATCAGGGTCATGCCCGGCAGGAGGAACATCCAGCGGGGGCTGTACAGCAATAGGAACCGAAGGTGCCGCCACCCGTCGCTCCAGCTGCGGATGTGCGGTGGCCGGCTCCGGCCGTCGGGCACCAGCGTCGTGGGGACCTCCGTGACCTTCAGCCGGGCGAGGGTGGCCTTCACCACCATCTCACTGGCGAACTCCATTCCCGTCGACTGCAGCGACAGGGCGAGGATGGCGTCGCGCCGGAAGCCCCGCAACCCGCAGTGGAAGTCTCCGACGTCGCTGCCGAAGAATCGCCGGCCGAGGGCGGAGAGCACCGGGTTGCCGAGGTAGCGGTGCAGGGCCGGCATGGCGCCGGGGGCGATGCCGCCCCGGAACCGGTTGCCCATGACCAACTCGGCGCCGCCACGGAGTTCGTCTACGAAGCTGTCCAAGGCGGTGAAGTCGTAGCTGTCATCGGCGTCGCCCATGATCACGAACTGACCCTGGGCGGCGCGGATGCCGGCGATCAGGGCGTTGCCGTAGCCCCGCGCCGGGGCGTCTACGACCCGGGCGCCGGCGGCAATCGCCAGCTCCTGGCTCCCGTCGCTGCTGCCGTTGTCGGCGACGACGACCTCACCGACGATGCCGCGGCGGTCGAGGAAGCGATGCGCCTTGGTGACGCAGGCGGCGACCGTCTCCGCCTCGTTGAGGCACGGCATGACGATCGTCAACTCGAGCGGCACCGTCTCCTCCGGCACGACGCGGAAGTGTACGCCGCCTACCCGACCGGCTACCGGCGCCGTTGTCCCCTGGCGGTCAATCACCCGTGCTGCCGTCGATGGCCTCACGGAGGAGGTCGGCGTGACCGCAGTGGCGGGCGTACTCCTCGATCATGTGGACGATCGTCCGTCGCAGGGGGTGCGGGACGGACTGCGGGTCGGCGGCGCTGATGTCGTCCATGCTGGCCGCCACCAGGCGTTGGTCGACCACCGCGATCTCGGCCCAGAAGGCCGCCAATCCGTCCGCGACGGTGGCCTCGGGCGGGACCCGCCACTCCTCCTCATCTTCGAACAGTCCGGGGACATCCTCGGCGAGGTGGACACGACGGAACCACCACCGCTCCACGTCCGTCATGTGGCGGATCAGCCCGAGCAGGGTAAGGGCGCTCGGCGGGCAGGCGGCCCGGTGGGCGTCCTCGTCGCTGACGCCCTCCAGCTTTCTCGCCAGCACGGCGCGGTGATAGGCCAGGTAGCCGAGCAGGACCGATCGTTCGTCGTCGGCGAACGCCTTGGCCTCGGGCAGGGGCGTGGGCGGGGCCATGCCAGTCAATGTAGGGGCGGGGGGCACACCGCCCGGCGGGTCACGCCTTGGTACGGGGGGACGAACCCAGTGCCAGCCGGGCGGCGCTGATGTCCTGGCGGGCATGGCCGGCGTCTACCGCGGCCCGCCACTGCCTGGCCAGGGCGGCCAGGACCGGGAGGTCGACACCATCGGCTTCGGCGAGGGCGAGATCGACATCCTTCAGGGCCCACTCGAGCGGGAACTCCGGGGCGAAGTCGCCGGAAAGCATTTTGTGCAGCTTGGCGTCGGCGATGGGGGCATCCAGGGGGCCGCCCTCGATGGCGGCGTCAAGGTCTCCCGGGTCGACCCCGAGTCGGGATGCCAGCTCCAGGGTTTCCGCCACGCCCTCGATGAGGATCGAAAGGTAGGCGTTGACCGTGAGTTTCATGCGGCTGCCCTGTCCCGCCTGGCCCAGCCAGATCGTCTTGCGGCCAATGGCTCCAAAGACGGGACGGATCACACCGGCCGCCTCCTCGGGGCCGGAGGCCAGGATGAGCAGCTCACCCTTCTCGGCCGGCCCCTTGCTTCCGGACACCGGGGCGTCGAGGAATATCACGTCGGGCCGCTCCTTGGCGATGCGCCCGGCAATATCCGTGGTCGCCTGCACCCCGATGGTGCCCATCTGGGCCCACACCGCGCCAGGGAGGAACTCGTCGATCAGTCGCGTATCGAAGAGCACATCGTTGACCGCGGCGGCGTTGGGCAGCATGGTGATAACCACACGTGCCTGGCGAACCGCCTCCGCGGGCGTCGAGGCGACCGCGGCGCCGGCCTCCGCCGGTGCCGCCGTGGCCGGCCCCGAGCGGTCCCACACCGTGGTGGGAAGCCCGGCCGCGACCAGGTTGCGGGCCATCGCCGAGCCCATGATGCCGGTCCCGAGGACGGCGACGGGGGGGTTGTCCGGTGTTCCGTTCGACTCAGACATGGCACATACCTCCTGGTTGGTGGGCCGCGTTGGTCACGGCGTGGGGGTGGAAGCGACCGGTGCCACCCGGTCGGCGAGCTTGGGGTCCGACGACCGGCACGCCAGCAGCCCCCCGGTGATGACGGCATACACGCCGGTCAGGACCCAGAGGGTGGCGGTCAGCCCGGCATGGAGAACCAAGACCGCCCCGATGAGGGCCCCGGCGAACATGGTGACCACCGCGGTCACCCGGCGCAGCACCCGGGGGTTGGTGCCTCCGGCGAGGGAGGAGTCGGCGGCCAGCCCGGTGAGGGTCAGGGTGAGGACCGTGGTGGTGATGTCGGGAACGGCCAGCTTGCGAACGGTCGCGTTCTGGATTCCCGTCCCCGCCGCCAGCACGGCGATGAGCCCGAAGCGACCGTTGCCCACCGCCCCTAAGGCGCCCGTGCCGGAGAAGATGGCGGCCATCCCGGCCAGGACCATCTGGGCGCCGGCGGCGACCGGCAGCCACTGGCGCCAGCGCCGACCCAACGCCACGCTGACCCGGCCGGCAAGGGCGGCGCCCACGAGGAACGCCCCGAGGGCGACCATCGAGGCGGCGATGGAGAACCCTTGGGCGCCGGCGAAGGCGAAGCCCAGGAAGACCACGTTGCCGGTCATGTTGGCCACGAAGACGTGGCCGAGGCCGAGGTAGCTGACCGCGTCGATGAGCCCGGTCGAGACGGTGAGGAGCATCAACACGCCGAGCAACCGGCGCGACGCACTCGGGCCCCCTGGGCCGGCGCCGGCCCCCCCGACCTCGGCCGCCGGGCGCCGAGCGGCGTGCTCGATCTCGCCCGTGGCTATTACAGGGTTCATGGCCCCAAGTTTGCGGCGCGGCATGATGACCGGTCGTCATCCCATCGGGGTGAATTACGCCCCGCTGGCGTGGAAAAGGTTGCCGATAAGGAATCCGACACCGGCGGCGCCGAGGCCGATGAGGATCATCTTCACGCCCTGCTTCCACCAGATGCCGACCCGGGTGATGGCGGAATAGGCGCCCACCCCGAAGAGCACCATGCCGCTGAGGATGATCGCCACAGTGAGGGCCGTCGACCGTGACAAGAAAAGGAAGGGGAAAAGGGGTATCAGGTGGCCGATCAGGGTGGCGATGGTGATGATGACCGAGCTGCGAAGCACGTCGCTGTTGCTGACCGGCTCCAGGTGGCGCTCTTCGGTCATGATCGTCCCCAGCCACTTGTCGCGATTGGACGTGATGGTGTTCACCACTTCGTCCAGCAGAGGTCCGCTGAAGCCCTTGTTGCGATAGAGGTCCCGCAGTTCGTCGTACTCCATGTCCCGGTCGTCACGCAGCGCCGCCGCTTCCACCGCTTGTTGGGCGGCGTAATAGTCACGGTCCGCAACCGTCGACGTGTAGCCGACCGCGCCCATCGAGATCGATTCGGTGATGGCGGCGGCGAAACCGGCGGACAGCAGGACGGTTTGGTTGCCCCCTCCCGCCATGACCCCGAGAATGATCCCGAGAATGTTGACCAGGCCGTCCTGGCCACCGAGAATCACATCGCGGAACCAGTCTCGACCGGTCGTGTGTTGGTGGCGCCGGCGGGAACCCGAGGCTCGTGCCGGATTCATCGGTTCGTTCGCCGGTAGCGACCGGCGACGCGTTCGGCCATCGTCTCCTCCTCCAACGGTGAGCGCAGCTGGGGCAACGCCGTGACGCCAGCGTGCCATACGTGTCGATACCCGCCTGCGGAGCCGGGAAATCGGCGACGGCGCGGCGCCTCGTCGTCCCGGGATGCTGGGGTCAGGCGGAGCACGCCGTGCAGGTGGGGCACCGACTCTGGGTGTGGCGCTCGAGGACGATTCTGGTCAGCTCGACGCGTGATCGCACGCCGAGCTTGGTGAAGATATTGCGCAGGTGGAAATCGATGGTGTGTCGGGAGAGGAAAAGGCGGGCGGCCATCTGTTGATTGGTGAGGCCGGCGGCCGCCAGTTCGGCGACACCGAGCTCGGCCGGGCTGAGGCCGGCCCAGCCGAAGGTGGGCCGGACCGGGCGGGCGCTGTTGCTTCCGGCGGCACGCCGGCGGCGCTCGGGATCCAGCCGGACGAGGGCACCCACGACATCGCGCCCGGCGAGGACCGGCTGGCAGCGAGCGGCGTAGCGCTCGCCGCTGGCCAACTCGAGCTGCTCGCCGGGTTCGCACTCGCCGGCCATGACGCGACGAGCCCAGCCCCAGACGCTCGGGCGATCTGCGTCGCCGAGCAGCGCGGCGGCGGCGGCGTTGGTGAGCATGCGCCGCTCGTTGACACCGGCAACGGGGCCCCGGCTGGCCCGCCGCACCCGGACAAACTGTTCGAGGAGTGCCCGCTCGGCGGCGCCGGCCTCGTCGACCAGCCGAGCGGCGATGTCCCGGCTGACGTGCTGGGCGTACGGCAGGATCAGGGGGCCGAGATCGGCAGCTCGGCAGACCAGCAGCACGGCGCCAATCGCCCGCCCGGTCCTCGGATCTTCGATCGGGGCGGCGGTGGACACCGATCCCGGGCCCGGGTCGTCGCGCCCCGACACCCGCTCGAGCACACGGTCCCGTTCGTCTATCACGAGGAGGCTGACCGCAGTCGCCTGGAGGTCGCACGCCACCTGTTCCAGCACGGGGCGAGCCGCCCGCACCAGGCGGCGGGCTGGCGCGGGGGCGGGGGACGTCAGGACCGTCGTGGAGGGAGCCATAGTCGCAGCCTGATGCTGAAAGGGGTGAGTTGTCATCACCACGTCCGGGTGAACCGTTGGGGGGAAAGGGGGCGGTGTCGGGTCCCCGCCGTCGTTCCCCCCACGGTCGTCGGCAATAGCGGTGCCGTCGTGGTCGAATGGCGCGATGAGCGAACTCGACGGTCTCCGGGCGCTTGGCTCCTCGGCACTTCCCTGCGCGCTGGACGTGCGCGACGAGCATTCGGTGGCCGCGTGTGTCGACCGCGTGGTCGACGCGTGGGGCGGCGTCGACATGCTGGTCAATAACGCCGGCATCGGTATGCGGACGGTCAATCCTCGTTTCATGTCGGAGCCGCAGCCGTTCTGGCAGGTGGAACCGGGCGGGTTCCGGGCGGTGGTGGATACCAAAGTGGTGGGCTGCTTTCTGATGGCCCGAGAAGTCGTGCCGCGCATGCTCGGCCAGGGCGGCGGCCGGGTCGTCAACATCTCCATGAACGAAGAGACGATGGTCCGACGGGGGTTCGTGCCCTACGGGCCGGCGGGCGCCGGCGTCGAGGCGCTGTCGCGAGTGATGGCCGCCGATCTGGCCGGCAGCTCCGTCACCGTCAACCTGCTGCTCCCCGGCGGGGCGACCCGTACCGGAATGGTCCCCGACGAGCTTCCCGCCGAGATTCAGACCCGCCTGCTGGACCCGGCGGTCATGGGACCGCCGATCGTGTGGCTGGCCTCTCCGGGCGCGGCGGGGGTGCACGACCGCCGCATCGTGGCAAGCGAATTCGTCGGCGACGTGGCGGCCGGCTGAGGATCGGCTGCGCTCCTCTCGGGCCACGGTGGGTGATCGCGCCTCGTCCCAACCGGGTGATCCCGGCATCGCTATCCGGGCGCGGGGATGGTCACCGTGACCTCCGCGACGGCGGGGCGGTCCTCGCCCAGGACGCCAAAGACCCGCGGGCGGAACACCGCGATTGCGGCCATGACGGCGAGGAGAAAAGCAGCGAACAGGGTCGTGGTGGCGGTGAGGCCGAACCGGTCGGCGAGGGGACCCTGGAGGAGTGAGCCGATGGGGTACACCACGCCCAGGGCGACGAGGTAGATACTGAGGATCCGGCCGCGGTACTCATCGGGTGCCCGGAGCTGCACCACGGTCTGGAGTCCGGACAGGACGCCGATGTAGATCGCCCCTACGACGGTCAGGGCGACGGCGGCCAAGGCCAGCGAGGGGGCAAAGGCGTAGCCGGCCAGGGCGAATGTCAGCGCCACCAGCTCACCCACCAGCACCCGGCCGCGGCCGAAGGCGGCGGCCAGCGGTGCGATCGCCAGGGCGCCGAGCACCGCGCCGATCCCCTGCGCCGTTGTCAACACTGCCGTGGCGGAGGCGACCGACGACTTGGATCCGTTCGTCAACGACCGGGCGACGGCGGGCACCAGGGCGATGAACGGCGAGGCCAGCAGGGCGACAACGGCGATCAGCAGGATCGCCGCCCGGCACGCCGGCTCGGCCAACGCGGCGCGGGCGCCTCGCCGCACCGTCGCCCAGAGCCGGTCGGCGGCCGTCGGGACGGGTCGTACGAGCCGGACGAAGAGAAGGGCCAACACGACGGCCAGGAAGGAGACGGCGTTGGCCACGAAGGCCGTGCCGTAGCCGAACGCGGCCACGGTCACGCCGGCCGCCACCGGCCCGACAACGCGGCCCATGTTGAACTGTGCCGAGTTCAACGACGCCGCCGCCAGGAACTCCGACCGGGGAACGAGATCGGGCAGGATTGCTGACAGGAAGGGCACGATCAGGGCGGTCACGCACCCCTGGGCGGTGACCACCAAGGTGAGAAGCAGCGGCGAGGTGTCGCCGGCGTAGACCAGGGCGGCGAGGACGAGGGCGAGGAGCGTCTCGACCACGTTGCCGATGATCAACCACCGCCGGCGATCGAGGCGATCGGCGAGGGCGCCGCCGACGGGGGACAGCAACCCGATCGGAAGGAAGGCACCCGCGGCCACCAGCACCGTCCACGTGGCCCGGCCGGTGTTGGCGGTGACCAGGGCCCCCACCGCGACGGTCTGCATCCACGACCCGATGTTCGACACCAGGCTGCCGGCCCACAGCAACGTGAAGTCCCGGCGGCGCAGGGGGGCCAGCGGCGACGCGGTGGTCGTCATCATCGGGCGAAGCTACGCCCCCGCCACTCGAACGGCACCCGCGCCGTTGGCCGGCAGGGGTGGAGGGTGACGCATTTGCGGAAAGAGATGAATACGAACCGCCCATTTCTTGGCCCAAAACGTTAATAGCACTGAATTGTCTGCCTTCGTCTGCCGAATTCAGGGGCGGGACCGAGGACGACGGGCCCGGCCAAGGAGGTTTCAGCCCCGGATGACGGCGACAGAGCATGACTGGTGACCCGCCGCCGCCCGGCCGGCTGCTCGTCGTCGCCGCCGCCGGCGGCGATATGGCGCTATTGACGGAAATGCCGGCCTTGGCCGCCGGCGCGGTGATCGATTGTGTGACCACCGTCGCCGAGGCGGTCGACGCCGTCGAATCCGGTGACGTCAACGCGGTGCTGGTCGACCTGGCCGTGACGGGCGCCGATGGCGTCGCCGGCGTCGAGGCCATGCTGCGAGCCCAGCCCCACCTGCCGGTCGTGGTTCTCACCGGAGCCGGCGACGACGAGCTGGGCGTCCGGGCGGTGTTCGCCGGTGCGCAGCTGCACCTCGCCAAGGAGGCCACAACCGGCGAACTGGTGATGCAGGCGCTGGCCTTCGCCTCCCAACGAGCCGCCGCAGGACGGGCCCGGCAGATATTCGGGAGCATCGTCGAGTCGTCCGACGACGCCATCTTCAGCCGGGCCATGGACAGCTCCATCGTGACCTGGAACCGCGGCGCCGAACGGCTCTATGGGTACCGGGCCGAGGAAATCATCGGCCGGCCATTCTGGAGTCTCATACCGCAGGATCGCCCCGACGAGCCGGACGACCTCCTGGCCGACATGCTGCAGGGTGCCCCCGTCGAGCCGATCGAAACCCGACGGGTCCGCAAGGACGGGACCGAAGTTCAGGTGTCCCTTCAGCTGTCTCCCATCGTCGAAGGCGGCAAGGTGGTCGGTGTCTCGTCGATCGCCCGGGACATCACGGTGCGCAAGGCCGCCGACGCTGCCCTCCAGGACAGTCAGATGCGGCTGGCCGAGGCGCAACGCCTGGCCCGGCTGGGGAGCTGGTCGCTCGACCCGGCATCGGGGGAGCTGCAGTGGTCCGACGAGCTGTACCGCCTGTTCGGCGCCGAGCCGGGGGACCTGACACCCGCCCAGCTCTTTGACCGGCTCGGTCCCGAAATCGCCGTCCGGGAGCGGGCCGCCCTGGCCCGCTGCATCGGATCGAACGTTCCGTGGGAAAGCGAAACCAGCTTCATCCTGCCCGACGGCACCACACGATGGCTGGCCGCTCGCAGCCGGCCCGTCACCGATGAGCGCGGGGAGCTGCTGCAGGTGCACGGGACGGTGCAAGACATCACCGAGCGGCGCAACGCCGAGGAGAAGTTGCGCGTTCAGGCCAAGATCCTCGACGCGGTGGACGAGGCCGTCGTGGCCACCGATCTGGCCGGGACCGTCGACTACTGGGGTCCGGGCGCCGAACGCCAATACGGATGGCGCGCCCAGGACGCCCTGGGCCGTCCGGTCGGCGAGCTGCTGGCGACGGCGTCGTCGCAGGCACAGACGGACGACATCATGACGGTTGTGGCGGCGGGTAAGGGTTGGTCGGGCCTCATCGAGCGGCGCCGGCAGGACGGCACGACATTCCTCGCCGAGTTGAAGTGCAGTCCGGTTGTCGACGACGAGGGCAAGGTGGTGAGCATCATCGGCATTTCCGCCGACGTCACCGACCGCCACCGGGCCCGGGTAGAGCTGGAATTGGCTCGCGATCAGGCTATGGAAGCTTCGGTGGCCAAGTCGAACTTCCTGGCCACCATGAGCCACGAGATCCGCACCCCGATGAATGGCGTCCTCGGCCTGGCCCAGCTGCTGCTCGGCACGTCCCTCGACGACCGCCAACGTGAGTACGCCGCCACCCTGCTGGAGAGCGGCCACGGGCTGTTACGCATCATCGACGACATTTTGGACTTCTCCAAGATTGAGGCGGGCCGCCTCGAACTCGAGTCCATCGATTTCGACCTCCAGGCCATGATCGCCGACGCGGCCCGCCTTTTCACCGTCCCGGCTCGCGAGAAGGGCCTGACGTTGAACGTCGAGGTGGCGCCCGAGGTCCCCGACCTGGTGCGGGGCGACCCGGGGCGGCTTCGGCAGGTCATCGTCAATCTGATGGGAAACGCCATCAAGTTCACGGCGTCGGGCAGCGTCACGATCTGCGCCGGCGTCGTCACGCGGGCCGGCGATGAGCTGACGGTTCGCCTCGAGGTCCAGGACACCGGAATCGGCATCGACGAAAATCAACTGGACCGGCTTTTCGAGCCCTTCACCCAGGCGGACTCCTCGACCACCCGCCGGTTCGGGGGGACCGGCCTCGGACTCGCCATTACCAGGCAACTGGTCGTGCTGATGGGCGGTCGTTGCGGCGTCGACAGCCGCCCCGGCCGGGGCAGCTCGTTCTGGTTCACCGCCCGGTTCCTCCTCCCGCCGGCGCCGGCGCTCTTGGCGCCCTCCGGCGGGGAGGCGACCGCCGAACCCGACCGCCTCGACGACCGGAGCGCACCGCGTGCGGTGCGGACCGAGGCGCCGACACGGCTGCCCACGGGCCGAGCACGCGGTGTCGTCCTGCTGGCCGAAGACGATCCGGTCAGCCGGATGGTCGCCACCACCATGCTCAGTGGGGCGGGGTACGACGTGGACATCGCGACCGACGGCGCCCAGGCGGTGAGAGCGGTCGCCGCCAAGTCGTATGACGCCGTCCTGATGGACTGCCACATGCCCAACATGGACGGGTACGAGGCCTCGGCCCGTATACGCGACGGCGAGGGAGCCGGCCCCCGAACGCCCATCATCGCCCTGACGGCCAGCGCCCTGCGCCACGACGAGGAGCGCTGCCGGATGGCGGGAATGGATGATTTCGTGGCCAAACCGTTCAGGATGGGGCATCTCCTTGCCGTCGTGGCGCGATGGGTCGCGCCCTATCCGCCCGAGGCGCAGAACATCCACCACGCGCAACAGCACTGACGGCCAGGCGGCGAGCAACCCGCGCCCCATCACCTTTGGTCCCGGGATCAGGTGACGGCCGGACCAGATCCGGCCCCCTTTTCCCCCCTGATCTGATCCGGAATTGGACCTACTCCAAACTTGCCGTTAGGCTACCGGCGATGTCCCCGGAGACGCCCCTCGGGCGCGATGTGCTGCTGCGCCGCCACGGCCTGCAGGTCACGGCCCAGCGGTTGGCGGTGCTGCGGGCCGTGTCCGAACGACCGCACGGCACGGCGGACGATATCTGCACCATGGTCCGCGCCGAGATCGGCGCCATCTCCCGGCAGGCGGTATACGACGCCCTCGCCGTTCTCACCGACAAGGGTCTGCTGCGGCGCATCGAGCCCGCCGGGTCGTCGGCCCGCTACGAGAGCCGGGTCGCCGACAACCACCACCACCTCATCTGTCGTACCTGCAACCGCATGGTGGACGTCGACTGCGCCGTCGGCGAGACCCCGTGCCTGACGGCTGCGGACGACTGGGGCTACGAGATCGACGAGGCCGAGGTCATCTACTGGGGCCGTTGCCCCGACTGTGTGGCCGCCCGCCAGGAGCGATGAGCCATCCCTAACCAAACAGCGAGGAAGGAGAAGGACCGACATGACTGACAGCGTCAGCGAAAGCGAAAACCCAGTAATCCCGGCTCCTCAGCCCAAGGAGCACCGCCCCATGTCCAACCAGGACTGGTGGCCCAATCAACCCAACGTCGACGTTCTGCATCACCACTCCGACCTGTCCAATCCCATGGGCCTGGGCTTCAACTACGCCGAAGAGTTCAAGCAGCTCGACCTGGACGCGCTGCGCCAGGACGTCTTTCAGGCGATGACCACGTCGCAGGACTGGTGGCCCGCCGACTACGGGCACTACGGGCCCTTCTTCATCCGGATGACGTGGCACGCCGCCGGGACCTACCGCATCGCCGACGGCCGCGGCGGCGGCGGCGAGGGGGCGCAGCGTTTCGCCCCCCTCAATAGCTGGCCCGACAACGCCAGCCTCGACAAGGCGCGCCGGCTGCTGTGGCCGGTGAAGCAGAAGTACGGCCGCCGGATCTCCTGGGCCGACCTGATCATCTTCGCCGGCCAGTGCGCCGTCGAGTCGATGGGCCTGAAGCGGTTCGGCTTCGGCTTCGGGCGCCCCGACATCTGGGAGCCGGACCAGATCTTCTGGGGTCCGGAGGACACCTGGCTGGGCGACGAGCGCTACAGCGGCGAGCGGGAGCTGAGCGGTCCGCTGGGCGCGGTGCAGATGGGGCTCATCTACGTGAACCCCGAGGGCCCCAACGGCAATCCGGATCCGCTGGCGTCCGCCCGGGACATCCGCGAAACCTTCGCTCGCATGGCGATGAACGATGAGGAGACCGTCGCCCTGATCGTCGGCGGCCACACCTTCGGCAAGTGCCACGGCGCCGCCGGTTCGGAGTACGTCGGCCCCGAACCCGAGGGATGCCCCATCGAGCAGCAGCTTCTGGGCTGGAGGAACACCTTCGGCACCGGGAAGGGGCCGCACGCCATTACCAGCGGGCTCGAAGGGGCGTGGACCAACGAGCCGACGAAGTGGGACAACGGGTTCCTCGACAACCTGTTCAAGTACGACTGGGAGCTGACGACCAGCCCGGCGGGCGCCAAGCAGTGGACGCCCAAGGACCCGGCGGCGCAGAACGACGTGCCCGACGCCCACGATCCGGCCAAGCGCCACGCCCCGATGATGCTGACGACCGACCTGGCGCTGAAGTTGGACCCCATCTACGGTCCGATTTCTAAGCGGTACCACGAAAACCCCGACCTGCTGGAAGACGCCTTCGCCCGGGCCTGGTTCAAGCTGCTGCACCGCGACATGGGTCCCGTTTCGCGCTACCTCGGCCCGTGGGTTCCCGAACCGCAGCTCTGGCAGGACCCGGTTCCCCCCGTCGACCATGACCTGATCGGCGCCGAGGACATCGCCGCCCTCAAGGCCAAGGTCCTGGAGTCGGGGCTCTCCATTCCCCGCCTGGTGGCCACGGCATGGGGCGCGGCGGCCAGCTTCCGGGGCACCGACAAGCGGGGCGGGGCCAACGGGGCCCGGATTCGCCTGGCACCCCAGAAGGACTGGCAGGCCCACGAGCCGGCCGAGCTGGCCAAGGTGCTGCCGGTCCTCGAGCAGATCGAGCAGGACTTCAACAACTCGCAGTCCGGAGGCACCAAGGTCTCCCTTGCCGACCTGATCGTCCTCGCCGGCTGCGCCGCCGTCGAGCAGGCGGCCAAGAACGCCGGCTACGACGTCACGGTGCCATTCACACCGGGGCGCACCGACGCCTCGCAGGAGCAGACCGACGTGGAGACCTTCGCCGTGCTCGAGCCGGAGGTCGACGGTTTCCGGAACTACATCCGCTCCGGCGACAAGCTGCCACCGGAGATCCGGCTGATCGACCGGGCCAACATGCTCACCCTGACCGCGCCGCAGATGACCGTCCTGGTCGGCGGTCTGCGGGCCCTGAACGCCAACCACGGACAGACAAAGCACGGCGTCTTCACCGACCGGCCGGAGACGTTGACCAACGACTTCTTCGTCAACCTGCTCGACATGGGCACGGAATGGAAGCCGTCGATGGAGGCGGAGAACGTGTACGAGGGTCACGACCGGGCGACCGGCGCACCCAAGTGGACGGCCACCTCCGCCGACCTCGTCTTCGGTTCGAACTCCCAGCTGCGGGCCGTCGCCGAGGTGTACGGCAGCGACGACGCCAAGGACAAGTTCGTGCGTGACTTTGTGGCGGCGTGGGACAAGGTCATGAACCTGGATCGGTTCGACCTGGCCTGATCAAGGCGCATGAAGTGGGGAGCGGTACGGGGCTCACCCCGTACCGCTCCCCGCCGCCGCGGTGGCTTGTGCTGGACGATCGCCGAAGGCGGCGGCGAGGGCCCCTAGGATCGCCTCTCGCCATGACCCGTCGGGCCACGTCCACCTCGGCGTTTGGGGTGTCCAAACGGGAGAACCACGACGCCAGTGCGTTCTATCGGCGGTTCACGCCCCCGGTCCTGTCCTCCGACGCCCAGGTTGCGCCCGACAAGGCCCTCGACAAGCTGATCGTGGGCGACGCCCGCCGCATGGACGAGGTGCCCGACGCGTCGGTCGCCCTGGTGGTCACCTCGCCGCCCTACTTCGCGGGGAAGGAGTACGAGGAGGCGCTCGGCCAGCAGGGTGTTCCCGCCACCTATCTCGAGTACCTCGATCTTCTCCGCGACGTCTTCGCGGAATGCGTTCGCACGCTGGAGCCCGGCGGCAGGATCGCGGTCAACGTCGCCAACCTCGGGCGCCGGCCGTACCGGTCGCTGTCCGCCGACGTGATCGGCATCCTGCAGGACGACCTCCGTCTCCTACTGCGGGGCGAGATCATCTGGCTGAAACAACGAGGCTCATCGGGGTCGTGTGCCTGGGGCAGCTTCCAACGCCCCGGGAACCCGGTCCTCCGGGATCTGACCGAGCGCGTCGTGGTGGCCAGCAAGGGCCGATTCGACCGGGCCGTCTCGCCCCGACAACGAAGTCGAGACGGGCTGCCCTCAGAAGCCTCCATGACCCGCGACGACTTCATGGAAGACACGGTCGACGTCTGGGAAATCCCGGCCGAACGTGCCACCCGCGTCGGGCATCCGGCGCCGTTTCCCGTCGAACTCCCGGCCCGGCTCATCGACCTGTACACCTACCGCGGCGACCTGGTGCTCGATCCCTTCGCCGGGTCGGGTACGACTGCGGTGGCGGCGCTGCGGTCCGGCCGGCACTACGTCGGCTATGACCTCGACGACACCTACATCAGGTTGGCGGAGGCCCGGGTGGCTGACGAGCGCCTGCGGTTCTCCGAGGAAGGTCCTCCCCGTCGCGTCAACCTTTCGGCGGGTCCGGCCCCGGTTCCGGACGACGAGGATCTTCAGTCGCTCGCCGTGCGGCAGGGACTGGCGGCCAAAGACATCGCCGCTCAGGTCATTGCGGCCGCCGGTTTCATCGCCATCCAAAAAGATCAGCGGCAGCCCGGCGGCGTCGAGGTCAATTTCACCGCCCGCGACGGCACGGGAAACCTCTGGCTCTTCGACGTTGCCGGCGGCTTTACCAGTTATCGCGGCGGATTGACGCGGACCGATGCCATTTGGAAGGCCCTGGGAAAAGGGGCAATTCTCCGAGAAGTCGGAAATACACCACTGGTGTTATTGACCACGGATCCCCCGGGTGGCGCCGGCGCGGTAGCGCTGCGACAAGTCACCGGGCCGGAAAAGCCGATCCGGGCGGTGATCGAGATGCTCACCGTGCCGGGCTTAGAGGCATTGCGCGCCCTCTGCGAAAGTCGGGACCGCCAGCCAGACGGAAAGAGCCCGTGATCTACCCTCGGCTGGGGCGTTGAGTCCCTCCCACGCGGATCCCGGGGGAGAGCCCCCGTGCTGGGCCAAGCAGGTGTGCTCCGGATGCGGGGCGCTCCTCGAGGCGGACACCGAGCACCGGTGTGTCCGGGCCACCAGCCTCGACCGGGTCACGCCGGGAGCGGGGGGCGACGGCGTGGTGTGGTCATTGGGCGGCGCCCGCCAGTTGGAAGCGAATCTGGTCGTCCTCGGATCCGGCTCGGGTATCGGTCAACACCGGAACGACGATGTCGATGTCCTCATCGTGGTTTTGGGCGGGTCCGGGAGGGTGGTCGTCGATGACGTGGCGTGGCCCGTCGCCGCCCACGACTTCATCTTCGTCCCGAGAGGTTCACGACGGTCCATCGCGGCCGATGGCGACGGGATGCGTTACCTCAGCACCCACATCGCTCGCCCTGGTCCCACCATCGGCACCGCCCGACCTGGTGGAGGCGACGGTTCAAAGGTCGTCTGAGCGGCCCGCCTCGATGCGCGACCACTGGGCGAGAGGCCGCCCATTCGCCCGGTGCGGGTTGGCGTTGGGTCCGTCCCACCACGGCTGCGGCCAGCCGGCGGAGCGGTGGTCGTGGTCGGGGCGGCGGCCGGGGTGCCACCGAGGATGGTTGATTCGTGCGTCATGACGGTCTCCTTTCCGTCTCTGAGCCTTTCTTTGCCTCGGCGTGCGCCGCCTCGGCGATCCGTTTGATGGTGTCGAGCCGCCGATCCCAGTGGGCCGCCAGGTCAGCCATGGCCCGAGTGGCCTGGTTGAGGCGGTCGGCTTCTACCTGGTAGAGCACCTCTCGTCCTTGCTTGCGCCGGCTGATCAACCCGGCACCTTCCAGCACGACCAGGTGTTTGGATACCGCCTGACGGGAGAAGGGCAACCGGCCCGCCAACCAGCTGGCGCTGACCTCACCGTTGCTGACCAAGAGGTCGAGGACCCGGCGACGAGACAGGTCGGCGATGGCCGACCACAGCTCGTCGTCGGCCTGCGCCGTCATCGCGATCGGCGCTCACCAATCAGGTCGGCCAGGCGGCCCATGTACTCGGCCCAGCCGCCCCGATGCTCGTCGGCATAGCGCTGCTTATCGGGTCCCGGCCAGGCGCGCCCCTCGTGGCCGCTTTCCACCACACGGAGACGGGTCCGCTCCTCACCTTCGGGTGTCAAGGTGAACTCGACCAGGATCGAGTTGCCGGCGACGGGTTCCTCGCCGTCGGGATAGTTCCAGCGATACGAAAAACGCGTCGGCGGGTCGACCGTCTCCACGACGACGGGACCGCCCTGATCCCCGAACTGCATGTAGCCGTGGGCGCCGGGTTCAAGGACCAGCTCGACCCGGTCGGCGAACCACTGGCTGATCTGGTCGGGCTCGGTGATCGTGCGCCACACGACCTCGGCCGGTGCCTCGATCACGACCTCGCTCTCGATGGCGAGGGCCGGCATCAGTGTCCGGTCCTTTCCCCGACCCTCCGGCGGCTCTTGCCGGCGGTCGATTCTCCTACCTGTCGTCGCGTGCTGATCATGGCATCCTCCTGGCATCCGATCTGCAACCAACGGTAGCACATGTCCTAGGGATGTGCAACCGCTGATTGCAGATCGTCGCGTCGTCACACCATGGTCGTTACGGGACGGTCGGAACCTGGCCGGCGTTCTCCTGCGCCTCGCGGGCGGCACTCTCGCCCGCCTCGTGGGTGGCGTTCTCATTGGAGTGGAAGGTGCCGCCGGCAGGCGTGGCCGCCGCCCCCGACGAGGACGGCGCGGCCGTGGTCGGCGTGGTCGTCTGCGTCGACGCGGCATTGGCCGAACTTCCGGCGAACAGGGCGGCACCGATGCCTCCGCCCACGAGCGTGGAACCAACCATCGCCACCGCCAGGATGGCCTTACGAATGGGGGACATATGCCTTCTCCTTCTGATATGTAGATACCCGGCCGCTATTCGGACCGGCATTTCGAGTATGAACTCGAGCGATAAGAATCACTTCTGATATTTGCCAGAACTCTTTAAGAATCCACTGTCGACAGGTCTGACGTGGCGTGTCGTCTGCTTCCGGTGTAACGGCTGCCAAATGCCGGGTGCAGTGGAGTGTCTGCCGGTCGGCACGGTCTCCACGTTGGCGGGGCGCTGTAAGGGGTGCTACAGACGCTCGCGAGAACTGTGTAAGAGCGCTCGCCGCAGGGGCGGCGTTCCTTACGCTGGCGGGATGGCGATGACGACGGGGCGGCGAATCCTGATCGCGGAAGACGACCGCTCGGTCCGCCAGTCCCTGGAGCGCACCCTGCGCCTCGAAGGTTTCGAGGTTACGGCGGTCCGCAACGGCGTGGAGGCAGTCGACGCCTGCGAGAGCGAGCTGCCGGACCTGGTAATCCTCGACGTCATGATGCCGGAAATGGACGGGTTCACGGCATGCCGGACGGTTCGACCGCGGTATCCGGAACTTCCCATCTTGATGCTGACGGCCCGGTACGAAGTCGGTGACCGGGTGGCGGGGCTGGAAGCCGGCGCCGACGACTATCTGGTGAAGCCCTACGCCAGTGTGGAACTGATCGCCCGTGTCCGGGCCCTCCTGCGGCGCAGCAGCCTCTCAGGATCCCAGCAGATGCTCCGCTTCTCCGACGTCAAGCTCGATCCGGCGGCGAGACGAGCCTGGCGCGGCGAGCGCGAACTCGAGCTGACGAAGACCGAATTCGACCTGCTGGAACTGCTCGTCTGGAACGCCGGCGTCGTGCTGTCCCGTGCGACCATCTATGAGCGGATCTGGGGCTACGACTTCGAAACCTCGTCGCGGTCCCTTGACGTCTATATCGGCTACCTGCGAGCCAAACTCGAAGTTGATGGCCAGCCCCGGCTGGTGCAGACCGTCCGGGGGGTCGGCTTCGTGGTCCGCGAGCAGTGACCCTGCGCTGGCGGATCGCCTCGATCCTGGCGTGTGTGGCCCTGGGTGTCGGCGCCTTCGCCGCCGTGGCGTCGTACCTCACCACCGCCACCCAGCTCACCTCGGCGATCGACACCACGCTCAAGAGCCGGGCGGCCGCCGTGAACACCCCGCCGACGGGGACCCCCGACCCTGGCGGCCGAAACCGGGGTCACGGTGGTCCCGATGGCGCCCCGACTGACGGCAGCGGCTGCGCCACGGCGGGCTCGTATCAGCCGGCCTCGGCCGCCCAGCTGGTGGCGGACGACGGCACGGTGACGGCGTGTATCGCAGGCGGTCCCGCCCTTCCGGTCACCGCCCAGGACCGGTTCATCCCGTCCGGTATGGTGCGCCTGCGGACGGTCCGGATCGGCGGTATGCGGTATCGATTGCTCAGCACGCCGGCGGAGGGAGGTGGGACGCTCCAGCTCGCCCGCAGTCTGGCGGAATCAGACGGGGTGCTCGGCAGTCTGCGGTTGCGACTGGCGGCCCTGGTGGCATTCGCGGCCGCCCTGGCCGCCGGTTTGGGATGGGTCATTGCGACGCGTGTCGCCCGGCCGATCATGCGGCTGCGTGACGCCGCCCACCGCATCGCCACCACCCTCGACCTGTCGACCCCGATCGACGTGAGTGCGCCGGGCGAGGTTGGCAGCCTGGCGGCCAGTTTTTCGACCATGGTCGGCGCCGTCGGCCGGTCGCAGGAACAGCAGCGCCGGCTGGTGTCCGACGCCAGCCACGAAATGCGCACGCCGATGACCAGCCTGCGGAGCAACGTCGAGGTGCTCGGCCAGATCGAGCGGCTGCCGCCCGCCGAACGCCGCGAGGTGATCGCCGACGTACTGCTCGACATCGACGAGCTGTCTGCCCTCCTCGGTGAGCTCGTCGATCTGGCGAGCCACCTCGCCGCCGCTGAACCGGTCGAACCCCTCCGCCTCGGCGACCTGGCCCGAGCGGTGGCGGCTCGCACCGAGCGGCGCGCCGAGCGGGTGGTACGAGTCGTCGATGACACGCCCGAGTACGAGCTGCTGGGCCGGCCCCGGCAGGTCGAGCGGGCCATCAGCAACCTGGTCGACAACGCGGTGAAGTACAGCGCGGTCGGTACGCCGATCGAGATCACGATCGAGGGAGCGACGGTCACGGTCGCCGACCGAGGGCGCGGGATACCCGCCAACGACCTCGATCGGATCTTCGACCGCTTCTACCGGGCCGTCGATGTCCGAACCGAGCCCGGCTCCGGCCTCGGCCTGTCCATCGTCGACGAGATCGTTCGCAGCCACGGTGGCCACGTCTTCGCCCGCAACCGAGACGGCGGCGGGGCGGCGGTCGGATTTACGCTGAGCTCGACGCCCGCCGTGTGAGCTCGACGTCCGCCGTGTGAGCTCGACGCCCGCCGGCCGAGCTCGGCGGCCGCCGTTTGGGCTTGACACCGCAGCGGTGGCGGAGCACTACTGCCGAATCTGCACGACGACCTTGCCGCGGGTGTGTCGGCTGGCGACTCGCCCGAGCGCCTCCCGAACCTGGTCGAAGGGCAGCACGGCCTCGACCTGTGGCCGCAGCCGGCCGGCGGCGACGAACCGGCTCAACGCCTCCAGCCGTTGGCGGCCCACATAGGCGGCGAACGATTCACTGGTGATGCCGCGCTCCAGCGGTACACGGTCGAAGGGGGGCACCACGGAGATGACGCGGCCGCCGTCGCGCACCGCGGCGATGGCCTGGTCCTTGGTCTGGCCGCCGGCGAGATCGAACAGCATGTCCACGCCGCCGGGCGCGGCGGCCAGCACCTGCTGGGCCCAGCCGGCGACGTGGTAGTCGAATACCTCGCTCACGCCCAGAGCCCGCAGATATTCGTGGTTGCGGGGGCTGGCCACGCCAAAGGGGATGGCGCCCACAGCCACCGCGATCTGGACCGCCAGGCTGCCGACGCCCCCAGCAGCGGCGACGATGAGCACGCGGTCGCCGGCCTCCAGCCGGCCCCGGTCGATGAGACCTTCATGCGCGGTCCCGCCGGCGATCACCAGGCTGGCGGCCTCCGGGAAGCTCAACCCCTCGGGCATGGGCGCGACGCGCCCGACCGACGCCAACGCCGACTCGGCCAACCCGCCGCCATCAGGCCACAGACTGGCGTACACCCGGTCACCGGGTTGCACGTCGGCGCCGTCGGCCGCCTCTTCCACAATGCCCGCCACTTCGAAGCCCGGGACGAACGGCAAGGTAAGCCACGGGGCACCGCCCCCCACGAATCCGACGTCCCAGGGGCCGACCCCCACGCCGTGCACCCTGATGAGCACCTGTTCCGCCGCAGGCGTTGGATCGGGCCGTTCTTGCCGCGCGACGCCTTCGATGCCGCCCCATGTGTCCACAACCGCTACTCGCATGGCTGTCGTCTCCTTCGCGCGGGCACGCGTCGACATTCTGTTGCGTGCGAACGCCGGGGCGTGCCACCAACGGTTTGGAGGCCTGCGACCGGCCGCCGCCGGCGACCGCCAACGCCGGGTGCGTGAGCCCTCCTCCCCTTCCGGAATGGCTATGTTTGACCCCTAAAGGGGGGTTTGCTCTAGTGACCCGGAGAGTATTGGCAGTTCTGATGGCTGGGGCCCTCACGCTCGCAGCTTGCAGTTCCTCGAAGTCGTCCTCGCCGGGAGCGACGGGCACATCGGTTGCGCCCAAGTCCAATCCGGACGCAGTGGTCAAGGTCGCGGCGGGCGAGGACCAGTGGCCGGTCCAGGGGGTGGGCGCCAAGTCGACGACGTTTGCCTACCCCCTCAACGTCAATGTTTACGACCCGCTCATCTACCTGGGCTCCGACTTCACCCTGCAGCCGGCCCTGGCCACGAGCTGGGAGTTCATGGCTCCCAGCACCTGGCGATTCCACCTGCGCCAAGGCGTGCTGTTCCAGGACGGTCACCCCTTCACCGCCGACGACGTGGTCTGGACCTGGGGCGTCCGCCAGGTGAAGGGTCAGACGCTCACCACGGTCAGCAGCGGCCTCACGCCCGGCTCGGTGAAGAAGGTCGATGACTTCACGGTCGACTTCACCACGACCACCCCGAATCTCCGCCTGCCGGAGCAGATCGTCCATCCCGAGGGCGCGATCGTGGAGAACGGGAAGGATTTCGACTCCACTCCACCGGTCGGAACCGGGCCGTTCAAGGTTGTCAGCTACCAACCCGGCCAGAGCGTCGACCTGATGCGCTACGACGGCTACTGGGGTCAGAAGCCGAAGGTCAAGGAGATGGTGTACCAGTTCCTGCCCGATCCGCAGACGCGGGTGCAGGCGTTGAAGGCGGGCACGGTCGACTTCGTGATCGACCTGCCGGCGGCGTCGGTGGCGGACTTCGCCAACAACTCCCAGTACCGGGTGGTCCGATCGAAGCCGGGCCGCAACCAGTTGATCTACGTGAACAAGCAGGGCGTGGCGCCGTTCGACCTGGGCGCCGACCAGGCGGTGCGCAAGGCGGTTTCGTTGGCCCTGGACCGAAAGACCTACGTCGACACCGTCTTCGAGAGCAACGCCGACCCGGGCCGGTGGATGGCGCCCCAGGCGATCCTCGGTACGTCAGCTTCGGCCGTGACGCCCATACCCTTCGATACCGCCCAAGCAAAATCCACCCTCACCGCCGACGGTTGGACGCCGGGCAGCGACGGCATCTTCGCCAAAAACGGGCGCCGGCTGGAACTGACGATCATCGGCTGGGCCGAGGTCACCGACGCCGCCTACCAGGTGATCCAGTCCGACCTCAAGGACGCCGGCATCGCCCTCAACATCAAGAAGGCGGCCGACACCCCGACCTACAACAACTACTACGCCGGCAGCCAGTGGGATCTGGATCTGGAAGTGCCCAACCAGAATGACGGCAACCCGGCCTTCCTCCCCGTGCTGCGCATGTACTCGAACAACAAGGGGACCCAGCGGTTTGCGCCCGGAGCCACCTTCGACGCGGTGGCGGAGCAGGCGCAGACGGCCATGACCCGGCCTGAGGTCCAGGCGGCCGCCGCCGAGATGATGAAGCAACTCATCGACGAGGACTACATCGTCATCCCTCTGGCGGGCGAATACCGGTTGTTCGGGATGAAGAGCGGGGTCAACCTGACCGACCCGCACCCATCCCAGACCAACCAGCTCTGGATCAGCGTGTCAAAGACGTAACGGGTGCGGGCTCACCTCGCCCGACGGCTGCTGCTGGCCGTCCCCACCCTGCTGGTGCTGTCATTTTTGATCTTCGCCTTGATCTCGGCCGCTCCCGGTGACCCGGCGACCGAGTACGCGCTGCGAACCGTGCCCGGAGGCAACGTCACCCCGGCGCAGGTCGCCCACGCCCGCCACCAACTCGGTCTCGACCGCCCGTTCATCGGGCAGTACACCCACTGGGTGGCGGCGGCCGTCCACGGCGACCTGGGCCGATCGTTTTACCGGCAAACCTCGGTCGCCCGAGAGATTCGCGACCGACTGGGCGCCACCGGAGAACTGGCCGGGGCCGCTTTGCTGATAACCATCGTCCTCGCCATTCCGCTCGGCGTGGCCGGCGCCGCCTTCCACCGGAAGCTCGGCGACCATGTGCTGCGCGTCTTCTCGCTGCTCGGCGCCTCGACGCCCAGCTTCTTCCTGGCCTACGTCCTCATCATCGTGTTCGCGGTCCATCTCAAGCTGCTGCCCGTTGCCGGGAGGCAAAGCCTGAACGCCGTGGTCCTGCCCGCGATCACCCTGGCCGTCGGTCCGACCGCCCTCGTCGCCAGGCTGTTGCGTTCCTCCATGTTGGAGGCGCTGAGCGAGAACTACATCGTGACCGCCTACGGCAAGGGCCTGCGCCGCCTCCGGGTCTTGGTCCGCCATGGCCTGGGCAACGCGGTCATCCCGGTCGTGACGGTGTTCGGCTCCATCATCGGCACCTTGCTGGAGGGGGCGATCATCGTCGAGGTGGTGTTCGCCTGGCCCGGGCTCGGCCGCCTGGTCTTCGAAGCGATTTCCGAACGCGACTACCCGCTGGTCGAAGGGCTGGTTCTCTTCGCCGGGGTGGTGTATGTGGTGGTGAACCTCCTGGTGGATCTGTCGTATGCCGCGCTCGATCCTCGGATATCGGCGGCGTCGTCGCTGTGAGCATCACCAGCAGCGAAGCCACCCTCGGCGCAGCGTCGCCCGATCTGACGCTGGTATCCGCCCGACGCCGAGGCCTTCGCCGCTTCCTGCGCGACCGATCGGCGGTCGCGGGCGCGGCCGTGCTGGCGATTGTGATCGTCGTCGCGGCGTTCGCCCCCCGGTTGGCGCCATACGATCCGACGCGGGTGTCATTCGGGCATCGCTTTTCCCCCATAAGTGCTCACCATTGGCTCGGCACGGACAACCTGGGTCGCGACGAGTTCTCCCGGCTTCTGTACGGAGCCCGGCTGTCGTTGATCATGGCCGTGGCCGCCATGGCCGGCATCACCGTGCTCGGCGTGGTGCTCGGTCTGGCCGCGGGCTCGTTCGGGGGTCTGATCGACCGGATTGTGATGCGCATCGTCGACGTCGTCATGGCGTTGCCAACGCTGGTGATCGCCCTCGTTGTCGTCGGCATCCTCGGACAGGGTCTGCTCAACGTCGTGATTGCCTTGGCTCTGGTGGGGTGGCCCGGCTACGCCCGGCTGGTGCGGGGCATGGCGATCAGCCTGAATCGGCGGGAGTTCGTGGAGGCGGCCCGTAGCCTGGGCGCCAGCCGCCGGCGGATTGCGGTGCGGGAAATAGCCCCCAACGTGCTCGGGACGGTGATCGTGCTGAGCACGTTGGACCTGGGTCGCACCCTCCTCGCGGTATCGGGCCTTTCGTTCCTGGGCTTCGGCGTGACGGAGCCGACCCCCGAATGGGGGGCAATGCTCGCCGAGGCGCGGGACTACCTCGACCGGGCCCCGCAATTGCTCATCTATCCCGGCCTGGCCATAACGCTGGTCGTGCTGGCCTTCAACTTGACGGGCGACGGCCTGCGAGATTCGCTTGACCCTCGGATTTCCGCACTGCCGCGCCATGGCGGCCTTGGCGGTTGGCCACGCCGGTGGCGGCGGGCAACCGATGACTGAGGAGGCCAGCGAGGCGGTCCTGTCCGTGTCGAACCTCGAGGTTGACTTCGCCACGGACGCGGGGCTGGTAAAGGCCGTCGACGGCGTGACCTGGAGCGTCCGCCGAGGCGAGACGCTCGGAATCGTGGGTGAGTCGGGGTCCGGCAAAACGGTGTCCGCGTTGGCCGTCATGGGCCTGCTTCCCCCGGCGGCGCGCATTCGCCGAGGCGCCATCACCTTCCGCGGCCGCGAACTGCTCCGCCTCGACGCCGCCGCCCGGCGGGCGATGAAGGGCAACGAAATCGCGATGGTGTACCAGGACCCCTTGACCGCCCTGAACCCCTTGATGAAGGTGGGCCATCAGATCGCCGAGGCCATTCACGCCCACCGGAAGGTCGGTCGTGCCGCCGGGCAGGAACGGGCGGTGGAACTCCTGGCCGAGGTGGGGATCCCACAAGCCCGCCAGCGCGCCGAGGAATACCCCCATCAGTTTTCCGGGGGAATGCGCCAGCGGGCCATGATCGCAATGGCATTGGCGCTCGACCCCGCGGTACTGCTGGCCGACGAACCGACCACCGCCCTGGATGTGACCGTGCAGGCCCAGATCATGCAGCTGCTCATGAGGATCCAGCAGGATCGGGGAACCGCCATCGTGCTCATCACCCACGATTTGGGACTAGTGGCCGGCCATGCCGACCGAGTGCTGGTCATGTACTCCGGGCGGGTGGCCGAAGTCGGGCCGGTAGGGGAGATCTTCGCCGCCCCCGAGCACGCCTACACCCTCGGCCTGCTGTCCAGCCTGACCCGCCTCGATCATCGTCGCGGCGCCCGCCTGACGACCATCCCCGGTCAACCGCCGAGCCTTATCTCGGTTCCGCCGGGGTGCCCCTTCCATCCCCGCTGCGATTTCGCGTCGGAAACCTGCCGGGTCGAAATCCCGGCGCTGGTTAGCGCGGCTCGGAGCGACCACCTGGTCGCCTGTCACCACCGGGATCAGGTCGTCGCGCGCGCGGTGGCAAACCGGGCGGCCACCTCGCTCCCGTCCGACCTGGACCGCAGCCAGGAGGCACCGGTGTCCGGCCCCCTCCTGGAGGTGGCCAACCTGGTCAAGTGGTTCCCGATCAGCTCGGGCGCAGTGTTCCCCCGCCACCGTGGCGACGTCCGGGCGGTCGACGGCGTCTCGTTAACGCTGGGAAAAGGGGAGACGGTCGCAGTCGTGGGTGAATCAGGATCCGGCAAGTCGACACTGGCCCGGACGATCCTTCGGCTGGTCGAGCCGACAGCCGGCACCATCTGGTTCGACGGCCGGGACATCACCGACGCCGGGCGCGACGACTTACGCCATGTGCGCCGAGAGATGCAGATTGTGTTCCAGGATCCCTCGGCCAGCCTCAACCCTCGCATGACGGTCCGCACGATCGTGAGCCAGCCATCGCGGATCCATGGGGTGGCGGGGGAGGACGTCGGCGTCTTGCTGGCGCGGGTTGGGCTGGGCCCCGAATATCAGGCCCGTTATCCCCACGAGCTGTCCGGTGGCCAGCGGCAGCGCGTCGGTATCGCCCGGGCCATTGCCCTCGGGCCCAAGTTGATCGTCTGCGACGAACCCGTGTCTTCTCTCGACGTGTCCATCCAGTCCCAGGTGCTGAACCTGCTGGAAGACCTCCGTGATCAACTCGGTCTGGCCTATCTCTTCATCTCCCACGACCTGAGCGTCGTGGGCCACATCGCCCACCGCGTGGCCGTCATGTACCTGGGGACGGTCGTTGAACTGGCAGATCGCGACGACCTGTTCGAGCGTCCCGCCCATCCCTACACCCAGGCGCTCATTTCGGCCGTGCCCATTCCCGATCCGGAGATCGAGCGCAATCGGCCGCGGATTCTGCCCACCGGCGATGTGCCGAGCGCAGCCGACCCCCCGAGTGGGTGCCGCTTCCGGACCCGCTGCCCGAAGGCGGCGTACGAGTTGACCGAATCCGAACGTCAACAATGCCGGGACGAACGCCCCGACCTGGTCGATCGGGGTCAGGGTCATCCCGTGGCGTGCCACTTCGCGGCCGCTCGAGAAACTCTCTGAAGCTCACGACCCCGGGCGGGGTTGGGGCTCCAACCGTGTGACCTATCGCTCGCTGGGTCGGGCGACATAGAGGTGACGAGTGGCGCGCAGCCCGACATCGTCGCGGCGAATCACACTTTCGTCGGCCGTGTCGTCAATCAGGAGGTCAAGGGCGCCGAGATCGGCGGCATCGGCGAACCCTGCCAGCCGTTCCTGAATGCCCTCCAGATATCGCTGGGTGACGCGACGGGCGGGTGCATCCAACGGTGCGGCAACCACATCGGTGATGATCGTGTCGGCCACGAGCTCGAACCCGCCGTGACGCAGCATCGCCGGGTAGTCGTCGGATTCGGTGGCTCCCGGCAGACCGGCGCGCATGTCGGAGAACCACGCCTCCCACGCGGCGTCGAGCCGGTCCCACATACCGGGTCGCCCGAAGTCGGTGGCGACCAGGGGTCGCAACGGGTCGGCTCGCTCAACCAAGCCGAGAAGACCGGCCGGTTCCAGGAGTCCCCGGATCTGGCGCAGCGCGTCCGCCTCGTTGCCGAGGTGGTGGAGCGCCATGGAGACCCAGGCGACGTCGGCGTGACCGAGTTTGGCGAGGTCGGCGGGAAACTCGGCCAGACGTGTCTCGACTCGTGACGCCACTCCCAGCCGTTGGGCGCGCGCCTTGGCGCGTTCCAGCATGGCGGGCGATCCGTCCACCGCGACGACCGTCGCTTCGCCGAACTGCTCCGCCAGCCGGCAACTAGCCACCCCTGGTCCGCAGCCGAGGTCGAGCACCCTTCCGACCCGGACACCGCTCTCGGCGCAGGCTGCGGCCAGAACGGAGACGGCGCGGCTCAGCAGGTCGAGGAACACTTCCCCTTCGAGTTCGGTGTGGGTGGCGATCTCGGGGGAATCGAAGGCGTGGTGGTCGAAGGGGCCCGTGCCATGGTGGCTGTGCTCGCTCATTGCGCCAACTTACGCGGCCAGTACCGTGGCCCACGAAGCCTCGTGCCAGCTGAGCCGAAGGAGATCGCAGTCAGCATGACGTCGGAATCCTCGGGTCGGGACTCAGGCGGCACCGAGCTACGAGACCACATGGTGGCGGAGTTGGAGCGATCCGGCGCGATCACCACCGAGGCGGTACGCGCCGCGTTCCTCCAGGTCCGCCGTGAGGAGTTCGTGTCCGAGATCGCAGAAAAGGATGGGTTGGCGGCCGTTTACCAGACCGAGAAGGCCCTGGTCACGGTGACGGACAGCAGAGGCGTGGCGATCAGCTCATCGTCGGCGACCGCCATCATGGCGCCGATGCTGGAGGCCCTGGAGTTGCAGCCGGGAATGAGTGTCCTCGAGATTGGTGCCGGCACCGGCTACAACGCCGCCCTGTTGTGCTGTTTGGTCGGGGCGAGCGGTCGGGTCGTTACGGTAGATGTCGACGCTGACATCGCCGGCTCGGCCCGGAGATCGCTGGCCCTCGGCGGTTACCCGGCGGCGGTGATGGTCGCCGACGGCCGCCGGGGCTGCCCTGCGGCGGCCACGTTTGATCGGATCGTCGCGTCGGTCAGTTCGCCCGAAGTCCAGCGGGCGTGGTTTGACCAGTTGGCCGACGGAGGCTTGGTCGAGGTCCCGTTGCGCTTCAGCGATTGGGCCCAGGCCGTGGTGACCTTCCGCCGCCATGGCGAAATGCTGCGGTCAACCAAGGTCATTCCTGGTGGGTTCATGCCGCTGCGAGATCCCCTCGGCGATTCCCCGCTCAAGGTCCCGTCGACCCTGAGCGTGGGCGCGACGCCCGGCCACGAGCCCCTCCTGTTCCTCATCGGCCCGTGCCTGGAAAGGCTGTCAGGTCGGGGCCGCCGCCAGATCCTGATCAATGTGCTCTCGCCAGGCCGACGTGTACAAGACCGCATTCCACCCCGAAGCGCGCAGGCGTTGAACTTCTTCCTCACTCTGCACCCGCATCCACGGCTGGTGATGTGCCGATTCGACGACCGCTTCGGTACGGGGATCGTCGACCTCCGCAGCCAGGCATTCGCGGCGATGACCCTGACTGATGGGCGCGCCGGACGCATCGACTCCTGGGGCGACGGATCTGCCGTCCACGATATTGCCGACCTGGTGACCGAATGGCAGGACCTCGGTTCTCCGGACCCCGAAAAACTCAAGGTTGACGTCGTCTACAACAACGCACTGCGCCGGCATCACCGCGCCTGGCGAGAGATCCACACCCCGAGCGCGACGATACTCCTGAACTGGATAACGGCCCCCCTTAGTTAAGCCGTCACCGTCCTCGACCTTCGGGAGCGTCCCATAGTCATGGCGGCCAGAAGGAACACAATCCCCAGGACTCCGAGAGCAATGAAGAGGCCAATGAGAAACCAGTTGGCCGAGCTCGAACTCTTGCTGTGCACGACGAAGATCTCGTCGGGCGGCGCGGCAAGGTTGAGCGACCTCAGCGACTGCTGGGCCTTTGCCGAATCGGCGCCAGGTGCCAAGACCAGCAGGGCCCCGTCCCGGGCGGCGGCCGCTCCCGCCAAGGCGCTATCGGCCAGTCGGGCGGGGTCAGCCACGAACACCACGTTCGTCGGGACGCCACGAGCGGCGGCCTCCGATGCGACGGCCACCGACGTCGCCGAGGCGTCGGCGCCGGCCAATCTCTTGGCGCCTGGAAGTTGACCGGTGACGGTGTCGCTGACCGAACCCGTCCCGCCCACGACCAGGACGTTGGAAATGGCCAGTGAGTGCAGGGCGGTCATCGTCGCACTGGGCACGGCGCCCGGAGCGGTGAAGAGGATGGGGTAGCCGAGGGCCGCAGCCAAGCCGGGAGCCGCCGAGGCGTCAGCGGAGTTGGGATTCACTACCACGGCCGCCGGCGCCGCCGCGGTGCCCTTGGTCTTGTCGTCGCCCGATCGGGTGTCGAGGGCGTTGGCCACGGCAGCTGCCGTACCTTCGGCTGTCGGCGCCTCGATCCTCGTCACGTTCTTGACGCCAGCGGCGGCAAGGTCCTTCTCCACCTGAGCGGAAAGCGATGGGGCGGTCCCGACGAGGAAGGCGCCCGATGGCCGCAATCGGGCCACCTCTTCCTTCAGTTGCTTCGTCAGTCCCGACCGGGGCGAGAGCAGCAATGGCCCGAAGTTGGCGCGGGCGAGGACGGTGCCGGCCAATGCGGCCGCCGGATCATTGTCGGGGACGATGACCACTTTGGAGGTTGCCATGGACCCAATCCTCTCCGCTCCTGCCGGATAGGCCAGGAGCGAAGCCGCGATCGACTCGTTGGCAGAATTGGTTTGGGGAAGGCTCTCAACGGCCGCCGGGGCCGACGAGGTCAGCTGGAGAGTTGCCATTTCGATGTCCTGGTTGTCGTTGTCGACATTTCCGAGCCGGGAATCTCCCCATGCGAACATGACGGCGTCGTTTCCGAGCGGCGCGAGGGCCGGGGCGTACCAGATATCGCTACCCACCCGCTGGTCGAGCCCGGTATCCAGGTTGATGGAGCGGTCAGTGATTCGCCGGTTGGTCGAGAACGTTTGGCCGTGGTCGGTCGACGAGGCGTAGTAGATGTCGACCTGGGGCGTGGCCATGAGCGTACTGGCCGTTGCGTAGGCGTTCCGGCCGTCGGTCCAGACGACATCCAGTCTTCCGTTGGGCGCGACCGCGATCCGGCCGGCGATGTGATCCACCGATGCCGACGCCGGATCGTCGTTGACCTGCGCCGGCGGTGACCATGTCGCCCCGTCATCGGTCGAGTGTTGGACGTACAGGTCGACGTTCCCTGCCGCTGCGAAGTTTTGGTACACGAGATAGACGGTGTTGGACTTGGCGTCGATGGCGAGGCGGGGGAAGCCTGCGGCGTTATTGGCGTCCTTGGGCCCGGGCTGCATGCTGGCGACCTCGACCCTGGTCCAGGTCTTGCCATTGTCGCTCGAGCGAGCCACCACGACGGGGTGAGGATCGGTCGAGGGAGCGTCACGGTTGCGCCATGCCGTGTACACGGCGCCGTCGGGGCCCACGACCGGCGGCGCCGGTTCCCGTATGTGTTCGGTCGGACCCGAGGCCACCACGGGCGCCGACCACGTCATACCCCCGTCTTCGGATACCGACGTCACCAGCTGCCGGTCACCCCCGCCGCCCTGGGCGCCCCCCGACGTCACGAACACGCTCCAGCCCTCGACGTAGAGGCGGTCTCCCGACGAGCGAGGTTCTACGGCAATGCCGGGACGGATCACGTACGGCTGCGATTGGGGCGAGCCGTGGATGGCGACGACGCCGGTCTGAAATGTTTTCCCACCGTCACTCGACCGGGACACAATGAGCGAATCACCTTCGCCTTGGACGACTTTGATCTCGGGTCGTTCCTGCGGGCCGCGGTGTGACGCGAAGACGGTATACACATTCTGGCCGGATCCGAATACGACGCTTTGGTTGTAGTGGGCATATCCGCCGGAATCGAAGGTGCGACACGGAGGGTCAGCGAAATCGCTGGGAACGGTGAGCACCCCGTCAGTCCACGTCCGGCCGCCGTCAAAGCTGGTGTGAAAGTCGCACTGTCCGGCCAAGAAGTTTTCTTCCATCATGACGATGTGGTTGGGGTCGTTGGGGTCGACCGCCAGGCCGGGGAGGTCATGGCCCCGAAGGATCGAACGATCCGAGGTCAGCCGGGTGTTGGGACCGTTGTGGCCAGGTAGGGATGCACCTCCCGCCGGACCGCCGGCGAGCGTGAGGAGGATCGCCGTCACAAGGACAATTGAGTAGCGCTTATGGCGCTTTCCATACCGTTTCATGACTTCCCCCCGGCGCACATACGGTCTAGCGGCCTCTAGCGGCACCTTTCTTACTCTGACCTGCACCGACCATTCCAATCCGGGCGCCTCTGGCCGTGGCTCGCCAATGTCCTTGCGACGCTCTATCTGAGTCAGCCGTGTTGTCCGCTGTGGGCGAAGGGCGGTGACGCCGGTGTGGCTCACCGCAGCTATCGGCTCCTGGGGGGGAGTGATGTAAGGTTACATCATGCAGCGGACTCAGATCTCCCTGACCGAAGAAGAGCGACGCCTCCTCGATGTGGCGGCGGCGCGGACGGGTCGCTCGATCTCTTCCCTGATCCGCGATGCGGTCGAACAGGTATACGGCACCGAGCGCTCCGTCACCGAGGACCTCGCATCGATGCGTCAGGCCTTCGGAAGCTGGAAGGACCACGACCTCGACGGAGAAGCCTGGGTCGAGCAACATCGCTCCGGGTCTCGTCTGGCGCGGTAGCGCCATGAGCGCCCTGGTCGACACCTCGGTCCTGATCGACTACCTACGAGGTCATCCAGGCGCCGGCGAGCTCCTCCAACGGGAACGAACTGCGGACGTTCTACACGCGAGCGAGATCACCCGCCTCGAGGTCCTCGCCGGCATGCGCCCATCAGAGGAGGGCGACACCCGGGCGTTGCTCTCCACCTTGATCTGGCACGGCGTCGACACCGAGATCGCCGAAGAGGCCGGCACGCTCGGCCGCCGCTGGCTCCCCAGCCACCACACCATCGACAGCGCCGACCTTGTCATCGCCGCCACTGCCATCCGCATGGGCACCCGATTGTTAACTCGCAACATTAGGCATTATCCGATGTTTACCGACCTCCAGGCGCCCTATTGACGCTTGTCATCTCCCGTTCCGGAAGCGAAGGCTTGACGAAGGGCACGGGGGGAGACTCGCCCGCCGGCGCAGGAGCCGACCGGGGCGTCAGGTCCGAAGCTCGTCGACGCACGAGACGCGGGACGCGATCGTCACACCAGAGACCTACTTACACCGCCCACGTAGGGTGGGTCAGGTATGACCACGACCCGGGTGCCCGTCACAGTTCTCACCGGCTTCCTCGGGGCGGGGAAGACGACCCTCCTCAACTATGTGTTGCATCAGAACCACGGCCGACGCATCGCGGTTGTCGAGAACGAGTTCGGCGAGGTCGGTATCGACGAGGCCCTGGTCGTGCGGACCGACGAAGAGATCTTCGAGATGAACAACGGTTGTGTCTGCTGCACCGTTCGAGGCGATCTGGTGCGCATCCTCAGCCGGCTACTCCGCCGCCCCGAGCCCCTCGACCACATCATCATCGAGACCACCGGTGTCGCCGACCCGTCGCCGGTGGCCCAGACCTTCTTCTTCGACGACGAACTGCATGACCGGCTGGAGCTCGACGCCATCGTCACCCTCGTCGATGTGAAGCACGTGCTGGCGCACCTCGACGCGGCGGCCGCCGGTGGCGAGAAGGTGACCGAGCAAATCGCGTTCGCCGACCGGGTTGTACTGACGAAGACCGACCTGGTCGACGGGTCGACTGTGGAGCAGGTCGTGCGGCGGGTCGGGGAACTGAACCCCAACGTGGAGTTGGTGGTTGCCGAGCACGGCAGGCTGGACCTGGACCGCATCCTCGGCGTCCACGCCTTCGACATCGACAGGGTCATCGACATGGAGCCGTCCTTTCTCACCGAGCCCGTCGGAGAGCACTACCACAACGACGGCATCACCTCGGTCAGCTTCGACGTGCCCGGCGAACTGCACCCCGATCGGCTGAGCACCTGGATGGACCAACTGGTGAACGAATGGGCGGTCGACATCTTCCGGATGAAGGGCATCCTCGCCATCGCCGGCGAGGAGCAGCGCTACGTGTTCCAGGGCGTCCACATGCTGGTCGACACCCAGCCGGCGGCGCCATGGAAGATCGGGGAGGATCGACGCAGCCGCCTCGTCTTCATCGGGCGTAACCTGGACCGCCAGCAACTCGAGGCGTCGTTCTCGGGTTGCCTCGTCGAGCAGGGAGCAGACCACGGTGTGGAGGGCGGGAGCGCAGCGGGCTGACACCACCGAGCTGCGCCGGATCGTCCGGGAGGAACTTGACCTCGGCGACGACGACACGGTGACGATCACCGAGACGGCATGCCCGAAGCCGGGCTGCCCGCCTGTGCAGACGGTCATCTCCGTATTCCCGGCCGACGAGGAGGCGTACATCCTGCGGGTATGTAAGGCCGTCAACGACGTGAAGCCCATGGACCTGATCGCGGCCCTCGCCTGGGGCGACCACCCTGACCGGTTCGATCCCCGGTCAACGTTCTAGCCCCAATCCGATGCCCGGCACGATCGCAGGACCTCGAGTGGTCACCGCCCAATCTGTGTTGAACCACCAGTCCGGACGGCATGACAGCGGGGGAGGAGAGCCGGTTGATGTCAGGACGTCAAGAACTCCAACAAATCACGATTGATAGTCTCTGCCTGCGTCGTGATCATGCCGTGAGGGAAGCCGCCGTAGGTTTTGAGCGTCCCGTTCTTGAGGAGTTTCGCCGACAAGTGTCCTGAGTCGGCGTAGGGCACGATTTGATCGTCATCGCCGTGCATGACGAGCGCCGGTACGGTGATCTGCTTCAAGTCGTCGGTGAAGTCCG
>DATARN010000221.1:0-6523 GCA_036264135.1 Acidimicrobiales bacterium
GGCGGCAAGCCGGACACCGGTCGGTCGCTCCTCCCCTGCCACTCAGATCAGCCCCTGGCGGGCGGCCAGGGCGACCACGTGGGCGCGGTTGCGGGTATTGGTCTTCACCAGCAGGTCGTGGACGATGTTCTTGACGGTGCGCACCGAGTAGCAGAGCCGTTCGGCGATCTCGACCGTGTCCCGACCCTCTGAGAGGAGATGAAGGACCGCCACCTCCCGCTCGGTCAGGCCGCCGGCGGTGGCCGGACCGTTGCTGATCCGCCCGAGCAGGGCGGGCATGAGGCCGCGGGGAATGGCGGCGTTGCCCGCCCGGGCATCGTCGAGGGCGGCCAGAAGGACCGACGGGCGGAGGTCCCCCCGGCGCAGCACGGCGGCGACCCCGACCTCGAGCAGCTCGAACACCAGGTGCTCGGCCGAGGAGGCGACGAGGGCGACCAGCTTGGCCCCGCCCACCTCGGCGACGCGCGCCGCCCGGCGCAGTTGGTCGGCGTCGGCGTCGAAAATCAAAATGTCGAGCGACCCGGGCGCCGGAGCCGGTTCCAGTCGGGCGCTCTCGCCGACCACCTCGTACCCCGCCCCCGTGACGCAGGCAACCAGGCCTCGGCGGAAGATCGGGTTCTCGTCATCGACCCAAACGCGCCGTTCGTCCTCCCCCATGCCCTAGAGCACAGTCCTTCGGGCAGTCAGCGGAAAGAGCCGTTTGGGCCGAAGAAGGGCCCTCCGGCGACGCCGCCAAGGGAAGCACGCTGCCCGAATGGGCACTCGCGCTTCCCCAACCGCCGGCCCAGGTCGCCCCGATCGGCGCCCGTCGGACGCCCCGGCCCGTCGCTACCGTCGGCAGCGGTGGGAAACCTGGTGTGCAGCGGTGCCCTTCTCAAGTGCAGCATGGGCGTGTCGCCCGCGCCCCTCAACATCCTGCCGACCCGGCGGGTACTGGTTTCCGGCCGGCCCGCGGCCACCATCCTGGACAACATCCCGCTGGTGAACATCAGCCCCTTCGGGTTGTGCCTGAGCCTGGCCAACCCGGCGGTGGCCGCGGCCACCGCGGCCGCTTTCGGCGTGCTGACGCCGATGCCCTGCATCCCTCTCATCCCAGCGCCCTGGCTGCCGGCCGCGCCCACCACCCTGATCGGGGGAGCCCCGGCGCTCACCAACGCCTCAACGTGCCTGTGCGCCTACGGAGGCATCATCAGCGTTCTCATGGCCGGGCAGTTGACGACGACCGCCTAAACGGCGCCACGGCGGTGGCCTTAGGACGCTTTGTCCGAAATATTGGCTATTGACCACAAACATTTCTTTTGCAATCATCGGCCTCTCTGTTCCGAAGGCGGAGATCGGTTGGCGCGGTCGGCTTTGCGGGTGGCGGTTCTCGACGATCACGAAATCTTCCGGCGCGGGCTGCGTACCTGCCTGCTCGAGGAGCCGGGCATCGAGTTGTCCGACGACGGCCCGTGCGACCCGCAGGCGATCGACGTCGCGGTCACCTGCCTCGAGCTGCTGGCAACGGTCCCCTCCGGCGTGCCGGCGGTCGTCTGCTGTGACGAGCCCCCTTCCGACGTGGCCCTCAACGGCCACCACGCTTTCGCCGTGCTCCCCCGGCGCTCCCTGCGGGCTGAGCAGCTGATCGCCGCCGTGCGGGCGGCCGCGGCCGGCCTGCGGGTTGTCGCCAACGCCGAGGCGCCGAGCACACTCGACGCTCGGAGTGTTGCGGTGCTCAAACTCCTGGCGTTGGGAAAAGGGACGCGCGAGATATCCGAACTGTTAGGATATTCCGAGCGAACGATAAAGTCCGTAATAGCCGGTGGCCAATTGGCGCTGGGTACGCGAACCCGGGCCCAATCCGTCGCCGAGGCGGTGCGCCGGGCAATCATTTAGCGCGAGGCTTTGATGCCAGCCGCGGCTGGGCTGCTGTTGAGTATGTGCCCGGGAGGGGATCGGATATGATTGGGTTGGTGGCTCGGGTAGCTCGGCAGGAGGCCATGGTGGCGTCGGCGAAGCCGGCGGCCAAGCGGTCCTTGCCGGCCATGGAGCACCCCGTGCTCGCCTGTCAACGGGCGGTGGGCAACAAGGCCACCCTGGCCCTGCTGCGTTCGCCGGTGGTGGTGCAGCGGGTGAATACCTTCTACACCGGCTTTCCGAAGTCCACCGTGAAGAAGAACCCGCTCACCGCCATCGCCGAGAATGTCGAAAAGGACACCAACGTCTCCGCCGGCACGTTGAAGGCCTACTGGAAGGCTAAACCAGACCTGAAGGTGGCCAAGACGCCGAAGAGCAATTTGCTGGCCGGACCACTGGAGCGCGTTCAGCGGCCCGACGAAGCAGCAGCTTGGTTGGACACGCCCAATCCCAATCCGGGCACCCGCAAGGACCCGAGCTGGATCACCACCTACGGCAACCTGGGTTCCATCGAGGACCAGATCATGGGCGACACCGTGCAGTCCTACAATGGTGGCCACCTGATCGCCTGGGAGTTCCTCAACGAGGCGGCCAACATCCAGGGGAACATCGCACCCCAAGCCATGCTGCAGAACCAGGCGCTGTATCGCCGAATCGAACGAACGTTGGAGGAGCGCACCCACAAGGGCCTGGGCGGCGTGGAGGCCATCGTCCAGACCCCGTATCGCAAGGACCCCTACAGCGTGACGTACCAGCAACTGTTTGACCGAGGGGTCATCAGCGATCCGAGTATTCAACAGGCTATCCAACATGCCGGACTGCAACAAAAGGCAATCACCCTCGACCAGATGGCACCTGACACCTTCGACCTGTATGTCTTGACCCAGTCCGGGGTCGCAGAGATGGCGAACGCGGACGTCCGGGAGGGCCGCGAGGGCATCAAGTCGTTCCCGCTGGTCGATTTCTCGGGATCGGCCGCTAATAAGTTTATCAGCGAAACCAAACCGCCGGCGCTTTCGGTCCTGGCGACCAATATCAGCAAGGAGACGCTGCAGCAGGAGGCGTTTGCCTTCGCCCACCAGGTGTATCTCAACTACCGCACCACGGCGGGTGCCTTCCAGGCGCAGCAGCCGAAACCGGACCCCGTGGCGCTTGCGAAGAAGCGCCAGCACGCTCGCGACGTCATCGAGCAGAACATGCAGTTGGCCATGCTCGTTATCGAGTATTTGAAGGCCGAGTTCCACCTCGGCCCGACGGCGGCCGAGGACGCCCTCATCGGTGCCCTCATCGAGAGCGAAGCTCCAGATGAAGAAATGGACTGGCAATAGCCGGACGCCTCGGAATGTGCAGTTTATTTATACCGTGAGGCCACCGGTGGGACGGCCAGCCGCCTCGTCCAGCATCGGGCCCAGGAGTGCGTCGTCCATTTCAGGATCGCCCTGATACTGATCAGGGTCATCGTTGACCCAGGCTTCGGCGATCTGGTAACTGTTCGGCGCTCGGACTAGACGGACCCGGTAGATCTCGTAGCCCGTCGAGCTGCGATGTAAATGTACTATGTGGTCGTCCCCAACCCAGATGAACCACCGGTCATCCTGATCGGTTGGGACGTGGCCCTTCGCGAGGTGGTCGTATTCGGCTGCGCTATATTGACGGTGGACGTGTATCTGCCGGCGGGCACCCGGCATCGGCGAGCAGGTCCACGACTTTGCGGTAGCCCTCATCTCAGAGGCCCTCTTACGAAGTCTGCCGCAGGTGGACGATTTTGATTTTGGAAGCGCTGTCTGTCTCGATGCGAAGGATTTTCGCGGTAGCGCCCGGCAGAAGCATGATCTCGCCTTCGTTACGGAAGATCGACAGCTGGTTGATATCGCGCCCGTCGGTGACCTCGAACTGCATCAGGAAGCCGACCCTGCCCTGCTTGCTCTCGTTCGTGGCGAACGTTCTGGAAAGCTGCTTCTTCACGCTGGTGCTGGTGAAGGCGTTCGCGCTCCAATCCTTCTGGTCCTCGAACTTGGCCTTGAAATCGTCCGGGCTTAGGCCCATCCCGCGATAGGTCTCACCCTTCCACGCTGGGAGCTTCTTGAGTCCCTCGACCGCGAACTTGGCGTACCGGACGCCCTCCGCCGCTGCGGTGTCAGCTGGGGAGAGCGGGCCCTGCTCACCGGGTTTCAGTGGCGCTCCCAAAATCTCAGAGAGCTCGATCCGTGGTCCCGCCTCCCCATGGGCCTTGAGAGCGTTCTGCAGCCACTCGCCTCGATTCTTCTCGAGGCCGGCATTCATATACCGATAGTCAGGCGCGGTATAGATCTTGATCGCGGCCATCTCGGCATCGGTGATTCGGGCTTGCCGCATTATGGCGGCCTCAGCGGTCATCCCGGCCTTGTTCGACGTGGCTTCCCGGGCGGCGCTGACGGCCATCGCGACCGCCTTCACTCCGGCCAAGCTCAGGTAGGCAAACTTCTCCTGGCCCTTCGTGAGGTCCTCCATATATGCAGCCTGCTCCTCCAGCGCCGGGAGCGCTTTGAGGATGGCTTGGGCATAGTCCGAGACGGCCCGCCGGACAGTGGCGAGACTCGGATCGGTCAGCAAGGGGAGCAGCTCCTCAAGCTTCGTCTGCGCCTTTTTCAGCAGCTTGACCTTGTCGCTCACCGTGAGCGCGGTGTCGATCTGGTCCTTCATCGCCCCAAGCTGCTCTGTGACCTCGTCAGCTTGAGGTAGCACGAGCGGCCCCGCCTTCTCGGGAAGCGCCGGGGCGGCGACCTTCGCCGCCCCGACTTTGAAGGCCTCACCTGGTCGAGCTACCTGCTTGCCGACCCCGCTCAGCGCCGGTTCCGGTTCGGTAATGGTTGCAGCCTTGACCGTCAACGGGGCGCCCGGCCGGGCCCCCACCTTGCCCACCCCGCTCAGGGGGGCCGGAGCTCCGGCGGCCACCGATGGGAGCTCCTGCTGAATCTCAGCCTGGAGCGCTTGCAGCCGCACCATGCGAGCAAGGTTGCCTGGGGTGGTGCTCTTGGCATTGGCCTTCATCCACTTGGCAATGAGGTCAAGCATCCTTTGTAGGTGTTGTCTACGGACCTCGGGCTGCGTCGCCCGGTAATACTTGTCCAGCTCTTGCTTGATCTTGACGTAATTGCTCTGCCCTACCAGAGCCTTCCCTTGGCCCACGATGCCCGTCTCGCCAAGCGACGCCGCCGAGGTCGTCAGCCGAGACACCTGCAGCGATGAGCGCTGCAGAGCGGTTTTCGGCCCGCCATCAGACCGGAGCGTACGCGTCACCGCCCGGTTGCCCGCCAGGCGCTGCAGGGCCAGAATCTCGCCCGACTGAAGGACCCCATATCTACTGAGCCCTGCCGGTTGCACCTGACCTGAGCCGATGCGGTCCCGGCAACCCCTGAGCGGCGCCTCGCTCGTAGCTGGGACACGTTGCCTGTGCCTACCCCTCACCACCACCCCCTCACACGGCAGAGCACCCTACAGGTGCCCGTACGCTCGAGAGTGACGCGGATCGATGTGATCCATGCGTGTCGAGGGGTCACTCCTGCGACGAGAAGCGGATGTCCAAGGTACGTAGGTAGGTGTGCAGCCCGGCGTCCTGGACGGGGATCAGGTGGGCGTCGCCCCCGGTCTCGTTGTGGTGGGAGTGCCACTTGCCCGGCGGGGTGACGAAGGCGCCGCCCGGCTCCCACTCGATGCGGACGGGGTCGACGATGCTCTGCGTCCCGGGGTCGACGCGGTCGCCAAGCAGGGTGTAACAGCCGGGCGGGCAGTCCACGATCATGTCGACGGCGACGGACTGGTGGCGGTGGGGAAGCTGGGTCTTGCCGGCTGGGAGGATGCCGAACATGGCCCACAGGGTGTGAGTGGCGGTGAGTGTCTGGTCGAACCGGGCGTTGTTGAGCAGCACCGAGACCCGGCTCTTCTGGTCGGCGTCGGGGGCGGCGACGACCTCGGCCAGCCTGGCCCGGGCCGCCTCGGCGGTGAAGGTCGTCGGGCGGAATCGGGGCGTAGAGGCGACTGCGCCGAGGTAGTCGAGGAGGGGCGTATCGGCCACGTGGTAGAAGGCCGTCGCCTCCTCGGCGACGTGCGTGGCCGGGACTGCGGCCGGGAAGGTCAGGAAGTCGCCCTCCTTCCACTGCATCGTCCCGCCGTCCACCCTTGAGTGCCCGCGGCCCCGCAGGCAGTACAGCAGCTGGCTTGTGGCGTTCGGCTGCAGGGTGATCTCGTCGCCCGCCTCGATCCGGACGAAGCTGGCCAGCAGCGCCGGACTGGTGGCCGCGAAGGGCGTGTCGAGTTGGGCCGACAGGTCGAGCGGCACGACTCGCGTGGGGCCCTCGGCGTACAGCGTGGCCGGAAAACAGACTGCGGGTATCGCCGATACGGTCCCGTCGCCGATTGGGTCGGCGGCCTGGCTGTACTCGAAGAACCGGGCGTCGCCCGTCCAGTCCTCGATGGCCTCACCTACGCCGAGGATGCCCTCGAAGGTCACCACGTCGTTCACGCTTGTGTCCACGACTCTTCTCTACCCCATCCCGACCGGCTCCAGGCCATCTCCATGGCGTCGAGGGCGACGCTGGCCCGCAGCGTCCTAGCCACGCGCCGGTCGACGATGCGCCTGGAAGAAGAC
>DATARN010000080.1:0-34141 GCA_036264135.1 Acidimicrobiales bacterium
GGCGAACGAGGCCCCGGCCACCTGGTGACCCTGACAGTCGATCAGGTCAAACAGCGCTCACCTCAACCACAATCCGGAATACCGCGCGCCCCAACAAACAACCGGAATCGACCCTTGACACACCTTAGGAAATCAGGTCAGACCCCACTTCTCCGAGCGGGGCCTACCGGGTCCTAGCGCTTCCCCTAGAAGTCGCTAGAAGCGCCGGTCCGCTCAGCGGAGCGAATGGACGGAGCCAAATTTTGACCGGGCTCCGTGGCGGCGGGAAGACGGTGTTGCTGAACGAGTTCGAGGATCTCGCTGGAGGACGGTTCCCTGGCACCTTTGCTGGCCTCGGCCCTCAGGAGAGTCCGCTTGGCCTTTAGGGGTGCTGAAGGCGTCCTCCTTGAGGATCCCGAACGGCCCTGGGCTAAGCATCGACGTCGACGCTGGCAGAGCGCCCAGTCGGTCTGAAAGTACGGCGCAGGGTCGTTAGCAAGCCCGCTCGGCACCGTCCGCAGCGCCGGTCCGGGACCGTCCCGGCCTCTCCGGGCCCCGTAGCCTGAGTTCTCATTGTGGGACCGCCCGCCACTTCGGATACGATGTTTCCGCTCACATTAGGCTAAAGGCAGGTTACCACGTTCCACTCATATAATGACCTGCGTTAGATTTGATGGTTTGCACATAGGTGTAATGCGCTTTCCGCATACTCTCTTTTCTCCGATGACACGTGCGCTTGGTTTTTGGTGGTAGGGTGAGAACTGGTCCATGTAGGACTTCAGAGCTTCCGCTCACGGGAGCAGATCGGGGGTTCCAATGCGAACTCCGACCTCATTCGCCAAGACCGGGTACGACGCCCAAGCGTCGACGGTTCCCGATGGTTCGGCTACCCACGACGGCGACGGCCGGCTGGTGGAGATCGACACGATCTTGGCCAAGATGGCAAAAGACGATCACCTGGCCGCCGAGGAGCCCTCAAGCGAGGTCGACGCTCAGGAGGGAGATGGGGGATCGACGGGGCTGCGCCTCCGGATCGTCATCCCTACCTTCGGTTCGACGCCGACGTGGAAGCACGCTGCGCCCAGCGCAGCGGAGGCGACCTGTGGCGTGGCCGCGGCGGCCGGAGCGGGCGGGTCGGCTCCTGGCAGCTCCCAGAGATGAGCGCTGATCGCATCATTGAGGAGGTCTTGGCGATCGTAAAACGCTCCGCGCCGACCTCGGCCTTTCGCCCAAAATAACTCCGCAGTTTTAGCTCCCAGTAGAGCAGCTGAGGTACCAGGTACCCGGACTTGCGGGCCAAAAGGCGGGGTAGGTGCTTCTCTTCAGAAAGGACCATTCGATGGACGCAGATATCCGAGATTTGATAAAAGGACCCGATGTCGGGATTGACGATTCATTCACCAAGTTCAGAGGATCCGAACCGGGCGCCGGGAGTGGAACGGCGTGGCTGATCTTCGATGCCGGCGACGATCTCTACCGGTACTGGTGTTACCAGATGACCGGACCGGACGGAGACCACATGGCGGAATCCGCCCGATTGGTTACCGACCTCAATCCGGCGGTACTAGCCGAGGGGCGGTCGCGGCGAGATGTCACGCTGAGGGCCGTGGCGGCGTGAGTCCGGATGAGTATAGGGCTGAGATTCTGGGGACTGCCGCTTTGCTTGGAGGTGACCATGACCGGACCTGAGGTCGCGTGCGACGCCCGTGGCCCCTACCTGACCGACTCTTCCATCCCGGAGGGGTCTCGTCGAGCGTTCTCGGACTTCACCTGGTCCAACCCGGTCTCGGAGGCGAGCACGCCAGATGCTTTCGTCGAGGCGGTGCAAAGCGACGTGCACCAGAAGCTGATTCGTCGCGAGGTGCGCCGGATCTGCGATGCGTTCACCGTGGACGAAAGGCGATGCCGGTACCTGCCCTCGGGTTCCGCCTTGGCTGGCCGTCAGGCGACGCCTGTCGAGGATCACCGTCGACCGCTTGCCGTGTCCGTCTGCTACGCCGATCGGGCGGTCCGATGCGGATAGTAATCATCGCTCCGCCGTGGGTATCGGTACCTCCGAGCGCGTACGGCGGCACCGAGGCCGTGATCGACACCCTCGCTCGTGGGCTCGACGCATCCGGCCATGACGTCCTGCTCTTCGCGACCGGTGACAGCACATGCCCGGTATCGACCGCGTCGGTGCTGCCACGAGCTGCCGGCATCGGGGTCAGCGGCTCCGCCACCGAGCTGCGCCACGTCATCCACGCCTATCGGGCTGCCGCCGGCGCCGATGTCGTTCACGACCATACCCTGGTGGGCCCCGTCTATGCCGACCGTTTCCCAGGGCTGCCGGTCGTCACCACGAACCACGGCCCCTTCCAAAGCGAGCTGGGCGATTACTACCGGGCGATCGGAGATCGAACTCCGATCATCGCAATCTCCCGTCACCAGGCTTCGACTGCCCATGGGATACCCATCTCAGCGGTCATCCATCACGGTGTCGACCCGGATCTCTTCCCAGTCGGCGCCGGCGGCGGTGGTTACGCCGTATTCCTCGGACGGATGTGCCCAGAGAAAGGCGTGTGTACCGCTATCCACGCTGCCCGTCGCGCCGGATTGCCGCTGCGCATCGCCGCCAAAATGAACGAGGCGGCCGAGCAGCTCTACTTCGAGCGGGAGGTCCGATCTCTCCTGGGGGGGGACGTCGAATACGTCGGCGAGGTGGGCGGCGCCGACAAACTGGCCCTGCTGGGAGACGCGACCTGCCTGATCAACCCGATCGCCTGGCCGGAGCCGTTCGGGATGGTGATGGTAGAGGCGCTGGCCTGCGGTACGCCGGTCGTCGCCACGCCCATGGGTGCAGCCCCCGAGATCGTCGACCACGGCGTCACCGGCTTCGTCTGCTCGGGAGACGAGGCCCTCGCGGCGGCGATGACCGCATCGGCGGGGATCGACAGGAGCGAGTGCCGTAAAGCGGTGGTCAAGCGTTTCTCCGCCGAACGTATGGTCGCGCAGCACGTCGACCTGTACGAGACGGTGGTCAGCGGCCACGCCCTCCCGCGGGTCGCCTGATGGTCTTCCTGGCCGGGCAGGGAGAGACGGGCATCTTCGCCGATGAGAACCCTGCCATACCCGGCCTCGTCGCTCACCCTCATTGAGGGCACCAGCTTCGTCATCTGCGGTGAGTCGGCGACATCGGCGACGGCCCGGTCGACGGAAATTTCCGGCGACACGCGGCTCTGCGACCGCTGGTCGTGGCCGCGGTGCGCGCGGTTCGGAATTGCCGCCGAGCTACCGACGCGGCCTGCCCCCCCAGAGGGCCACAGGCCGCCGACTCGGAGTCGCCCTCTTCCCGAGCATCAAGTTCCCGGTCCAGCAGACACCCAGCTGGGCAAGCCGTTCTTGTCGGGCCGCACCCTGGATTTCACGAACAGCATCCGGTACGCGGTCAGCCACGCGGTGACCGTGCAGGCGGCCTCGGCGAACGACAGTTCCGGCGGCTTGGGCAACACGTTTCTCTCGGGAACGGCGGCCGTTTTGCGCCAGCGTGCCTTGGTACTTCTCGGTCAGCCGCGTCCATCCGCGGTCGAGGTTCTCGTGCCCATCCTGCCCCGCGCGGAGATGACCGGGTAGATGAGGACCTCGGTGCCGTCGCCGAGCACGCCGGCGCCGTCACAGCCGAGGATCATGGGGAACTGCTGTTCCTGGCCCACCCCCAGGACATGACGCCCCGCCCGAGGCTCAGATGGCCATCTGCGGGCGCTTCCCGGCTCGGCGCTCCTCGGCGTGAGGCCCGGCCACGACCGCCGGATAGCGGGGCTCGCCGGTGGCAGGCCGGCAGGTGGGAACGCACTCGATGACGGCGTCCCAGTTGGGCATCTGGAAGTAGGGGATCGCGATGCGGCCCCGGTGGGCCGCCTTGCGGGGCGGGTTGATGACCCGGTGAGGGGTCGCCTGCCAGCGGTCGTTCGTCCAGCGGTTCGTCAGGTCCCCCAGGTTGACCACTTAGAGTTCTAGAGAATCGCCTACAACTCTGTAGAACACCGTGACTGATCCATGTTGACCCCGTGCGTCATCCGTACAACCCAGGCGCAGGCACCCGTCCGCCCGCACTTGTCGGTCAGGACGGAGAGATCGCCGCGATGGACGTTGCCCTCCAGCGAGTGCTAGGGAAGCGAACGGACGGAGCCAAATGTTGACCGGGCGTGTTTGACGACCGGTCCCGCACCTATTTCAGCTCCGACTGCTTCGGCGGGGCGATGCCCACAGCAGCGGTCGCCACGTACGACTCCGTTGCCGACCTGGCCAGCGCCGACCTGCGCGCCAGCCAACTTCTGTGGGCCGCGTTCGACAGCCTATGGATACACCTGGTCGACCGCGAGGCGTTCGCGCACTCGTTGACGACGCTGCGTGACCTCGACCCGTCGCTGGTGTTAAGCACTCACCTGCCGCCGATCGCGGGACGGATCGACAAGCTCCTCCAGACCGTCGCCGCCGCGCCCGACGCGGCGCCGTTCGTCGGACCGGACCAGGCCACACTCGAGCGGCTGTTGGCCTGATCGCCGAGGGGGACCTGCAACTATTGACTGGGCCTAGGGCTCAGGAGGCAGGGGCCGGAGCAGGTGATCGCCAAGATCGCCCACCGACCTGAGGTAGTCCAGGACCCTTTTCCAGATCCCGGACGGCGCCCCAGGATCGCGGGCGTCTTCAGACGGCCGTGGGGTTCATAAACCGGCTCTCGAGGATTCCGGCCAGAGCCGTGATGGCGCCGACCGCGACCGAGTCCGGCGCCAGGTCGAGAGGGCACACTCCCAACTGGTCGGCGGCCACGATGAGGTCGTCCTCGGGGATCACGGTCAGCAGCTCGCAGCCGTGGGCGGCGGCGAAGCCCTCGAGGAGCGGCCGGTCGCCGGGACGGACTCGGTTGCCGACCAGGGCGATGGTGGCGATCCCGAGCTCGCGGGCGAGGGCTATGGTCCGCTCCGCCGTCAGCAGCACCTTGACCTGGGCCTCGACGACCACGAGCAAGAGGTCCACGTGGCGCAGCGTCCCGCCGGCCCAGGAGAGATGTTCGAGGCCCGCTTCCATGTCGGCCACCACGACGGCGCCGGACAACTCCTGGTCGAATCGCTCGATGAAGTCACGGACCGTGACATGGGCGGCGCACGTTCAGCCCGAGCCCGCCCTCTCCGCCCGGGCCGCCAGCATCAGCGTGACGTCGTCGGGTCCTGCGTGCCCGTACCTCTTGAGGAGCGACGCGGGATCGGCGGCGGTCGGCAGTGAGCGCTCCGGGCCGGACTGGTCGAGCAGCGGGCGCAGGGCCGCCACCTGGTCGGAGCTCATGCCCACATTGGCCGCCAGGTTGGGATCGGAGTCGCAATCGATGGCGACCACGCGATGGCCCCGAACGGCAAGTGTTCGCGCCACCACCGCGGAGATCGTCGTCTTCCCCACCCCCCCTTTGCCGGAGACACCGAAGCGCATGGGACAAAGTATGACGCAATCGCTATGGGCCGACGAGGTGTAGAGCGTTCTACTCAGTACTCGTCACCGTGCGTATCGCCACCCGCGTCAGGACGTTGCAGGACCGGTGGGAGACTTGCCAACATGGCAATGATTGCGGTTGTTCTGGCCACGGTGGTGATGCATCGGGTACCGGGCCGGTAGGCCGACGGTGTAGTGGACGTGAGCGCACCGGAGCGTGACCTGGCGGTGGAACTGGTTTTCGCCATCCGTGGCGGTGACATCGACGCCGTCCGGGCGCTGATCGCCGAGGCACCGGAATTGGCGAGAGACCCCCTCGGCGGTCCGTTCAGGACGCGCACCGCGCTGCACGTCGTGGCGGACTGGCCCGGCTACTGGCCCAACGGGCCCGAGATAGTCCGGGTGCTGCTGGCTGCCGGTGCCGACCCGAACTTCCGTGATCCCAGGCCGCAGTCCGAGACGCCGCTTCACTGGGCGGCCAGCAGCGACGACGTCGACGTCGCGGCCGCGCTCATCGGCGGCGGTGCCGATATGGAAGTTCCCGACGGCTCCATCGGATCCCCGTTGGACAACGCCATCGGGTACGGCTGCTGGCACGTCGCCCGCCTCCTCGCCGCCAGCGGCGCCAGCGTCGAAAAGTTGTGGCACGCCGCCGCGCTGGGCGTGCTCGACCGCCTAGACGAGCTCCTCGCGGACAACCCGACCGGCGACCAGGTGTCCCAAGCGTTCTGGCACGCCTGTGCCGGCGGTCAGCGCCGGGCCGCCGAGCGCCTCTTGGGCGCGGGCGCCGACCTCAATTGGGAGCCCGACTACGCCAGGGGAACACCTCTCGACGCGGCCAGCGGCCACAGCACCCGGCAGGACAATGTGATCGGCTGGCTGCGGGATAGGGGAGCCCAATCCGCCGACGGCGGAGATTGACCACTGCGCCTCGTCGGACGTGACGAGAACAGCGAGGGCCCGGTGCCACCATCTGGCCGGATGACGCTACACGAGGGCAACCCCGACCCGTCCGCCGTCGACGTCAAGCACGGTGCCCTGCACGAACGCCGCCTCATCGGAGGCGAGGTAGCGGGTGTTGTCACAGGTGAAAAACCGGCATCGACGTCAGGGCCGACCCAGTGGCCGGGGAGTCCTTACCCGGGAGCCTGGGTGAGGCTAGTGGAGCCGGAGCAAACTACCCATGCTTCGCCGCAAACCGTCGTGGTCCACCGCCGCGTCGCTGTCGGCGATCGCGTACTCCTTGCGGAGATACGTCGAGCAAGGAGAGCGGCGGCGACACCCTGCATACACCACTGTGTGCATCATGGTGTCAATGGGACGGACAAACATCGAGATCAATGACGACCTCGTGGGCGAAGCGATGCGGCGCTACGGGCTGCGTTCAAAGCGTGGTGCGGTCGATCTTGCACTGCGGCGATTGGTAGGCGAGTCGATGTCACGTGAGGATGCGTTGGCGATGGAAGGTGCGGGCTGGGAAGGCGACCTCGAGGAGATGCGCTCGAACGACGGGCAGGTCGGGTGACCCTGGTCGATACCTCGGCGTAGGTCGAGTTTCTTCGCCGCACCGGAAGCGACACCAATCGAGCGGTTCGCCACCTACTTGAGGAAGACGCTCCAGCCCCCGCCACCACGGAAGCCCTCGTCACAGTCCTTCTCGACTGGGGCCTTCAAGTTTAGGGAACCTTCTATTCGCCACGATCTCTCTTATCGTGGTTCTTGGAGGGAGACAGTCGCCCCGACGCGACCGCTCGACTTCAGAACCGCCAACGCATTGAACCCGGCGTATCCTCAGCGGTACCGACCGCTGTCGCGGTCCGCGGTTTGATTTCGTAGACGAACCACGGTGGCGGACCGAGCGTCGGGGCGTTGAACGGCGCCGTGATGCCGGTTCCCGAGTCGTCGGGCTGAGCGGGCCATCCGTTCTCCGCCCACAACGCCGCTATTTCGGCCACGATCTTCGGGTCCGTCACGCGCCGGGCTTCGCCTGCGACCACCACGTCGAAGCCTTTCGTGGCGACACTGACCGAGCAGCGCGGGTCGCGCGCGAGGTTCTTGGCCTTGCGGGTGCGTTCGCCGGTCTGAAACCAGCAGGAGCCCGTGTGCCAGAGCGCGCCCACGCTCGTCACGTGCGGGCTTCCGTCGACGTTCAGGGTCGTCAGCCAGAATGTCGAGCGATTCGGGGAGTGCGGGTCGTCGTGGGTCAGGAGGTCTGCGAGCTGTGTTTCGACTTCATACCACTCGATCGGGGACAGGCCATCGGCCTCACCAAGGTTGGTTGTTCTCATGGGTCTAAAGACTGCACCCATTCCCGAGACTCATCGCGAGAAACACCAGTGCGCTCCGGGTGTGGGTGAAGATGGGCTTGCCGAACGGAGGACCTTCGTGGGTACCACCCAGAACGCCATGGCGGCGCCGCTTCATGGTGGAACGCCCCGGCACGTGCCTCGTACTGGCGCCCTTCCCACTTGTTCGCCAGGCGTAGGCGAGGCATTTCAGCGTGTCCTCGTCATCGGCCTGCGCTCCGTCACCCTCGACGACGACGTCGAGGCCGCGGTCCCATTGGTTCCATCGGCTCAACTTTCGACGGTGCTCCGCGGCTCTGTTGTCTGCCTGACCGAGCCCACCCCGATCCACTCGGCGGTCAGACGGGTGGCGACGTCGCCACCTCGCCGCTGTACCCTGCATGTAGATGTCCTTATCAACTAGTGGTGAAGGTGCGCGTTTGTCGTCTGGTCAGTCGCCCGTCATAGGCTCCGGCATTCCCCGAATTGTCGACACCATGCCGGCGTTCGAGGCCTTTGCCCGCAAAGCCGGCGTGGAATCCCCGTTGCGTCGTGAGCTGCTGTGGAAGGATCTCTACCGAGCGGCGCATCTCGACGTGTTCACGGGGATCGAGGCGGCCGTGCCGGGATTCGAAAGCGGTGTCCCGGCCATGGTCCGGGAGCTTTCTCGCATCCGGACCCGGGCCAAAGAGGCGGGCCCCACGATGCGGGCCGTCATCGAGGAGATCGACCCGAACGTTGCCGAAGTGCTTGGCGTGCCCATCGACCCGTCCCCGGTGCACGTGGTGATGGTGGGGGCGTTCACCACCAACTCGGCGGTCGGCGCGGTGGGCGACGACGTGGCGGTGTTCCACTGCGTGGAGTGGTTCCAGTCCGTTGACGGCGCCCGAGTCCTGGTGGCCCACGAGGCCGCCCACGCCTGGCACCGCCTGGCGCTGCGTCGGGCTGGTGAGACCGTGCCGCCGGATGACGATCTGCTATGGATGATCTTCTCCGAGGGCCTGGCCACCCAGGCGTCACGGGCGGCGGCGCCGAACCTGGCGGAGGTGGACTACTTCTGGTACGGCCATCCGGCAATGGAGGACTGGGTTTCGTGGTGCGAGGAACACGCCGGCGAGCTTCGCGACCTCATGGCCGCCGCGATCGACGACCCGGCGGCGGTTGAGCGCCTCTTCGGAGCCGGTTTCGTCGACGGGCGATGGCGGACTGGATACCACGTCGCCGATCGTCTCGTCGCCAGCCTCGGCCGGACGATGCCCGAGTTGGTCGCCATGTCGGTGGACGAGGCCCGCCGAGTCGTGTCCGACGCACTGGGATCTCACTGAAGTCCGGCCAGCTCACGCTTCGCCCGGGGCGGACATATGTCCTGAATGGCCTCGGGGAGGGGATTGGGGCGGTGAAGAAGCGCTGGCTCAGGTCGGCCGGGCGCGGGCACAAACGGAACTTGTCGATGCCGCCGCAAGTGGGTCCGTTTCACCGCTGATCTCGCCAAACAAAAAACTTCGCCGACCTTGTTTGAACCAATGGGGATTGGGTATGACGCGCATGCGCCGTCGATCGGCGGCCATTGGCGGAGGGGAGAACATGCGACGTTCTGTCGTGACGCGCGCCCTGGTGGCGCTGGTAATGGGAAGCGCTTTGGCCGTCGGCGTTTCCACCTCGCAGCATAAGGCGGCACAAGCCTTCGACCCGACCAAGGCGCCGGAGATCCAGGACCGGTTGCTCGACGGGTTCGCGTCGATGGAGTTCGACATCGCCAACAACGGCGGGAATTCGCAGCAGCAGCCGACCAGCTACTTCCCGCGCGGGAGCGGCGCCTGTGCCCAGAACCTGAGCTCGAACATCAAGGTCAACCAGGCCTGCCTCAACATCAGCGACCCGGACCTCCAGGGACGGGCCCAGGCGCAGAACGAGACGACTATCGCCGTGAACCCGGCGAACCCCCAGCAGATGCTCGCTGCCTCCAACGACTACCGCCTCGGCGACGGCGGCTGCTTCCCGTCCTACAGCCTCGACGGGGGGCGCACCTGGAACGACACCACCCTCCCGTGGGAGTTCAACCGGGGTGCGGCGTTCGGCGCCGCCCGGGAGTACTGGCAGACCTGCGGCGACCCCTTTGCGATCGGCTATGACACCAAAGGCAACACGTACTTCGGCGCCCTGCAGTTCCAGCGGGGAACAGCCGCGACGAACAATCCCGACGCTTCGAGCGCCATCTACGTGTATCGCTCGACGCAGAACGCCGGGGCGTCGTGGAACTTCCCGGGACGGCCGGTCACCGAGGATGCCGACTTCACCGGGGCGACGCTGCAGGACAAGCCGTACGGCACCATCGACAACAACGTGGGCAGCCCCTACCAGGACCGGATCTACGTGACCTGGACGGATTTCGCGTCGGACGGGACGGCGTACATCTGGGAGTCCTACTCGGCTGATTACGGCGAGCACTTCAGCCCCCGGCACCTGGTCAGCGTCAACGCGCCCAGCCTGTGTGCCAACACCTATGGCTTGGCGACACCGCAGGGCAACTGCAACGAGAACCAGTTCTCGCAGCCCTTCGTCGGGCCCGATGGCGCCCTCTACGTGGTCTACAACAACTACAACAACGCCATCACCAAAGCGGGCGACAACCGCAACCAGATCCTGCTCTCCAAGTCGACCGACGGCGGCAACACTTTCGTCGGGCCGATCAAGGTCGCGGACTATTACGACCTGCCCGACTGCGCCACGTATCAGAGCGGCAAGGACGCCGGCCGGGCGTGCGTGCCTGAAAAGGGTTCGAGCACGAACTCGTACTTCCGGGCGACCAACTACCCGGTCGGCGCCGTCAACCCGACCAACCCCCAGCAGGTCGTGGTGTCGTTCGGCTCCTACATCAACCCCCATTCCAACGAGGCCAACGGGTGCGTCCCCACGGGTTTCAACCCCGCCACGGGCGACAACCTCTACTCAGGGGTGAAGACGCCGGGGGCCTGCAACAACGACATCCTGCTCAGCGTCTCCAATGACGGTGGTGCCACCTTTACGGGCAGCGCCACCGACCCCCGGGCGCTCACCACCGTGAACCAGGATCCGGCGCAAGCGACCACCGACCAGTGGTGGCAGTGGCTGGCGTTCACCAAGAACGGCAAGCTGGCCGTCTCCTACTACGACCGGCAATACGGCGCCGACGAGACGACGGGCTTCTCCGATGTCTCGCTGTCGGGTAGCGGCGACCTGGCATCGTTCGTGACCCAGCGGGTCACGTCAAGCTCGATGCCCCCGCCGACGGAGTTCAGCGGGCTGTTCTTCGGTGACTACTCGGGGCTGGCGGCGTACACCAACGCCAACCCCATCTGGATGGACACCCGCAACCCAGAACTGTTCCTGTGTCCCGGCACGACACCGGCGGTCTGCACCGCCAATGGGTCCGGCGCCCCGGCGTCGCCCCTCAACGACCAGGACATCTACACCGCGAACCTTCCGGTTCCGTCGAAGTAGCAGGTCCGAGTGGCTCGGGCCGGGGGCATCGCTCCGGCCCGAGCCAATCGGCTCAGGCTAAGGCGGGGGGCGCGACGAATTGCAGGTCCAGGTCGAATCGGACCTTGTCGGCCAGGGCGACCTTGTCGATGCCGATGGGCAGGATGCCGAAGTCGATTCCGAAGTCGCTTCGCTTCATCTCGCCGCTGGCGCTGAAGCCGGCATGAACGGCTTCGCGACCGGGAAAGGTCTCGACCCCGTTGAACTCGACCTCGAGGGTCATGGGCCGTGTGATCCCGTTGAGGGTCACCTCGCCTTCCAACAGCCAGCTGTCGCCGTGACTTCTGATGCGGGTGGAGCGGAAGCGCATTTGGGGCTGACGGTCGGTGTCGAAGAAGTCGGTGGACCGCAGGTGGGCGTCGCGTTCGGGCTGGTTGGTATCGACTGAGGTCATGTCGATAGTTGCTTCCACAGTGGTGTCTTCGACCGAGTCGCCGACATCGAGGGCGGCGTCGATGCGGTCGAAGCGGCCCCACACCTTGGACAGGCCGAGGTGACGGATGGAGAAGACGACCGAGGAGTGGGCCGGGTCGAGGGCCCAGCGGCCGGGTCCCAGCGGCAGGGCAGCCGGGGCGGGCGAGGCGGCTGTGGACATTTTGGACTCCTTCGTACCGTTCTTGAGCGTGATGTCAGTTACCACTTGTGACTGACACCATCATGAGGCACCATGGGTCCGTATGAAAGAAGGCACATCAAAGTCACTCAGTGACCGGTGCGGAACCGAAGCAGCTTGCGAGGTTCGCCGGGTCCTCGACCGCATTGGCGACAAGTGGTCGTTGCTGGTCGTCTCGCTCCTCGATGGCGGCAGGCTCCGCTTCACGGAGCTGCGCCGCCAGATCGACGGCATCAGCCAGCGCATGCTCACCCTGACGCTGCGGCAGCTGGAACGCGACGGCCTCGTCCGACGGACCGTGTATCCGGTCGTTCCGCCCCGCGTCGAGTACGAACTCACGCCGCTGGGCACCACCCTGCTCGAGACCATTCAGCCGCTCGTTGGTTGGGCCGTCGAGCACCTTGACGAGGTCGCCGCCGCCCGGGGCGCCTACGACGCCCACAAGGCGGCCGAAGTCCAAGCCGCCCCCTAGCGAGCCGCGGAGCGACCTCTCCGGGAGGTGGCAGCAGAGGCGTTGGCTCTCCAACGCGCGTTGTGCCGTCGTCGCCGTTTTCGGGATGCCACTGCCGTGCCCCGGCGTCGCAAATGGATCGGCGTCCCCCCGCCAGCCCAAGAATACCGCGAGGTGGGGGGCTTGCCGCAAGGACCCCGATCGTGTCGACAATCTCCCCCGTGACCCCGGCGATCAGACGGTTCGTTACTGATCTCGGGACGGAGGGAGAGCGCGTGAACAGCTTCGTGGTGGCGTTGCGAGAGGTCGACCGGACGCAGGTCGCGCTCGTCGGGGGCAAGGGCGCGCAGCTCGGCGAGCTCTTTCAGATCGACGGCATCCGCGTACCTGACGGTTTCTGCGTGACGACGCAGGCGTACCGCCGGGTCATCTTCGACTCCCCGACGATCGAGGGTCTGCTGGACGGATTGGCGCGTATCGGTCCAGGGGACCGCGCCTCGATTCGGACACTCAGCGCCGAGATCCGCCGAACAATTGAAGGTTTATCGATCGCCGACGAAGTGGTGGATGCAATCACTGGTGTGCTTGACCGCCTCGACGACTATGCGGGCTACGCGGTCCGATCGAGTGCCACGACGGAGGACCTGCCGACGACCTCGTTCGCCGGGCAGCACGACACCTACCTGAACGCCGTGGGTCCGGCATCGGTGCTCCAGCAGGTCAGCCGGTGCTGGGCGTCGCTGTTCACCGAGCGCGCGGTCAGCTACCGCATGCGCAACGGCATCGACCACAGCAATGTGGACATGGCCGTGGTCGTGCAGCGTCTGGTCGCCGCGGAGGCGGCAGGCGTGCTGTTCACGGCCGACCCGGTTACGTCGAACCGGAAGGTCGCCTCGGTGGAGGGCACCTTCGGCCTCGGCGAGGCCCTGGTTGCCGGACTGGTGAACGCCGACGTCTACAAGGTCCGCGACCGCGAGGTGGTTGCCACATCGATCGCCACCAAGAGGGTCGCCATCGTCGCCTCGCCCGCAGGCGGCACGCAGGAGTGGGCCGTTGGCCTCGAACGGCAGGACCAGCCGGTGCTGAGCGGCGCCCAGGTCGTGAGGCTCGTGGACATCGGCCGGCGGATCGAAGCCCATGCCGGCTGTCCCCAGGACATCGAGTGGTGCCTTGTCGAGGACGACTTCCAGATTGTGCAGAGCCGGCCGGTCACTACGCTGTTCCCCATCCCGGAGGCCGACGACGGCGAGAATCACGTGTACGTTTCCGTCGGCCACGGGCAGATGATGACGGACGCCATGAAGCCCCTCGGGTTGTCGGTCTGGCAGCTCACCACACGCCGGCCCATGCACGAAGCCGGCGGCCGGCTGTTCGTGGATGTCACCAAGGAGTTGGCGTCACCTTCGAGCAGCGCCGCCCTGTTGGAACTGATGGGGCGATCCGATCCGCTCATCGGGGACGCCCTGCAGAAAATCGTCGACCGCGGCGACTTCATCCACCCGCGCCCGGACACCCGTCCCCCCGGCTCGCCAGCGGGCCCTCCGTTGGCGCCGATCGCGACCGATCCAACGATCGTTGAGGAGCTGATCGAAGCCAACCAAGCATCGGTGACCGCCCTGCGGCAAGACGTCCGGATGAAGACCGGCGGCTCGCTGCTCGAGTTCATCGTGGCCGACCTTCAGGAGTTGAGGCGGCTCCTTTTCGATCCCCGCAGCTATCAAGCGATCATGGCCGGGATGGAGGCCACCTGGTGGCTCAACGACCAGCTCCAGGAGTGGCTCGGCGAAAAGAATGTGGCCGACATCCTCACGCGGTCCGTCCCCCACAATGTCACCGCGGAAATGGGCTTGTCGCTGCTCGACGTCGCCGACGTGATCCGCCCCCGTGCTGAGGTGGTGAGCCTCCTCTGCGACATCGACGACGACGAGTTCCTCGACCGGCTGGCGATGGTCGATGGCGGCCTTGAGGCAGCTCTGGCGATCCGTGGCTTCCTCGATCGGTACGGCATGCGGTGTGTCGGTGAGATCGACATCACCAGACCACGTTGGAGCGAACGTCCGAGCACCCTCGTTCCGCTCATCCTCGCCAACGTCAAAGCCTTCCAGCCGGGGGAGGGTGGGCGACGCTTCGAGCGAGGGCGGCAGGAGGCGGCGCGAAAGGAGGAGGAGCTGCTCCAACGCTTGCGAGCCCTGCCCGACGGCGAGTTGAAAGCCGAGGAGACCAAGCGGATGATCGACCGCGTCCGCACGTTTGCCGGCTACCGCGAGTACCCGAAGTACGGCTTCATTTGCCGCTACTTCGTGTACAAGCAGGCCTTGCTGCAGGAGGCCGAGCGGCTCGTGCGGGCGGGAGTGCTCCGAGACCCGGAGGACATCTACTTCCTCACGTTCCAGGAGCTCCAGGAGGTGGTACGCACCAACGTCGTGGACGACGAGCTCATCCGCCGCCGCAAGGACGCCTTCGCGTCGTATCAAGCGCTCCGGCCGCCCCGGGTGCTCACCTCGGACGGCGAGGTCGTTTCTGGGATCTATCGGCGCGACGACGTTCCAGCCGGCGCGCTCGTCGGCCTCGCAGTCTCGGCCGGGACGGTCGAGGGAACGGCCCGCGTCGTTTTGGACATGGCCGAGGCGGAGTTGGAACCGGGGGACGTCCTGGTAACCGCCTGCACGGACCCGAGCTGGTCGCCCGCGTTCCTGACGATTACCGCTCTGGTAACCGAGGTCGGCGGCCTGATGACCCACGGGGCGGTGATCGCCCGGGAGTATGGCCTGCCAGCGGTCGTCGGGGTGCAGGACGCGACGATGCTGATTCGGGATGGTCAGCGCGTCCGGGTCCACGGCACGGACGGCTACGTCGAGCTGCTCCCTGAGACCAGCGGTCACCGCGACGACCCATAGGTTCAGCTCCCGGTTGGCCCGGGGCGCAGTGCAAGCGATGAAGCGAGAAGGACCGAGTCCGATGCGAACCATCGGCAGCGTCAGCCTGTGCCGATCCCTCCGTGAAGCCGGTTTGGAGGACCGCTTCTGCGTGGTCCTCTTTCCGATTATCACCGGACGTACCGGTCCCATTGACCGCTATCCCGACGTCGCCCTCGAGATGACCGATGTGTACCGCGGGGCCAACGGCGTACCGGCGGCCGCTTGGGTGCCAACGTCTGCGTTGGGACGAGCCGGCGGTCAGGAACTCGACGTCGACTCGCGCAGCGCCACCACCGAGGAGAGCGGCGCCGCGGGACCGGTTACCTCGCCGCCGACCAGGTACGCGGTGCTGCCCACTACCACCGAGCCGGCGTCGGAGAGAGCTTGGGGCAACGTGCCCGCCGGTTCTACTGAACAGGTGGCCGGGTTGAGGCGCCAAATGACGGCGCTGGGCGTGGTGCCAGATCGGCCGCCCAACACGAAAACGTGGCCGGCGAGGCTGACCGCGGTGGCGTGGCCCATGGCCTGGGGCAGGTGGCCCACGACCGAGGCCTGGCCCGTAGCCGGGTCGATCCGCTGGATGGCCGCCGTCTCCTGGGTGCCGCCCTCGCTGGTGCTCGTCACGCCGCCGAAGACCCACAGGGCCCCCGCGGCGTAGCCGACAGCGGGATACCGGACCGGCACCGGCAGCGCGGCGACCGGCCTGAACGTCAACCCGTCCGAGGTTGCCAGCACCTCGGGGTCCATGTGGGTGCCGTCGAAGCCGCCGACGATGTACGCCGTGGACCCGACCGTCACCGCCGCCAGGTCCGAGCGCCCCGATGGCAGGTGGCCGATTTCCCGGCCGGCGCCCCCGCCCGACCACTCCTGCACCGTGGACACGGTGCTGTAGGAGCCGCCAGCGAAGACCATGTCCCGCCCGCCGAGGACGGCGCCCGCGCTGTCGTGGACGGCCAATGCGAGGGTGCCGGCCAGCCCCCCGCCACCGGTCGCCGGGTCCACGCGTACGACACGGTCCGTCGACCGATCGCCGGTCGCCAGGCCGCCGAGGATGAGAAAGCCGGACCCGTCGGGCACCACCACCGGCCGGGACACCGGCGCCGGCAGCTGCCACGGTTGGCGCACCACGCTCAGATGTAGTGCTGCCGGTGGCGCAGTCGATACCGGCGCAGAAGCCGGCGGAGAAGAACGACCAGGTGCCGGCGGGCGACGCGCCTGGCGACTGGAGGAGCTGCAGGAGGCCGTGAGGATGGCAGCCGCGACCACGGCGCCGACACGCCTGACGATTCTTGGCGACGGGGGCATCCTTTTCGACGCTAGCGGCGAGGTCTTCGGTCACGGCCGCAGCCGGGCCCCGGCATCGCCGATGCCGCCAGCACGGGTCGGACCAGGGAGTGATCAGCGCATGATGCCGGTGTGGCCAAGTGAGTAACGGCCCGGTTGGGGCCATACGGCCAGACCGTGCGGCTGGTTCGGGACGCTGATTTTGGCGATGAGATGCCCGTCGGTGGTGGAGATCGCATAGACGCAGGCGTTGTAACGACCCGAGACGAACAGCACCGTGCCATCCGGCGACAGGTTCCCCATGTCCGGGCTCCCGCCGCCGGGGATGTCCCAGGTGTGCACCACCTGTTGGGTGGCCAGGTCGATCACCGAGATCGAGCCGGAACCCCGGTTGGTGACATACATGTCCTTGCCGTCCCGGCTGACGTAGAGACCGTGGGCGTCGCGCCCGGTAGGGATGAAACCGATCGACTGGAAGGTGGACGCCGAGATCTCGTACACGCCGCCGCGGCGCATGTCGGCGACGTAGAAGATCTTCCCGGCCGAATCCAGCTTCACGTCTTGAGGGCTGGAGCCGGGGATGGTCAGATAGCCGGCCACCGACATGGTGGCCAGGTCGACCTTGACCATCTTCCCGGAGAACTCGCAGCTGAAGAGGGCGAAGCTGCCGTCGGCCGAGAAGTCGGCGTGGTCCACGCCCGCGCAGTCCACGGACAGCGCCTTGACCAACGAGAAGGTGTGCGGATCCCGGAAGGCGAGCACCTGGCGAGCTTCTTCGACCACGATCGCGAAATGGCCGTCCGGAGTGAAGTACATGTTGTAGGGGTCGGCGACTGGAATGTTCGGGCCTGACGGTTTGCCGGTCATGGGGTCGATCGGTGTCAGCGAGTTGCCCCGGTCATTGGCGGCGTAGAGCGTCTTCAGGTCCCACGCCGGCACGACATGCTGCGGGCCGAGCCCGGTGGCGTAGCGGTCGACGACCTTCATGGTGGCGGGGTCGATCACGTCGACACTGTGCCCGGCGCTCTCAGGAACATAGAGCCGGTAGGGGTCGTTCTTCACCACCGGCGACAGGTCGTTGGGACCATCGGCCGAGTAGATGTTGACCGGCCCGCTGGGTGCGACGGAGGTGTGGGAACTCGCGGTGCCGGCCGGGTCGTTCGACGGGCTGGTTCGGCCGGCGGCCGAAGTGGAATGCCCGGCGCCGGTGCAGCCGGCGGCTGCGATGGCGAGAGCGACCAGTGCCGCCAGGCGGGCGAGGTGTTGAAGGCGCAAAAGTCTCGTGGACAAGGAAGACGCTACGACAGTCCCCCGACGGGCTGTCGCTCACGGTAGGGGAGCGCCGCTACGGGCTGCAGGCGAGACGCCAGGTGGCCGAGGCTTTGTCGTCCCGGCCGCCAGTAGGTCCCGACCAGGATGATGAGCAACGGGCCGGTGTTGACGTCGGTGCCCGAGCCGGTGAACACGCCGCCGAAGTCTTCACCGAGCCAGAACACCAGGCTGATGAATGCGGCGACGATGAGAACTGGCCGGGGGTCCCAGGGCACGATGACGGAGAGCCCGACGACGCAGCACAGCACGGCCAGGGCGATGGACAGTTGGGTGCCGTGGTATTCAGCAACGGCCGCCAATGCTCGGTTCATGGACATGACCCAACTCGGTTGGCCCTCGCTCATGCTCGCAATCATGCTCTCCATGGAACCTGGCGAGCGGTTCACGGGCAGCAGCAGGTAGGCGGCGGCCCCCGTCCACAACAGCAGCCACGCCGTGCAGGCGCCGACCCGGCCAAGCGGTGACCGCTCCGCCACCGACCGGTCGTGGCTGCCGAGGCGCCGTTCCTTCCGAGGCCAAGCCAGCACCGCCAGCAACGCGTAAAGGAGCACCGCTCCGGGCCAGCCCATCAGCGGGCTGGCCGAGGAGAATATCCCCCCGAACCCCTCGCCGAGCCACCACACGAGGAGAGACCACACCACCGACCCGGCGAGTGCCATTCGGACGGTCCGGGGCCACAACAGACCTAGTCCGATGACCAGTTGGATGGTGGCGAAGACGGCGTTCCACCATCCGATGTGGGGCAACAGGAACTGATCGATGGTGATGATGAACCGACCCGCCCCGCCCGGGACACTGTTGGCCGCAGGCTCCAGCGTCTGGGTCACGAACTGGGCACTGAACATGTACGGCTGGAATTGGAGGGCGCCGTCAATCAGCCATAGGAGTCCGAGCGCGAGCTGGACTCCCCGAGCGGGGTCGCCCGCTCGCCAGCCGGCCGCCCGCCGCAGCCAGTGACGCATCGCCACAGCCTAGCTAGACCTCTCTCGGCTGGACCCGGCGCCGCCAGCGGCTGTACTAGCCACCCTGAGCAGGTCGGGCGGCGACGGTAGGACGCGTGTCAAGGTCCTCCATGAGGTGCCGCACCCTCAGAATTCGAACACCGACCAGCAGATGTCGTTTCGGAGTCGTTGATCGTCGAGGACGAGGTCGCGGATCGAATCCGGCAGCTGTTGGCGCTGCCAGCGGCACTCGAGCCGACCGGCGCCCTCCTCGTCTCCGGGAGCCGCCGCACGCGCCGCCTTGATGGCGTAGGCGGCAGCGCCGAGATCGTGGGCGGCGACATGGGTGACCACTGCCGCCTGACCGGCTGCATAGGCGGCATGCCGAGCGGCGCCGCTCAGTTCTCGGGCGGCGCCCATGGCATGGCCACCCGCCGCCCGGGACTCAGACATCCGGATCTCGCCGCGGGTCCATGCCCGGATGTGCTCGATGGCCTGGCGGGGCCGCGGATCTGAGGGGCGCACAGCCTCGAAGAAGGGCAGTACGTGTTCCGCGCACGCCGCCGCCCACAGAGCGAGGAGCCGATGGTCGGGATCAGTGAGCGTCCCCCCGCGGCGGATGGTGATGAAGCGCACGTCGCGGTCCCTCGGGAGGATCACAGACGAAACCCTAGGTGTCGGGTGCACCGATGATGACGGCGCCACGGCCTTCATGATTCGAACGGCACCGTAAGGGGATTGCCAACATCCAATGGTTGCTCTACAGTAACCGTTACCTGTGAGGAACGGTTCCCGGTGAGTCGCCAAGGCGTGGACGCGGTGTTCGATGCCCTCGGGGAACCGGTCCGCCGCCGGATCGTGGAGGTTCTGGCCGAGGGTGAACTTCCGGTGGGCCAACTCGCCGAGCGGCTGCCCGTGGGTAGGCCGGCCGTGAGCAAGCACTTGCGATGCTTATCCGATGCTGGGTTGATCGAGCACCGCCAAGAGGGCACCCGCAACCTCTACTCGTTGGCACCCGATGGTTTCGTGGCCGCCCAGCAGTGGCTGGTCAGCGCATGGGATCACGTGCTCGGCGCCTACGCCCAAGCAGTCAAAGAATCCGAGACAAGGAGAGCTCAATGACGATATTGCCCCCGGTTCGACGCGAGGTGATCGTTGACGCGCCGCCGGAGCGAGCGTTCGCCGTCTTTACCGACGAGATAGGCCGGTGGTGGCCGATGGTCGGCCACAGCGTCTATGGGGCAACCGCGGCCGTAGGGTTCGACGACGGGCGGATCGTGGAGCGCTCCGCGGAAGGCGAACAGGCGGTCTGGGGCACGGTGACGAAGTGGGACCCTGGTCGGGTGGTCAGTTTCACCTGGCATCCAGGGCATGACGCTGACAGGGCCAGCGCCGTGACCGTCACGTTTCACGATCGGGGAGAAAGAACCCTCGTCGTGCTGGAACACACCGGCTGGGAAATCTATGCAGACCCCGAGGCGGCGCGGGCGGAATACCACGGCGGTTGGGTCGGCGTCCTCGACCGCTACCAGAAGGCCACCACGTCCATGGTCGGGCGGTGAGCGTGCACCGTATGGGGCTTCGCGAGGCGTTGCTGGCCGTCATGGACGGCCAAGACCGTTTCGGGCACCGCCAGCATGTGCATCTCGCTTGGATCGCCCTCAAGACCCGGCCGGAGGCCGCCGGGCCACTGCTCAGCGACTGGCTGAGGGAGATCGCCGCCGCTCACGGGCAGCCAGAACGCTTCCACCAGACCCGGACCACCGCCTGGACCGAAGTGACCCGCCGTCACCTCAATGCCGATGACGGCGGCGACTTCGACGACTTCGTCGAGCGATCCCCCCGGCTCCTCGATTCCCGGCTCCTCGACCACCACTGGTCCCGATCCGCCCTGGACAGCGCTGCCGCCAGGACAGCCTGGATGGAACCCGACCTCCGACCTCTACCGGCGGTGATCAGCAATGGCTGAGGAGACCTGGGTTGCTCTCCTGCACCGGCCAGGACCGGCTGCCCCGGCCCAAGGAAGCGTCTTCGACGATCCCCGCTTCGCCGATCACATCTCCTTTCTGCGCCGCATGAACGATGCCGGGTACCTGATCGCAGCAGGCCCGATGGTGGCGCTCGACGAGGACCCAAGTGGCGAAGGGATGACCGTGCTGCGCCTACCCGGGGCCGACCGCTACGAGGAAGCGGAGCGCCTAGCCCGTCAAGACGACGCCAGCGTCGCCGCAGGCTTCTTCGAAGTGACGGTCCGGCGCTGGCGGGTCGTCATGCAGCCCTAACTGGAGAGCAAACAAAAGGGGTGCGGTTCGGGTGCGCGATGGGGATGGAGACCCAGTACCCAGAGTTGTTCGCCGCCTACGAGCAACTGGACGTGGACTGCGTCCTGTTCTCCACCGCGGGCAACCCCAACTACCCGACGTCTTCGCCATCGAAGCAGCAGGGCATGCAGCGGCGCCCTCCTACTGGCTCAGCTACGCGGGCCCGGTACATGCTGTCGGACCGCCGTCGGGGTTCATCTCGCCAACAGGAGCCTGGATCGCTCGCTGCACGACGACGGCCGACGACGCGGTCGCAGTCGCAGTCGCAGTCGCAGTCGCCGAGACTGACACCACCGCTGGCGCCGACGCTCGCGATTGGCGCCGATTGGTGTGTGCCGCGGCCGCCGACTAGTCGCTTTCGCCGATCCCAGTCACGATCCCGGTGCGCCGGCCGGGTCGGTCAAGGCGGCGTCAGTGAACTGGTCGATCCCAGCCAGCGGCGCCGCCAACGACTCGGGTAGTCCGTAGCGCGCCGCGAGCACCGTGGGGGCGAGATAGGACACACGTGTGCGGCTGTCGTCATCCCACACGAGCAGCTTCAACGGCAGATCGAGGGCTGCCATCGGCGCCGCGTCCATGACTGGTGTACCCGACGCCGGGTTACCGAAGATGACGAGGATGGTCTCCCGCAACTCCATCCCCACCGAGCGGGCCGCGGCGCCCTGGTCGATCGTCGCGAAGACCGTCATCCCCCGTTCGCCCATGAGGACGGTGAGCCGCGCCACCGTCTCCGCGACGGACCAGGGGCTGTCCTTGGTGACGTAGTCGAGGCCTTCAGCCATTGTCAGTTGCTCGACTCGTACAGGACAGCCACGAATTGGCCGCTCTCGACACATGACCACTGCTCGAGGTAGGTGCTGCCGCCGGCACAGCTGGGTAACCCGCCTGAGCCACGTCGAACTCCTTGGCGGTGGGATTCAAGGTCCACGTCATGTCCTAGATGATGCCCTGAGCGACGCCGAGCCATCCTCGGAGGGCGGGACCGTTTTTAGCACGATACTTATATCTGATATAATCATTGGCATGTCTATAACCACATCCGACTGCGGTCCCGCAGCTTCCAGCCCTACGAGACGAGTGCTGCTTATCGGGGCATCTCGCGGCCTAGGACTGGCGCTCGCCGAGGAGTGGGCTCGCGGGGGCTGGCAGGTCACCGCCACCGTACGCAGCACTGACAGGACGGCCCTCCACGACCTCGCCGACCGCTACCGCGAGCGGATCGAGGTCGAGACGGTCGACATCACCGTCCCGGAGGGCATCGAGGCGCTCCACAACCGCCTGGGGCAGAGGTGCTTCGACCTTCTCTTCGTCAACGCGGGCGTCACCAACCAGCCCGAGGGGACCGTGGCCGAAGCGTCGACTGAGGAGTTCGTCCGGGTCATGGTCACCAACGCTTTGGGGCCACTGCGAGTCATCGAGGCCCTCCAGGACCACGTCGAGCTGACCGGGACCATCGGGGTGATGTCCTCCGGCCAGGGCAGCGTGGCCAACAACGAACACGGCGGCCACGAGGTCTACCGCGGCAGCAAGGCCGCCCTGAACACCTTCATGCGCAGCTAGGCCGCCCGCCACCGTGGCGAGCCCAGAACCTTGGTCCTGATGGCCCCGGGCTGGGTGAGGACCGAGATGGGCGGACCCGACGCCAGGCTCAGTATCGATGACAGCATCCCCAATGTGGTGAAGACGCTCGACGGCCTTCGCAACACGCCAGGCCTCCACTATGTGGATTACCGAGGCCAGACGGTGCCGTGGTGACGGCCACGCCCGGCGAGAAGGCCACGACCGGCGGTCGAGGCTCCGCGGGTCCCGCGGAGGAGGCCTGGTCGCTCATGCAGCAGTTCGTCGATGCCCACAGCCGCCACGGCGAGCTGGCGACCGCCCTCGGCTTCCGCCTCGGCGCCGGGCGGGGAAAGATGCTGTTCCAACTACGCGACGGGCCGCTGACCCTGTCCCAGCTCGCGGAAGCCAACGGCTTCGACGCCCCCTACGCCACGCTGGTTGTCGACAAACTGGAAGCTCACGGGCTAGTGGAACGCCGAGCACACCCCGACGACCGCCGGCGCAAGCTGATCACCCTCACCGCTGCCGGCCACGCCGCTGTCGCTGCCGCAAACGCCATCCGTCTCCGGCCCCCCCGAGCGGTCACGGCCCTCGGAGCCGAAGAGCTGCGGCAACTCACCGGGCTCCTTCACCGCCTGATCGACTCCGAGGAAACCACTGAGTCGTAGGGATCGGCCACGGCCGGGGTGACCATTCTTCAGGTGAGTTGCTCGGCCAGTGCCACGATGATGCCCGCGGGTCCGCGGACGTAACAGAGCCGGTAGCTGTCCTCGTATTGGGCGACCTCCCCAACCAGTTCGCCACCGTGAACCCGAAGGCGGCCGAGGACATCGTCTATGTCCTCGACCTCGAACATGACGCTTCGAAGGCCCAAGGTGTTGGCGGGCGGGTTTTCCGGTTCCGTACAGACCGCTGGGGGCGCATGAAAACTTCGTCAACTCGAGCCGCCCGTCGCCGTCCGGGATCCGCATCATCGCGATGTCGACTCTGACGCCGTCGAGTCGGTTGATCCGGTCCACCCAAGGCCCCTCGATAGGAGCCTTGCCCTCGACCTCCATGCCAAGTGCGACAAAGAACCGGATAGCAGCTTCAAGGTCATCGACGACGACGCTGACGTGGTCCAACCGCGGAATCGTCATATGCCCAGGATAGGGGTGGGCTTGCGAACTCCTGTCGGTGAGGCGACCGACCCGGCCGAGCATCAACGGTAAGGTCGGCGGGTGTTGGGGAGTCGCTCGATGGTGTCGCCCGAAGTCCCGACGACCTTCGCGGTAGGCGGGGAGACCGTGATTCGCCGTCTCGGCTTCGGGGCCATGCGGATCACTGGCAAAGGAACGTGGGGGCCGCCGGCCGACCCCGACGCCGCCGTGGCCCTGCTCCGCCGGGTGGTCGAGTGTGGCGTGCAGTTGATCGATACCGCGGATACCTACGGCCCGGATGTCTCCGAGGAGCTGATCGCCGAGGCGTTGTACCCCTACGACGGGCTCCTGATCGCCACCAAGGGCGGCTTTGAACGGACCGGGCCCAGCGGGCGGACCAAGGACGGCGAGCTTGTGGGGTGGTCGCACAAAGCCCGCCCTGAGCAGCTGAAAGCAGCGTGCGAAGGCTCACTTCGCCGGCTGAAGGTCGACCGTATCGACCTCTACCAGCTGCACTGGCCCGATCCCGACGTCCCCCTCGAGGAGTCGATCGGGGCCATGCGGGACCTGCAGGCAGAGGGCAAGGTGCTCCACGTGGGCGTCTGCAACGTCACGATCGAGCAGCTGGCGACCGCCCGTTCGATTGTCGACATCGCGACCGTGCAATGTCCGTTCAACCTGGTGGACGCCAGCCGGGCGGACCTGGTCGCCGAATGCGAGGCGCACGGGATGGGCTTCATGCCCTATCGCCCCCTCGAAGGCGGACAGCTCGCCGAGCCCGGAGGACCGGTCGCCGCAGCGGCAACACGCCACGGCGCCACGCCGGGCCAGGTCGCATTGGCGTGGCTGCTGTGGCGCTCGCCGGTCATCCTGCCCATCCCGGGGACCACCTCGGCGGCCCACCTGGAGGAGAACGTGGCTGCCGGTTCACTGCGCCTCGACGACGACGAGCTTCAGGCGATCGGCAGCGCCGCGGGGTAGACGGGGCCGCCCAGCGAGCTTCGAGCGGCTCCCCGACGACACGCTCGGGGAGCAGAGGGTCGGGGCGGACTACACGACCGCCACGCCGACCCGTCCACCGTCCACGTCGAGCACCGTGCCGTGCACGAACGCGGCCTCGTCGGAGGCGACGTAGACGGCCGCTGCCGCAATGTCGTCGGGGTGCCCGGAGCGGCCCGCGGGCGTTCCCCGCATCAGCCCCTCGGCGGGGTGCTCGATGGCGGGATCCAGGTCCGGGGTGCGGATGACGCCCGGGGATATGGCATTCACCCGGATTCCCCGAGGCCCCAGGTCGGCAGCCCAGGACCTTGTGAGGGACTCGAGGGCCGCCTTCGACGAGCTGTAGATGGGGCTGGTCGCCAGGCCCAGCCGGGCCACCCACGATCCCAGGTTGACGATCGCGCCGCCGCCGGCCGCGATCATCGTTGGTACGACCGCCTGGGTGAGGAAGAAGGGCGCCTTGACGTTCACGCCGTAGATGTGGTCGAAGTCTTCGCCGGTCGCACTGGCCGCGGAGTGGAGCGGAAAGACGCCGGCGTTGTTGACGAGGATGTCGATCCGGCCCTCGAGCAGGTCTGTCGCTCGATCGGCGAGCCCGGCGCTGCGATCCGGTGACCCGTCGAGGTCGGCCCCCACGAAATCGGCGTGCCCGCCCGCCTCGCGGATGATGGCGACGACCGACTCGCCCCGTTCGACGTCGCGCCCGGAGACGACGACGCGGGCGCCCTCGCCGGCGAAGGCGACGGCGATCGCCCGTCCGATGTTGCTGGTCGATCCGGTGACGAGGGCGGTCTTACCTACTAGACGCAAAGCCATGCGATGAACCTACGGGTCCAATTCTGGACTAGCAAGTCCAAAATACTCTACGCTGCGCCGTGAAACTGCGGACCACTGGACCACCTGCCCCAGCAGACGCCTACGCTGGCACCCCATGGTGCTGACCACCAAGGGTCGGGCGACGCGCGATCGCATCATCGAGGGCGCCGCCGAGCACCTGCGCAGCGCCGAGCCCGGCGACATGACCCTCGACGACGTGCGCGCCATCACCGCCACCAGCAAGGGCCAGCTGTTCCACTACTTCCCCGGGGGAAAAGAGGAGCTCCTGCTGGCCGTCGCCCAACACGAGGCCGACCGGGTTTTGACCGATCAACAGCCTCACCTCGCCACTCTCACCTCGTGGGGCGCCTGGGAGCGGTGGCGAGACGCCGTGGTGGCCCGCTACCGGGCCCAGGGGGCCCTCTGTCCGCTGGGTTCGCTCATGACCCAGGTCGGTACCACTCCCGGCGCTGCGGAGATCGTGTCAGCGCTCCTCGCCCAATGGGGCGGGCACATCGCTTCGGGGGTCCGCCAGATGCGACAAGCCGGTCTCGTCCGGTCGGGCATCTCCCCGGAGCAGGCGGCCGCGGCCTTCATCGCCGGCATCCAAGGCGGCGTGCAAGTGTTGCGCTCGACGGGGCGCATCGACCACCTCGAGGCGGTTCTCGACGCCCTGATCGACCACCTCCGGAGCTGACCCGGGCTTCCGCTCTACGGTCCGACTTGTATCAGGGCTGTCCAAATCGACGACACACTGGCGAGGCTGGCGCACGTCGGGTCCGGTCGGCTCCCCTCGGGGGACAATTCGGTTAACCAAACCTTTCGGGACTCGTTTATGCATCTTTTCCGCTGGGTATCGCCACGACTCAACGGCGAGAAGAGGGGATGAGGAACATTGCCGCAGACAGACATGCCTGGTCGTGCGCGCACCGGGCCGCAAGGACCCGTGGCTGGTAACGGGCAGAACGGGCCCTCGAAGAGGATGGCCCGGGTGGCGTGGACGGCGAGGGATGCCGGACAGGACGTCGCCGACGAGGCGACGGAACGAGCTCGCCAGACTGCAGGGGCGGCCGTCGACCAGGTGCACGACGTGGCCGCCTCGGCGGCCGGTCACGCCCAGGAGCTGGCGGGGACCGTCAAGCAGCAGGCCAGCCGGGTGACTGACGAGGTGTCGACCCAAGCGCTCGGCCTGGCGGAAGAAGCCAAGACCCAGCTCGAGGCCCAGGCCCAGGAGGCGGCCTTACGGCTGGCCCGAGGCTTTTACCAGCTGGCCGGCGAGGCCCAGGCGCTGGCCGAGGGTCGTCCCGCCGACGCCCCCAACCTGGGGGAGTACGTGGAACGCGCCGCGGACCGCTTCTACTCGTCGGCTGACGGCCTCAACTCCCTGGCCGCCAGCATCGACCAGCGGGGTATCGAGGGTCTCGTTACCGACTTGCAAGGCTTTGCCCGCCGCCGGCCCGCGGCCTTCATGCTGGGCGCAACCGTCGCCGGCTTCGCGGTCGGGCGAGTCATCCGCAGTCGCTCCGCCAGCGGGCCCGAAGCCGAGACCAACGGCGCCTCTAGGCCTGGAGGTCGAGAATGGCGATGAACTACTCACCAAGGAATTACGGGACACCAAGGAATTACGGGGCGCCGCGCGACTATCCAGCGCCGCTGGCGTCGCCCGGGCTGAACGGTTACGCCGAGGACAGCGACGGTGAAGAACGACCGATCGGAGCGTTGTTCTCCAACCTGGGCAGCCAGCTGTCCGTCTTGCTGCAAAAAGAAGTGGAACTGGCCAAACTGGAGGTTCAGGACCAGGCCGCCAAGGCCGCCAAGGCCGGGGCGGTGCTGGGCGCGACCGCCGTTCTGGCGTTCCTGGCCAGCATCCTGGTGTCGTTTGCTGCCGCGTGGGGCCTCGCCGAGGTGATGCCCGCCGGCCTGGCCTTCCTCATCGTCGGCGTGCTGTATGCCGTCGTCGCCGGAGTCCTCTTCGCCCAGGGGCGCCGGCGCCTGCGCCAAATCCGCCCGGTCCCCGTCCAGACGGTCAAGACGCTGAAAGACGACGTGGACGTAGCCCGGTCCTCCGTCTCTCGGGGGATGAGCGGACCGCCATCGCACTTGCATTCGGAAAGGGAGCTTTCGAAATGAGCACGACCGACGAGGTACGCCGGGACATCGAGCGGGTCCGGGGTGACCTGGGCCAGACCCTCGAAGAGTTGGGTGACCGGGTGGCGCCCGCGAAGGTCGTCGCCCGGACCAAGGAGAATGTCGCCGAGAAGGTCGAGGAAGTGAAGGAGAAGGTCAGCCCGGCTCGTGTCGCCCGGCGTCAGGGCGACAAGCTGCGGGACGGCTTCCGGCACCTGATGGGCTTCGGCGACGGCAGCGGAGGCGGGTACCCGGCCGGTCAGCCGGGCGACGACCACGGGGGCCGGGCCGGCGACGCCGCTCGCCCCGCCCTGGGGAGCTTCCAGGACGCGCCGCACGCCGCCCGCCAGCGGGCCGAGGGCAATCCCCTGGCCGCCGGGCTGCTCAGCTTCGCGGCTGGTTTCCTGCTGGCCTCGATCCTGCCCCCGACCGAGCGGGAACAGCAGCTCACCGACCGGCTGCAAGAAGGCTTCAAGCCAATCGCTCAGGAGGCGACGGAGAAGGGCAAGCAGCTGGCCCAGGAACTGGGCCAGTCCGCCCGGCAGAGCCTCGAGCAGGTCAAGGACGTCGCCACCGATGCGACCGAGCGGATCAAGGCGGAAGCCACCGGCACGGTCGAGGAAGTGAAATCGGAGTCGACCGAGGCGGCCTTCGAGATCAAGGAGCGGGCTCAGGCGGCGGCCGGGGACATCAAGGACAAGGCCACCGAGGCGGCATCGCAGGTCCAAGATGAAGCCGCCTCCGACTCCGAGGCCGAGGCAGCACCACCGCCGGCCACCGTGCCGGCCCGTCGGCCCCGGCCTCTACGGGCGCCTCGGATCTACGGCTAGACACCCCAGGCTCACCTACGCAGATGTCGTGTAGGTGGCGGTCACAGCGACGGACACGACCTGCTGTAGGGAACTGGTGTTGTAGTCCCCACTGCCGATATTGACCGATCCTGGGGCGTCGACGGAGAACCCTCCTACCGATATCGAAATCGACTTGCCCAAATGGCCATGGCGGCCCAAGGCGGCTTGGGCCCGCACGCGGGCATCGACGGTCGCTTGGGCGGTGAGCGCCGGTCGCAGCTCCTTCAAACCGCTGAAGGTGTACTGCGGCTGCTGAGCGATGAATGGCACGTTGACGGCGAGAAGCTGGTTACTGACCCCTTTGACCCGCGCCATAGCGGCCACACGATGCGAGAGCACACTGATTGCCACGCTTTCGGTGAACCCGGCTCCTGCGAGCTGACCGGAGTTGGGTTGCACGACCACCGACCCGAAAGTGATCTCATTGTCGAGGGTCCCAGCCTCGTCAAGCGCCGTCCGGATCTGAGCGGTCCACCCATTGAGCTGCGCCAAGGCCGTCGAAGTAGTCGGCTGCGCGCTCGTCACGGTGGCGTTCCATGCAAAGGTGTCGGCCGTTACAGCCTTCTCAGCAGAACCGGTGACGGTGATCTGGTGGCTCTGCGGCAGCCGATTGCGGTTCTGCAGGCCTGAGGCCACCGAGAGCGAGCCGAAAACGAATGCCACCGACAAGATCACCATTCCGATCAGCTGTTCGTGTGGTTGGGCCCTCCATCCGCGCATGACCTAAGGACGCCTGTCCGGGCCCACTGGTTCCAAACCGTCGTAATGAGGGTGCTAACCAGCACCGATTCCATCGACGCGGGCCAGGGCATAGTCGAGGATCGCCTTTCGAGTCCCGCTGGTTACCTGCCCAGCCTCTTTGTATCGCATGACACGGCGCCACGACCGCCCGAAAACCTGTTGACAGCCCGGATCGCACGGTCCACAATCCTTCACCTATGGCACCTATCTTTACAACCGGAAAGACCGTCGGGGGCACAACCCCGTTGAGTTTCCGCGACGATTCGTGCCTGCCCAGGCAAGCGCTCGAACGTAAGCCGCGGCCCGGGCGCCGGGGTCCTGCCGATACCAGCAGACCCCAAATGCGCTGGTAACTCAAGTCCTTATTCCGAGTTCCACCGCTTCCTGGGAATGCGCGCACAACGTCATGCGCGTCATTCGATTTCCTGCGCTCGAGCCACGGCGGCGCCACGGTTTCCAACACCGACGGCTGGGGGTTCGACTCCTTCCGGGCGTGCTTCGGTCAGGCATTCGGCCCAGCGATCAGCACTTTGACACTGCAGAGGCATCGTCGTCGGGGCCAGGGCCACCTGGCCCCGTTGGGTCGGGCGCGACATGGGGCGCCACTGGCTGGAGTCCAGACGTTTCCGACACAGGGGGTTCGATTCCCTTCCGACCCACCGATGCGCGTCACGCCTGACTGGTCGGCTACGGGCCCTTTGCCCGGGACTCGACTGATCCAGGCCGATGCCCGCACCACCTGCCGCCGTAGCTCAGCCAGTGGTAGCACCGGCCCGTCAAGCCGGAGGTCAGGGGTGCAAGTCCCGTCGGTGGCGCCGTCCAAGCACGTCGACGTGGCCCAAAGGAAAAAGGCGCCGGTCTACGAAACCGGAGAGTGCAGGTTCGACTCCTGCCGTCGACGCTCGACTCGCCCAGCGTGAACCTGCGCGCACAGGGCGTTCTTGTGCCCCACCAGAACCGGAATTGCGCGCATCACGCGCGCAAGAACACCCCACGCGCGCAGGAATGAGACCACCACCGGACACCGGGCTCTACGGCACCGACGCAGGCGGTACGGAAACCTGGTCGGCCTCAACCCCGCGAGCGGCTTCGCCTCCGTCTTGCGGTATCCCTGCCAGGTAGTCGAGCGGTAAGACGTCCGGCCGTTACCCGGTAGGCGGGGGTTCGATCCCCTCCCTGGCAGCATGCCGGCCCTATCCGAGTATGCGACGCTCGCAAGGGGATTCGACTCGTGGGCCACACTGCTCAAAGATCAACCAACCAAACCAAGGGTCAAACCAACCAAACCAACCACGACAAGAAAGGGGGTGACCATGCCCACCAACGTCAACGACAAGCTCATTTCCTGGGCCAGCGACATCGACCCGGGGACCATCCGCCAGGCCGAAAAGGTGGCCCGCCTGCCGATCGTCGAGGGCCACGTGGCCCTGATGCCCGACGCCCATGTCGGTATCGGGAGCACCGTCGGCTCGGTGATCCCGACCAACGGCGCCGTCATCCCCAGCGCCGTAGGCGTCGACATCGGCTGCGGCATGGTCGCCGCCGAACTCGACGTCACCGAGGACCAGCTGCCCGATACCCTCGAGCCGCTCCTCGGCCGCATCGAGCGGGCCATCCCCGCTGGCGTCGGGAAGGGACACGACACCGTGGGGAACAAGGCGGGCAAGTGGCTGGCCGCCCACAAGCCGGCCACCGATCTGTCCGGGGACCGGGCCACCAAGGCGGCCAAGCAGTTCGGCACGCTCGGCTCGGGCAACCACTTCTTCGAGCTGTGCGTGGACGAGCGCCGCCGCTGCTGGGTGGTGCTCCATTCCGGCAGCCGCGGCATCGGCAACCAACTGGCCCAGGCGCACATCGCCAAGGCCCGCAAGGCGGCAGCCGATGCCATGCTCAAGCTCGAGGACCCCAACTTGGCCTATTTTGTGCAGGGCACGCCGGAGTTCGAGGCATACATCGCGGACATGTTGTGGGCGCAGGACTATGCCCGGGCCAACCGGGATCAGATGATGGACAGGGCCATGCGCGAGGTGTTCGCGTTTCTCGGCTTCGGCCGTGAGACCCAGCGCATCAACTGCCACCACAACTTCACCCAGCGCGAGGTTCACGGTGGCCGCCAGCTGTGGATCACCCGTAAGGGCGCCATCAAGGCTGACGTCGGCGATCTCGGCGTCATCCCGGGTTCGATGGGGACGCGCAGCTACATCGTGGCCGGCAAGGGCAACCCCGCGAGTTGGTTGTCGTGCTCGCACGGAGCCGGCCGCCGCCACAGCCGAACCCAAGCCAAGAAGCTGTTCACCACCGCCGACCTCGTCGCCCAGATGGAAGGGAAGGTCTGGCTCTCCGGCCGGGCCGACGCGTTGGTGGACGAGATCCCGTCCGCCTACAAGGACATCGATCACGTCATGGCCGACCAGGCCGATTTGGTCGAGGTCCGGCACACGCTGCATCAGGTCCTCAATTACAAAGGGACCTGAACGATGGGGGAGCACCGCCCCTCTGGGCTACCGGACCGGGCGGCCCGCCCTCACGTCGGCCCGCAGCGGCATTTCCATCCTCGGTCGCCCCCCATCGCAGCGGGGGATCTGGAGATCAGCGAGGGCCCATACCCCTCGCCCGGCGGGTTCGATTCCCGCACCCGCCACCCAGTCGCCTCCGCGGGCTCGTCACCTGGTCGGAGGGTCGGCAGGCGGGAGCAGGGCGGCGGCCATCCGGTCCGGTTGGCTGCGTCAAACGATGCCTCGTTGGTAGGCCACAACAACGGCTTGGACGCGATCGCGAGCACCGAGTTTGGCGAGGACGTGGGCGACGTGGGTCTTGATGGTGGTCTCGGCCACCACGAGGCGGGTGGTTTGCACCTGACTTCGCGATAGAGATCGACCGATCAATCAAGCAGCATCCGCGGTTCTCCACGACCTGTGGAGGACCATCTGATGATGACCGATCCCGAACGCGGCACAGACCGTGCGGGCCGACGCGCCAAGCGGTTCCTGACCCCGTTGCAGAAGTACGAGATCTTTTTGCAGCTGGTCCGCCAGGAGGTGACGCTGGCCGAGGCGGCCGACAGCTGGAAGGTGGACCGCTCGACCATCATGCGGATCCGCACGGTCGCCAAGGAAGGCGCCTTGGAGGCTTTGGCCAACTCCCGTCCCGGTGTGAAGACGACCGAACGCGACTGGGAGCTCGAGGTCGCCCGTGGCGATGCCGTCCGTCTCGGCGAGGCGCTCAAGGAGATGGCGGTGAAGCTGATGCTGATCGAGGGAAAAGAACGCTGGGGCTGAGTGGCCGCGTCCCGAGCCGCGTCGACGAGGCCACCAAGGCCGGTTTGTTGCACCTCCTCAACGAGGCGACCGACGCCGGCTGGGCGTTTCGCCGGGCGTGCCACCAGCTGGAGCTGGGCGAGGTTCGCGCCTACCGGTGGTTGGAGCGACGCGCCGCCGGCGAGCTCGCCGATCGGGGTCCCGGCGGCAACCCGATGCACGGTCTGCTCGATGACGAGGTCGCAGCCATCATCGACCTCTACAACGAGTGGAACGAGATCGACCGGTCGCATCGCAAGCTCGCCCACCGGGGCTCCTACATCGAAGCGGTGTGGGTCTCGCCAGCGTCGGTGCGACGCGTTCTGGCTGCTCACGGCCTGTCCCTGCACCCCCTTCCCCGCCCGGGCCGCTCGGTGCGCAAACCGTTCCCCGATTGGGTGGAATACCGGCCGAACCAGATCTGGATCTACGACACGACGCACTTCACCCGCTGCGCCATGGCGGTGACGGTGATCGAAGATCTCGTGTCGCGCAAGTGGATCGCCCACATCGCCTCGGCCGAGGAGACCTCCACCCAGGTCGAGATCGTGTTCACCGACGCCCTCGCGGCCGAGGGCCTCCTCGCCCGGGTCGAGGCCCGCGCTGACGGCCTCGTCGACACCACCGTCGACGACCCGAAGCGTCCCATCCTGTTGGCCGTGAGCGACATTCATACTGGGTTGCATACAACGATCACGCTGCCGGCGCCTTGGTGTGGGTAGCGTCGATCGGTGCCGGCGCCTGCTTGTCGCTGCTTGTTGTCCGATCGGGGCGGTTGCCGACCCCTTGCCTGTTGATCGCAGCGGCGAGCGGGGCCACGCCGGGAGACGTGACGCCCTTTTAAGAACCTGGTGACCGCCATCATCTGGTGACGGATCCCTCATAGCGAATGTCCGGCGCTCATTTCTTCGTGGTGTGGTGCATTTCCGGTCGGGGTGCTTGTCCTTCCTCGCCAAATTGTTAACGAAAGGAGTTTCTTTGTGAAGATCCGCCTCGGGGTCGACGTCGCCTGCCGGGCCGCACATCAGGCGTCGTGCGCGGACGAAACCGGTGCCTTGGTGTTCTCCGGTCACCGCTTCGGCACCGACCCCGTCGATTTGGCTGTCCTGTGGGCGAAGCTGCCCGCCGGTGCCGACGAGGTGATGGTGGTGATGGAACCTACCCGCAACGCCTGGGTGCCGTTGGCCGCCTGGTTCCGTCGGCACGGGGCGGTGATCGTCATGGTGCCCTCCGAGCAGTCGTCGGATCTGCGGGCCTACTACAGCAAGCACGCCAAGTCCGACCGTCTCGACTCCCAGAGTCTGGCCCGCCTGCCGCTGCTGCATCCCGAGGGACTGCATTTCGATGACACGGTCGGGCCGGGCGACCCGTTGAAGCGGGCGGTGAAGATCCGCTCGGGGTTGGTGCATCGGCGCAGCACCTGCATGCAGCGACTCGACTGCCTGCTCGAGCTGCTCGGCCCGGCGTGGGTCGCGGCGATCGGCTCGGACATGACCCTCACCGCGT
>DATARN010000089.1:0-4551 GCA_036264135.1 Acidimicrobiales bacterium
GCGGACGGCGTCGGCCACCAGCTGCTTGGGACCGGACTGCTCGCACATCAAGGTGTAGCCGACTTCGATCATGCCGCCTCCATTCGGGCCAGGCTCTCTTGCTTGTGGATCCGCTCGTCGTAACCGATCTGGCGGAGAACATCCGCCCGCGACGTGTAGTGCGTCGAGGAGAATGACGACCGGAATGGGGCCCCTTCCCACTCCGGATGTTCAGCCACCAGATGGGCGTACTCGTGCTCGGCGTGGTCTTCGATGTCGGCGTTCAGGCGGTAGCTGGCCCGGCGCCGGGCGGCGTACAGCAGGAACGAGAACTGGTAGAAACCGAACGCCACGACCTGCGGAAGGAACCGGTAGCGGAGCCGGTTCACCTCCATGCCGTCGTCGCCCATCATCTCCTCGAGGACGAGGAGATGCCACTGCTCATTGTCCTGCTCGGCGCGATATTCCACCACGTGGTCGTAGACCGAACGGGCCAGCGCCTCCTGGCCCCCCGTGACGGTGGTGGCGAAATACGACGCTTGCTCCCATGCCTGGTACGGCGTGCGGGCCACCAGCTCCCGGGCCCAGAACTTGGGGAGGGTCCGGGCCGTTCCCCACAGCCGGTCCTCCAGCCAGAAGATCACCCGGGCGTCCAACCCGTAGCGGCGAGGGGGAGTGGCGAGGGTGGTCGCCTGCTCACGCCGCCGTTCCTCCGGGCTCAGGGCGTCGAGAGGGTCGAGATGCGCCAGGTCGCGGTCAGGGCGGCCGCCCAACGGGCGGCGGCGGCGGGGGGTGGAGGTGTCGGCCATCAGGGAATCGTCGGCGTCTCGGCGTCCGAGCCCGGCTAGAGCCCGAGGCGGGGCTTGACCTCGCGGGTGAAGAAGTCGAAATAGCCGGCCTGCTCGTCGCCGACCTGGCTCACGTAGACCTCGTCGTAGCCGGCCTCGAGGTACTGCCGGATGGCGCCGGCGTGGCGCTCCGGGTCGGGACCGCAGGCGATCTTGGCGGCGACCATGTCCTCGGTGACGATGGAGGCGGCATGCTCGAAATGGGCGGGTGTGGGCAACTCCTGGTTCAGCTCGCCGGGGACACCACTGGTTGGCCACACGTCGAAGGCCAGCTTGCGCGCCGCCGCCTCGTCCTCGCCCCAGCACGCCTTGATCAGTGCCGTCTTGGGGCCCTTCCCGCCCTCCTGTTCGTAGCTCCGCAGGCTGTCGGGCGCCGGCGAGGTGCTGACGAAGCCGTCGCCGATACGGGCGGCGAGAGAGATGGCCTTCGGCCCGAAACCGGAGATGAGGATGGGTGGCGGCTGGTCGGGAAGGGAGTAGATCCGGGCGTTCTCGACCGTGTAGTGGCGACCGTGGTGGTTGACCATGCCGCCCCGCCACAGCTGACGAATGACGGTGACCGCCTCCTCCAGCATCTCGAGGCGAACATCGGCGGGTGGCCACCGGTCGCCGGCGACGTGCTCGTTCAGCGCCTCTCCGGTGCCCACGCCGAGGCGGAAGCGGCCGTTCAGCAGCAGCTGCGAGGTGGCCGCCGCCTGGGCGATGACCGCCGGGTGGATGCGGACGGTGGGGCAGGTGACGCCGGTCGTCACCCGCAGCTCGGTGGTGGCGGCGATGGCGCCGATGACGGACCACACGAACGGGCTCTCGCCCTGGCGGTCGGTCCAGGGGTGGTAGTGATCGGAGATCATCACCGACCGGAAGGCCGCCTCCTCGGCCTGGCGGGCGGTGCGCACGAGGAACGGTGGGCTGTGTTCCTCGCTCGACAGGAAGTAGCCAATCTCAGCCATGCGCCCGTCCTACCCGGCGGTTGTGACCGGTATGCCGCCTGTTCACGTAGGCGTCCCGGGCGCCGGCGGGGCAGCCTGGCCGCGCCGCAGGCGTCGGGGCGCCGGCGGGCGCCGGCAGACGCCGGCGGATCAGCCGGTCAGGCTGGTGGCGTCGACCGCCCCCGGCGGCCCGTCGTAGATGACGGCGCCGTCACGGAGGGCGACGCAGCGCTCGGCGGTGCTCACGAAGTCCATCTGGTGCGTCGCCACCACGACGGTGGCGCCGGCGGCGCCGGCGTCGTCGAGGAGTTCGACCAGGGCGACCCGGCCCGGCGGGTCGAGGCCCACGAACGGCTCGTCGATGAGCAGGAGGGAGAACGGCCGGATCAGGCCGAGGAGGATGGCCGTCTTCTGGCGCAGGCCGCGGCTGAACCGGGAGGGGAGGTCGTCGGCCCGGTGGGTCAGGTCCAGAGCCTCGAGGAGGCCCACCGCCCGGGACTGCCAGTCCTCGGCCTCGTGGAGCCGGCAGACGTACTCGATGTGCTCCATGACCGACAGGTCGTCGTAGAGCACCGGGTTGTCGGGCAGGTAGGAGACCGCGGCCCGGGCGTCGATGGAGCCGGCGGGCTGGCCGACGATTCGGATCTCGCCGTCGGAGGGCTCGAGGAGGCCGGCGGCCATCCGCATGAACGTGGTCTTTCCCGACCCGTTGTGGCCGACCAGCACCAGGCGCTGACCCTCGGGGATGGTCAGGTCGAGGGGTTCCAACGCCACCAGGTCGCCGTACGCCTTGCTGACCCCCGCGGCCGAAAGCACGGCTACGGGATCGGCGGGTCCGGGCATGGGCGCAGCCAAAGCTACCGGAGCGGTCTCCGGCTTCACGGCCGAGCCCTCCCGGCGGCGGGGCGGACGGAGGCCGGCGTCACGGCCGAGCCCTCCCGGTGGCGGTCCGGGCCTCCGACACCTGGGCACCCCACCACCGGTGGGCGTCCTCCTGGTAGCGCACCCAGGCCAGGCCGAAAATGGTGACCAGCGCGGCCAGCTGGGCCAGGCTGGCCGTGGCCGCCACCACCGGGAGGCGGTGCAGGAAGGCGCGGCGAGCCGCCAGGACCGGGATGACGCCGACCACGCTCATGAGGGGCGGCACAAGGAGGCGCCCGACGGCGCGGGCGCCGGCCACTTCGGGCATGAGCATCGACTGGGGGCTGAGCGCCGGGGGCGGCCCCTTGATGACGCTCATGGCGCCCGCCCCGAGGGCGCAGCCGACCGCCGGGATCAGCATGACGGCCCCGACCTGCCACGTCAGGACGGCCCCGCCGGTCACGGCGGCGGCCGCCGCCACGCCGACCGCCCCGACGAGCACCATGAAGACGGCCGAGGGCCCGAGTTGGCGGAGGTGGAGATCGCCGGCGGCCAGGTCGAAACCGGCGGCCCGGTCGGGGTGGTCGACCTCCTGGGCCAGGGGCTCGGTGACGTCCAGGGCCGCCAGGTAGAGCGACAGGCCGGCGACCACGACCAGCGGCGTCGTCCCGTTCCACGCCCCGACGAGGCTGAGGCCGGCGATGGCGCCCAGCACGGCGACCCTCGCCAGGCGGAGGCCGGGCCAGCGCAGCAGGCCGTGCCAGCCGCGCCGCCACACCGGAAACCACCGCCGCGGCGGCCGCCGGGCGCGGGCCTCCGTTCCTGGCGGCGGCGATGCGCCTGACGGGCCGGCGGCCAGCCACGACTTGGGGATGGCTCGGGGCAACCGCAGCCATGGTCGCTGGCGGGGCAGCTCCTGAGCCAGCTGGCGGCGGAGGACGATGACGGTTCGCAGGTCCTGCAGGGTGGCGGCGAAGCGGATCTGGCCCACCAGGCCGGCGCGCCGCTCCGATGCTTCCAACGAGGTGCCGCCCACCCCTACCACGCCGAGGGCCAGCGCGGCCAGGGCGAAGACGGCGCCCAGGGCGTCGATCGGATGGACGGCGAGGGGCCACAGCGCCGCCCGCCCGAGCAGCGTGGCCGGCGACGTCACGTGGTGCCCGGCCGCGTCGACGCCCGACCAGGCCAGAACGAGCAGGGCGAGCGTTCCCCCGATCCAGCGCCCCAAGCGGTGGCCGGAAACGAGCAGCGCCAACCCGAAACCGCCGGCCACGGCCAGGGCGCCCACCGCCGCCCCGCACGCCACCCAGGCGGCGGCCGGCCCGGGCAGGCGGCGCAGCGCCAGCAGGCCGGCGATGCCTCCCGTGGCCCCGCCGGTGAACAGCAGGAAGCGGAGCTGGCGGATGGCCGGGCCCCGCAGCGCCGTCCCCCGGTCCACCGGGGCCAGCAGCACGTGGCGGACGTCGGCGGCTTCCACGACCAGCGGTCCCCCCCGGCCCCCCGAGCGCAGCCCGACGGCGAAGACCAGCGCCACCGCCAACCCGACCCACGCCCCGCCGTGGGCCTGCAGCGAGGCGAGGTCGGCGCCGGAAACCTTGGTGTCGCCGGTGGCGCCCGAGAGCAGGAGGACCGCGACGGAGACGGTGATGCCGGTGAGATAGGCGCGGTAGAGGGCCTCGAACGGATCGAAATCGGCGATGCGCTGCCGCCTCCGGGCGGAGCGGAGATCCTTCAGGACCGTCGCCGGCTCGAAGGTCATGCCCGAGCCCAGCGCCGCTTCCACGGCCAGCGACGCTACTGGGGCCCGGCCCGGTAGCGGCTGGCACCACCGCCCGGGGATGGCCCAGTAGGGTCGGGGCGTCTTGTTGGGGGTCGGAGGGCATCGCGGAGCGGGGTGTCATGGATTTCCGTTGTGTACACAACGGAAATCCATG
>DATARN010000215.1:0-2944 GCA_036264135.1 Acidimicrobiales bacterium
AGGAGCACCTGGCGGGCTACTACGTGGTCGACGTGAAGGACTTGGATCGGGCGCTCGACCTGGCCGCGCAGATCCCCGACTCCCGTACCGGCGGCATCGAGGTCCGGCCGGTCATGGAGATGCCCGCGCTCGGCTGATCCCTGGCGCTTCGACACCGCAGGCACGCCGGTGCCCGTTCCCTCGCCGCCGCCTGGGCCCCGGCCTGGGCGCCAGCCCGGTGCCCAGCCGCAATCCGGGCCCGAGCCTGGTGGGGCGGCGGGCGGCGTGCCCTTCGACGAGCTGTTCCGGCGGGAGACAGGCCAGGTTCTCGCCACCCTGATCGGCGCCCTCGGCGACTTCGACCTCGCCGAGGACGCGCTGCAGGACGCCATGCTGGCGGCTCTCGGTGCCTGGCCCGCGTCGGGGGTGCCCGACCGGCCCGGTGCGTGGCTGCTCACCGCGGCCCGTCGCAAGGCGATCGACCGGCTGCGACGGGAGGCGCAGCGGGAGCACAAGCACCGCGCCGCTCAGGCGTTACTGGATCCGACAGGGGCCTCGGGCCCGGGGACTGAGGAGGAGCCCGACATGAGCGCCATCGCCGACGACCGGTTGAGGCTGATCTTCACCTGCTGCCACCCGGCGCTGTCCACCGACGCCCAGGTCGCCTTGACCCTCCGGACGCTCGGGGGCCTCACCACCGCCGAGATCGCCCGGGCGTTCCTCGTTCCCGAAGCCACCATGGCGCAGCGCCTGGTGCGGGCCAAGAAGAAGATCAAGGGGGCGCGCATCCCTTACCGGGTGCCCCCCGACCACGTGCTGCCCGAGCGGCTGCCCCCGGTGCTTGCCGTCCTGTACCTCATCTTCAACGAGGGCTACGCCGCCACCGCCGGCGACGTACTCATCCGCCGGGAGCTGTGCGCCGAGGCCATCCGGCTGGCGCGGGTGCTGGCGACGCTCATGCCGGACGAGACCGAGGCGACGGGCCTGCTCGCCCTGATGCTGCTGCATGACGCCCGGCGCCCCGCCCGGCTCGACGCCAACGGCGACCTGGTCCTCCTCGCCGACCAGGAGCGGGGCCGGTGGGACCGCGACAAGATCGAGTCGGGGGTCGCGCTGCTCGAGGCGGCGCTGCGGCGAAGCGCGCTCGGAGGTGGGCCGGGGCGTTACCAGCTCCAGGCCGCCATCGCCGCGGTCCACGACGAGGCCTCGTCCGACGCCGCCACGGACTGGGTCCAGATCGAGCTGCTGTACCGCGAGCTGGCGCGGGTGGCGCCCTCGCCGGTCGTGTCGCTGAACCACGCCGTGGCCGTCGCGGTGGCGTACGGCCCGGCGGTGGGCCTGCGCCGCCTGGACGCCCTGGCCGCGGGCGGGGAACTGGAGGGCAACCACCTCCTGCCCGCCGCCCAGGCCGAGTTGCTGGTCCGCCTCGGTCGGGTGGACGAGGCCCGGGTCAGCTACCGGCGGGCCTTGGCGACCGTCACCACGGTGGCTGAGCAGCGCTTCCTGCAGCGCCGCCTCGACGCCCTGGGCGCCTGATTCTGCGGTTTCGCGGTGTGGGGTGCTGGCCGGCGGGTGGTGGCCGGCGGCGGCCGGGTGGTGACATGCGGCTCGTTGGAGGCCGGTTTTGGTGGCCGGCGCCCCTCCCGACCTCGGCTTCTGGCGTGGTCGGAGTCGGCATCGATCCGACGACCTCGCGCTTTTCAGGCGCGCGCTCTACCAACTGAGCTATCCGACCGCGGTCCTGACGGGATTTGAACCCGCGGCCTCCGGCTTGACAGGCCGGCGTGCACTCCAAACTGCACCACAGGACCAACACCCCTAGGGGGCTTGTTGAGGATACACGGCGAGTCCATGGACGGGACCGCCCCGATCCCGGTACGCCCGCAGAACGGCACGGGCGACCAACTCTGCCCGGGACTGGCCGGTGACGGGGATGATGACCCAGCCGTCGGCGATCAGGCGGGTGCGGCGTTCGCTGTCATATGCCCGGTCCGACAGGGTGCTGTGGAAGCGGTCGCTGTCCCACTCCACGCCGATCTTGAAGTCGACGATCGCCCGGTCCAGGCGGTACCGGTGGCCGTCGACGACGACCTCCTGCTGCCGGACCGCCGGCGGGAGGCCGAGCCGGTCCCACATGCGGTTCATCTCGACCTCGAAGTCGCTCTCGTCGGGCCGGTACCCGGGGGCTCGCTCGGCCAACAACCGCTGGACCGGCCGGAGGAGGCGCCGCCCACCGTGCGCCGCCGCCTCGTCGACCAGGGTGCGAAGGCGCTCCAGCGACGCCAGTCCCCGTACCAGTGCGTCATCGAGGCATCGGCCGAGCTCGTAGTCGGTGAGCGTGCCCGCGAGGTCGATGATCGTGCGCTCGACGGAGGTGACCGGGATGCCGTGGCACACCGCCCGCTCCGCCGGCGTCAGTCGTCCGCGGTGGCTGGTCACGCCTTTCAGGCGAATGTATCGCTCTGAGGTGAGGTGGATTCCCGCGCGGTACCTATCGCTGTACTTCAAGTCGTGGACCGCGGCCGCGGTGGTGACAGAGGCCCGGACGTCGGGGCCGGCGCTCAGAACGGCGGCCAACACCGCTTGCTCCCATGTCATCGGTGCCCCCGCGAGTCGGCACACCCTGGGCCGCATCAAAACCAGGCGTCCTTGCCGGAGGTGCCATCGGACCTGATTGATCGACATCCCGCTCTCCAGGAGTTGGTCGATGGTCGCCAAACCCTTTTGCCGGGCGCAGAGTCGGGAGAGCGCCGGCCACCTGTCCTGCATGTCATGCAGTATCAGGTTGTCCTGTGACAGCTACCACCGGCCGATCGTTCGTTTTGCGCGAAAAGTGGTGGGAAGGCCACGGGGCGTCGCGCGAAACAAACCCCAGTACGCACATTGGTCACAGCGAGAAGCTCAGTCCGACGTCGGAGGTGGGGAAGGCGGCGTCAGCGAGCGATCAGAAGTCCCGTATCGCCGG
>DATARN010000180.1:0-9893 GCA_036264135.1 Acidimicrobiales bacterium
CTTCGTCAATATGCCCTATATCCCCGATGCCGGCTCGAACTGTGGCATGAATTTCGTCAACCGCGGCCCGTCCGGGGCGCTCGACGGCGTCACCCTCGCCGGCGGCCACGAATACGCCGAGGTCCTGACCGACCAGTTTCCGGGGGGCGGCTGGTCCGATGGCTACGGTCTTGAGGCGGGCGACCTCTGCGCCTGGATCCCGCCCGGGACGGGACAGGGCGCGTCCGCCAATTTGACCCTGACCAGCGGCCCGTTCGCGGTGCAGTCGATCTGGGGCAACGACTTCCGCGGCGGTGTACCCGGCGTCGGCGGCTGCATCATGTCCCATTCCATTGAAGTCGATGGCACACCAAACAATGCGCCGGTCATCACCACCTGGTCGAGCACGACATTTTCGGCCGGCGTACCGGGCACCTTTACCATCGCGGTTACCGGTTTCCCGGTCCCCACGATCAGCGCCACCGGCCTTCCCGGCGGCGTGCACCTCACCGACAACCATGACGGTACGGCCACTATCGCCGGGATTTCCTCCGCCTCCACCGGTGGCCTCTTTGCCGCCACTATCAGTGCGGCCAACGGTATCGGCGGCCCGGTCACCCAGGCTTTCACCTTGGTCGTGACGCCGTGGAGCGGCACGATCGTCAACTTCGCCGGCACGGTCGGCGCCACCGGCAACTCCGGTGACGGGGGCCCGGCGACCGCGGCCACCCTCTACTCGCCATCCGGCGAGGCTTTCGACGGGTTGGGTAACCTGTATATTGCCGACTTCGACAACAACCGGGTCCGTAAGGTTGACCCGGCCGGGAACATCACCAATTTTGCCGGTAGCGCCGACGGTTCGCCGGGCGCGAGCGGCGATGGGGGCCCGGCCACGGCGGCCACGTTGTACGGTCCCGCGGCGGTGGCCGTCGATGCCGCGGGAAACGTCTACATCGCCGACCGGTACAACTCCCGGATCCGCAAGGTTGACACCGCCGGCACCATCTCCACCGTCGCCGGCAGTACCAATGGCCTGGGCGGCAACACCGGCGATGGCGGCCCAGCCATTGCCGCCAGGCTGAACAATCCCACTGCCTTGGCCATGGACGGTGCCGGCAATCTGTACATCGACGACATCGGTAACAATCGCGTCCGTAGGATCGACAGCGTTGGAATGATCACCAATTTCGCTGGCGATCCCGGTGGCGCGTCGGGCAACACCGGCGATGGCGGCCCGGCGGTCGCCGCTACCCTCAGCTCCCCCATTTCGCTGGCGGTCGATGCCGCCGGCGCGGTCTATATCGCGGACCTCGACAACAACCGGATCCGCAGGGTCGATCCCTCGGGAATCATCACCAACTTCGCCGGCGATCCCGGCGGAGCCGTGGGGGACAGCGGCGACTTCGGGGCCGCCACCGCCGCCCTCCTGTACCGCCCCAACTCAGTCGCCGTCGACCGCGCCGGTAACGTGTTCATCGCCGAGGCGGCCGACAACAGGATCAAGAAGGTCGACACGGCCGGCATCATCCGGCCCTTCGCAGGCGGCGTCAACCAGTTGCCCGATGGCGGCGACGAAGGCCCCGCCATTTTGGCCCAAGTGGTAAGCCCCGTCGCCCTGGTCACCGACGCCTCGGGAGACCTGTTCTACGCCGATTCCAACCAGCGGATCCGGCACATCGTGCTCGGTCCGGCGATCACGTCGCGCGCCGCCACCTTTACCGAAACTATCGCCGAGACTTTTACCCTACCGGTAGCCTCCCTTCCCCCGGCCACGGTTACCGAAGCCGGAATATTGCCCCGCGGTATTTCCTTCAACCCGGCCACCAATACGCTCAGTGGAACGCCGGCCGCAGGCAGCGCCGGTACCTACCCGATTACCTTTCAGGCCACCAACGGGGTGGGCCATGACGTCACCCAAGCCTTCACGCTGACGGTCAACCGGGCGGTCATGCTCTCTCCCCGGGCCGGCCAGGCAGGGTTCGACACCACCCAGCCCTTCACCTGGTCGCTCCTCGCCCAGGCCCAGGCCTACCTGCTCACCGTGGGGACCACGCAGTACGGGACCGATGTCACCGTCTCGGGCATCCTTCCCGGCTCCCAGACCAGCTACCAGGGCCCGTCCCTCCCCGTCGGGCCCACGCTCTACGCCACCGTGTACGCCGAGCTGAACAACACCTGGATCCACTACCCCTCAATTTCGTTCACCGCCGCCCCCGGCCAGGGCGCCCTTACCTACCCGTTAGATTCAAGTTTCGGGTGCGACCCGACCCACCCCATTACCTGGGCGACCATTCCCCAGGCCCAGGGCTACGAGGTGTCGGTGAGCGACGGAAGGGGCCCCGGGAATATCGTCAACTCCGGTCCCCTCCCGCCTTCGCAGTCCTCGTACACCCCCAAGGCGTGGCTGCCCCAAGACACCGTGATGACGGCCACGCTGTCGACCGAGGTCAACGGTTCCTTCAGCCGTTCCCAGTGGATCACCTTCGCCTGTGGCCCGCCCCGCGCTGCCTTCATCTACCCCAAGAACCTCCAGCTCAACGTGCCCACGCCCGCCACCTTCGGCTGGTCACCGATCTGGGCGGCGCAGCACTACATCTTCGTGCTCGGCACCAAGCTCAACGGCACCGACGTCCTTGTGAGCGGCCTGCTCCCTCCGACCCAGACCACCATCAACGTCCCCGCCCTGGCCCACGGCAAGGTGTACTTCGCCAGCATCCTGACCGAGGTCAACGGCGCCTGGCTCTACCAAGCCATCGGCATCACCGCCAAATAGCCGGGCGGCCGGACCCTGTCTGCGAGAGACGCCAGGCCCGACACCCGACGGCTCATAGAAAACGGCAAGTGATCGATCCTCTCTCGGAACGCCTCTTTTATCTCCAAATCTTGCACGTTGCGATGAAGACGGGCCCGTCCGCCTGTAGGCATTCCGTTTTCGGTCACCAGATTTTGGCTATGCCCTAAGCAGCCGTCCTACTGGATGACTGACGAGGCGCGATCAGGTTGTGGCTTGAACAACTCCGGCAAAGATCATCGCGAGTCCCGCCGCGGCCATCAGAACGCTGAGCACCACCTTGAATCCCTCGCTACCTTGTGGAATGTACTTGGATGTGCCGTCGGAATTATGGGCCCTCACGATGGGGATGAACGCTAGGCCGCCAACAAGAAGCGTGACTCCAGCCGCCACGAGTCCCCAGCCTCGGAGCAGGTCATGAGTCTTCAAGATGCGTTCGGTCGCCGTGCGCGCCAATTCATGTGCGGCCGCGCCAGTATCGCCCGTGTGTGAGCGACCGCTCGATAATGTCAGGCATCCGAGAGATAACCCGCCCGCTCTGGATGAGCCATGGAGCCGCCCTGACCCCGTGGCTCACGACCGCTCGGTCGACCCATCCGAGGTGGGGCCGGTCGCGTACCGCTGGGTAGGGAAGGCCGTTGCGATCGTTCCGCCCCCGCCGATCCACCCCAACCCTCATGGTGCCCGTCTCCTCTGGGGACCGGCGTCTCGCCCTCGGCCCGACCACGCTTCGATCTGGCAGCCAAGAGCATGCGGGACCATGGTCAATAGGTCAGATAGTAGGTCAAACCCTCCGGCGAGCCCTCGTCGAATCCCTACTGATTCGGTAGAGATAGGGCCTGACTTGCTGCTTTGTCCAGTGGGCCGGGGCGGATTTGAACCACCGTAGGCTGTGCCGGCAGATTTACAGTCTGCTCCCTTTGGCCACTCGGGCACCGACCCAGGGCTGGTCACGATAGCGTGTCCTGCGTGCCTACGTTCGACGTGGTGTCGCAGGTCGACATGCAAGAGGTCAAGAACGCCGTGGATCAGGCGTCCCGTGAGGTTGCGACCCGCTTCGACTTCAAGAACACCGACTCCACCATCGAGCTGAACGACCACGAGATCCGGCTGCACTCGGCTACCGAGGACCGGCTGCGGGCCCTGGCTCAGGTCGTCGAGGAGAAGCTGGTTCGCCGGCAGGTGTCCTTGAAGGCGCTGGACCACGGCAAGGTCGAGGAGGCGTCCAAGGGGGCGGCGCGCCAGACAATCACCCTCAAGGCTGGGATCTCTTCAGACAACGCCCGGGCGATCAACCGCTTCATCAAGGACAAGGGACCCAAGGGCGTCGGCTCCCAGACCCAGGGCGATCAGCTCCGGGTGACGGCCAAGAAGCGCGACGACCTCCAGGAGACCATCCGGCTCCTGAAGGAAGAGGATTTCGGCATCCCTCTCCAGTTCGAGAACTTCCGGGATTAGAGGCGCCGCGGCGGGCTAGGGAGTCGGATCCGGGTAGGACCCGCCATAGATGTCGGAGTTGCCGAAGTTGGACGGGCAGTCAGTTCCCGGGGCTGGCGGGGTAGCGGTAGCGCCGGCCTGGAGGGCCGCTCGGTAGGCGTCGATGGCGGGGCAGTCGGCGGCGTTGCGAGTGTCGTTCCAGACCGCGGCCCCGTAGGTCCTGGTTGCCGTGGCGTATACGTAGTCGCCCAGGAACTCGTCGGTCAGACTGTTGGCGCTCGAGCCTCGTGGGTCTCCGGGATCACCCCGGTGGAGCTGGGCGAAGGTGCCGGTGGCGGCCGAAGGCGCCGTCGACGAGTCGGCATGGAGCACCACCCCGACCAGCGACCGGGGGTCGGTGGTGTTGGTCCGGTACGGCGTCGTGAAGGCGTTGTACACCACGTAGACGTCGGTCCCGTTGGGCGAGATGGCGGGGGCGGCATAGTACCCCCGGTCGCCCGGGCTCTCGATCGGCCGGGAGGCCGACCACGTGGCCCCACGGTTGGTCGACTCGGCGAAGTACACGTGCGGGGCGTCGATGGTGCCGCTCACGTAACTCATCACGATGCGATTGGTGGCGTCGCTGCCGCTCGGGGCGCCGTTGGCGATGTCGACGCTCGGGGCGGGGGCCAGGTCGCTGCGGGCACCGGCGATGCCGTCGATGACCGGCCGTCCCTGCACTGGGTCGATGACCCCGGGCTGGGTGACAGGACCCACGACCGGCGTTTCCTGGGACCAGCTGGCGCCCCCGTTGTCCGAAGTGGACATCAGCTCGAAGGTCTGCTTGGCCTGGGATACGGCCGTGCCGATTCCGAAGACGTAGGCCCGGCCGAGGCTGTCGGTGCGGATGGTGCAGCCGTCCATCGGGGCGCGCTGGCCGTTGTCGGCCGCGGGCGAGATCTGCTTTTGGGCCCAGGTCTGGCCGCCGTCGTGGGACACCGCGACCTGGAGACCGGCGGGAGCCGTTTTCCCCTTCTCCTGGCCCACGAACGACGCCCAGCAGGTGTACGCGGAGCCGAAGAACGGGCTCGACGACGCGTTGTCGGCCCAGATCTGTTCCTTGTCGGAGAAGGTGGTGGACGACTGGTGGGAGACCAGTACCGGCGGCATCCAGGCCGTCTTGTCGCCCGCCGCAGCCGCGGCGACGTTGTCGGTCCGGGACACGGCGATGGATTCGGCTCCGCGGAAGGTCTCAGTGGGTTTGGTCGTCCCGAAATTGGAGGTGAGGTTGGCGTAGTACAGCCGAGAACCGTTTGCCCAGCTGAAGCCGTTGGGGCCGGGCATCGGTCCGAAGGCCACCGCGGGGTCACCGTCAGACACCAATCCATTCTCGTAATACCAAGGCAGGGTCCCGATCGGTCCCACCTGGGCGGTGCAGCCCGACTGTCCCACGCAGGCCCGTGCGCTCCAGCCGGTATAGGTCGGTTGCGTCCAGGTGTTACCGGAATCAAAGGAGAAGTAGACCCCGGAGTTACCAACGCCCGGGGTGAAGGGGCAGCTGTTCGCCTGGCAGGCGGCGTCGTCCAACTCGTCGTTCGAGCCCGCGACGAGGACGGTGGGGTTGTGGGCGTCCACCGCGATGGTCGGCTCGTTCTGCTTGTTCTGGGGGAACGGGCTGGCCGGACTCCCTATGGAGACGCGGGTGTCTCCCCCCGCGGCGCCGGCCACCACCGGGACCATCAGCGCCGCCGATAGGGTCAGCCCTGCCAACAAGGAAAGCTTTCTCACGGTCCCTCCCCGAGGTTTCGCCTCCCGCGCGTGGCGGGCCTCGGCGCCGATGCTACCTGGGAGGGACTGCCCCGGGCGCCGGGGCTGTGGGACGCGGCGAAGACAATGGCTCGAGAGGTTCGGAGACTGCGTCCCTCCGGGGGGTCCTGCCGTCTTCGAAATAGGGATCCAATGGCAGAAATCTAGGGATACCTCCCGATGTGCGCCGGGGCGGCTCAGGCGCATCGTGGTCATTGCCCGGCGAGCGCCGGAGATGCCGAGAGGAGACCGTTCCCGTGAGCACCTTCGCCGTCCCGTCCGCCGCCCGCTGGCCCCGTACCGCCGTCGCCACCGTGTGGCTTCTCGCCGCCATTCTGGCGATCACGATCGCCGCCGCCCTCACTGTTGGTCGGGTCGTGAAGACCCGGACCATCCTCCGTACCGCGCCGTCCGTCGCTCCCGCACCGTCCGTCGCTCCCGCAGGCGGCTGCCAACTCAAGCGGGCGTGCTGACCCCCACCCACATCACCAAACCCCATACCAAGAGAGAGGAAATGCCATGCCCAGATACGTCATCGAACGCAAGATCCCCGGTGCCGGCGCCCTGAGTGACGCAGAGATCGAGGCCATCTCCCAGAAGAGCAACCAGGTGCTCGCCGACATGGGCGGCGACGTCCAGTGGGACCACAGCTACGTTCTGGGCGACGCCATCATGTGCGTCTACGTGGCGCCGAGTGAGGAGAAGGTGCGGGAGCACGCCCGCCGAGGCGGCTTTCCTGCCGACTCCGTCCACGAAGTCGTCCGCACCATTGACCCCACCACTGGCGGCCGTTGATCTACCGCTCCCCTGATCCGACACTGCCCCACGACGGAAGCGCCGCTCCGCGCGACACTTACGTCGTGGGGCGTCGGGTGTCATGCCCGCAATTCGTCGGTCGTCGCGAGGAGTTAGCCGTCCTTGACTCCTCGTTTGCCGACGCGGCCGGGGGCGTCGCGTCGACGGTGTTCATCGCCGGAGACGCAGGAATCGGCAAGTCCCGCTTGGTCGAGGAGTGGTCGGCGCGGGCGCGCCAGCAGGGGGCTTTGGTTGCCACCGGGTTGTGTGCCCCGGCGGACGGAGGCGGCCTCCCCTACGCACCCATCGTGGGCGTCCTACGGTCACTGGCCCGCGAAGTCGGGGAAACGGCGGCGGCAGAGATCTTCGTTCCGATGGCCGACGGATTGGGGCCCCTGCTGCCGGCCGTGGCGGGGGGGACCGGCCGGCCGGCGGCCGATACTGCGCCAGACGGGGTGTCCAAGACCCGGCTGTTCGAGTCCGTCCTGGCCGCGATCACCGCAGTGGCGAAGCGCACGACGGCGGTGCTGGTCCTCGAGGACTTGCACTGGGCGGACTCGGGAAGCGCGGAGCTGGTCGACTTCCTGGCCCGTAACCTGACCGAGACGAGGGTGTTCTTGGTGGGGACATTCCGCAGCGACGAGCCCGACCGCCAGCGTCCGTTCCCCCGGTTGCTGGCCGAGCTCGAACGACAGCGCCATGTCACCCGGTTGGAAGTCAGCCCGTTGAGCCGTGAGGAGATCGCCGCCATGGTCGGCGGCATCCTCAATCACCGCCCCGACTGGACGCTGGCCGAGGCCATTTGCGCTCGCTCCGAGGGCAACCCCTTCTTTGTCGAGGAGTTGACCGCGGCTCGCGGCGCGGTCTCGCTTCCCGCTGGGCTTACCGGTCTCATCATGTCCCAGGTGGCCGTGCTCAGCGCCGAGGCGCAGCGAGTGTTGAAGCTCGCTGCCGCCGCCGGCCCGAGCATCGACCACCGCCTCCTGACCGCCGCCACCGGAATCGAGGCGGATTCGCTCGACCGGCTGGCCTATCAGCTGGTCGATTCCCAGCTGCTGGTAGTCGAGCCGGGCGACTCCCACTATCGCTTCCGCCACGCCCTGGTCCGGGAGGCGGTGTACGAATCGTTGCTCCCTGGCGAGCGGGGCCGGCTCCACCGCCAGCTGGCGGGCACCCTTGCCGCCCATCCCGATCTTCTGCCCTCCGACCGCCGTCACGCCGCCATCGAACTGGCCGAACAGTGGTGGGCCGCGGGCGAGTGGTCGCAGGCCCTGGACGCGTCTCTTGCCGCTGCCGATGCGGCAACGACCTTCTTAGCCTTCCCGGAGTCGCTGCGGTATTTGGAGCACGCCCTGGCGGCGTGGGACCGAGCCCCGGATGCCGCAACCGGCAGGGACGTCAGCCGGCTTGACCTACTCGAGCGGGCCGCCGATGTCGCCTACCTCGCGGGTGAGAACCAGCGGTCGGTCGAATTGGCGCAGGCGGCGCTCGACGGTGTCGACGCCACCGGCGACCCTCGTCGGGCCGCGCTCAGCTACACCCGCCTCGGCCGCAACGCCTGGGCCGTCAACGATTCCGCGGCCGCCTTTTCCGCCTACCGCCAGGCGGCCGCCTTGCTGCCTTCCGAACAGCCGTCGGTCGAGTTGGCCCGGATCCTGGCCGAGCATGGTCGGGGCCTCATGCTGACCTCCCGTTTTCGGGACGCCGAGCAGCGCTGCCGGGACGCCATCGCGATGGCGCGGGCGGTGGGGGCACGGGCCGAGGAGGGCCACGCCACCAACACGCTCGGAGTTTGCGTAGCGGCGATGGGACGGCCGGACGAGGGTCTGGGATTGCTGCGAGATGCCCTGGCCATCGCCACCGAGGTAGGCGATCCCGACGACCTGAACCGGGCCTACAGCAACCTGGTTCAGACGCTCTTTGATACGGGCCGGCTGGAGGAGGCGGTCGAGGTCGCAAGGGAGGTGCGGGCCAGCGGGGTGCTCGGTTCGGGGGTCGTCAATACCGAGCTGAATGGCGCCGAGGCGTTGCTTCGGCTGGGACGCTGGAACGAGAGCCAGGAGGCCCTCATGGGCTTCACCAGCGGGGTTGGCGTGTGCCAGGTCGGCCGGGCGCTCCTACTTGCCTTGCTCCGGATTCGCGGCGGGAGCTTGGCGGAGGCAGATCCCCTGCTGGCCAGCGCCGAGGAGGCGACGAACGGACTCAACGATGTCCAGACCCGCGGCTGGTTCCACGTCACCAAGTCGGAACTCCTGCTGGAATCGGGCCGCCCGAAGGATGCCGCGGAGGAGATCGAACGGGCCCTTTCGTGCGTCGCGGGCAGCGACGATGAGACCTTCCTTCCGGAGATCTGTGCGTTCGGCGTGCGCGCCGTGGCCGACCGCTTCGACGATGCGCGTGCTCACGGCCGCCGCCTCGACCCCGACAAGCTGCGGCTACGCGCCGCCTCGCTGGCGAACGAGGCCGACAAGGCCGTTGCCGCCCCGGTCGAGCGGGGCGGCGTCGCCACGCCCCATGCGTCGGCCATGGCGGCGCTGTGCCGGGCCGAGCAATCCCGCCTCCATCGCCCCGATCCCGAGCTGTGGCGGTCAGTCGCCAGGCAGTGGCAAGACGCGGGCGAAACCTACTTTGGCGCCTACTCGACCTGGCGGGAAGCGGAAGCACTGTTGCAAGCCGGGGCGGGGCGTTCCCGCGCCGGCGAGTGCCTGCAGCGGGCGTGGCACCAGTGCGACGACATGGGTGCCACGCCGCTGCAAGAGCGTGTTGAGCGCCTGGCGCAGCGGGCGGGAATCTCCCTCCCGACGCGGGACGAGCCAGCCTCCGCGGCGCCGTCGGCCACCAGCGACTTGGGGCTGACCCCACGCGAAGTCGAGGTCTTGGGCCAGCTCGCCACCGGCCGAACTGACCGTCAGGTTGCCGAGGCGCTGTTCATCAGCAAGAAGACGGTGAGCGTCCAGGTGTCGAGCCTGTTGCGCAAACTCGATGTCGCCAACCGGTTCGAGGCCGCCGAGATCGGCCAGCGGTACGGGCTCGGCGGTTAGCGGGCCCACTCCCGCTCGCGAAGGCGGCGGATGCGGTCCTCGGTCGGGGGATGGTCGGCGAAGAG
>DATARN010000201.1:0-17001 GCA_036264135.1 Acidimicrobiales bacterium
GACCTGGTGTTCACCGGGGGGCGCTCGCTGCACCGCTCGGTGCAGGACGTCCGGCCGTCGGGCGCCCACTGCTTCCCGAGCGGGGTCGAGCCCGAGCACTACGAGACGGCGATCGCTTTGCGCCGCCGGCGGTCACCCGGCGGTCGCCCGGTGGCCGGGTACATCGGCGTCATCGACGAGCGGATGGACCTCGACCTGCTTGCCGACCTGGCGACGGAACTGGACGACTGGGAGATCCGCATGGTCGGACCGGTCGTAAAAATTGAGCCCTCCGACCTGCCGAGGCGCGGCAACATCACCTACACCGGGGCCCGCCACTACGCCGAGCTGCCCACGGTCTTGGCGGGATTCGACGTGGCCTTGATGCCCTTTGCCGTCGACGACGCCACCCGGGCCATCAGCCCGACCAAGACCCTCGAGTACCTGGCGGCCGGCCTGCCGGTCGTCAGCACCCCGGTTCCCGATGTGGTGGCCGACTATGCGGCGGTGGTGGCGATCGCCCCCGACGCCGCCGGGTTCGCCGCCGCCTGCCGTCACACCTTGGGAGAGTCGGCAGCCTCCCGGTCCGAGCGGGTATGGCCGATGCTGCACGCCCAGCGGTGGGATGTCATCGCCGACAAGATGCGGGTCCTGATGGACGGGGCGGGGCGAGAACCCGCCGACGCGGTCGAGGAGTCGGCATGAACGCCGGCCGCACCACCCGGGCACGGCCCCAGCAACGCACGCACGGTGACCCTCGTGTAGTGATTATCGGTGCCGGGCCGGCCGGGTTGGGTGCCGGGTACCGCCTCCAAGAGCTCGGCTACGACAACTGGGTCATTCTCGAGACTCACGACTACGTGGGCGGACTGGCGACCTCGTTCACCGACGCGGCGGGATTCACCTACGACATCGGTGGCCACGTTCTCTTCAGTCATTACCAGTACTACGACACCGTGGTAGAAAAGTTGATGGGCGGCGACTACACCGAGCTGCAGCGCGAGGCGTGGGTCTGGACGGAGAACCGATTCATTCCCTACCCGTTTCAGAACAACATCCGGGACCTCGAACCGCAGACCGTCTTCGATTGCCTGGCCGGCCTCATACGGGCCCAGCGGGAAGAACACCACCCGACCAACTTCGGGGAATGGGTCCAGGCCGTCATGGGCGAGGGAATCGCCAAACATTTCATGATCCCGTACAACTTCAAGGTATGGGCCACGCCCGCCGAGCTGATGAATTACTTGTGGATCGGTGAGCGCGTGTCGGTCGTCGACGTCGAGGCGATCCTTCGCAACGTCATTCTGGGTGAGGACCAGGTGTCGTGGGGACCCAACAACACGTTCAAGTACCCCCTGCGCGGCGGGACCGGATTCCTGTATGAAGGACTGCGCCAGATCGTGGACGACCACCTGGAACTGGAAAAGCCGGTGGTCTCGGTGGACCCGCACGCCAAGGTCGTGCGCACCGCCGACGGGCGATCATGGCCCTACGACGTTCTTCTGTCGACCATGCCGCTGAACCGGCTTATTTGGTGCATGGAATCGGTCCCCGATGCGGTCACCGCGGCGGCGGAAGGATTGCACTGGAGCGGAAGCCACATCGTCGGGGTCGGAATCGACCGCAAAGCGGATACCACAAAGAACTGGATCTACTTCCCGGAGCCGCATGTACCGTTTTACCGGGTGACGTACCTGTCCAACTATTCGCCGTACATGACCCCGAAACCCGATCAGACGCTTTTTCTCACCGAGACGTCTCGCTCACAACACAAGCCGGAAAGCGAGGCCGACATTGTCGCCCGGGTCATCGACGGCCTGGTCACGACCGGCCTGATGGAGCCGGGAGACCGCGAGCGAATCGCCACCACCTGGCGTTGCTCCCCTGCCATGACATATCCCGTCCCCACCGTGACACGCGACAGCAGTCTGGGCGTCATCCAACCGTGGCTGCGCTCCCACGACATCTGGTCCCGAGGCCGGTTCGGCGCCTGGCTCTACGAGATCGGGAACATGGACCACTCGACCATGCAGGGCGTGGAATTCGTCAACTGCGTGCTGCTGGGCGAACCGGAGACCGTGTGGATTCCCCGCGGTGAAGGAGCCGCCGGCCAGGGCATACGCTGAGATGGCGATGAGGCGGCGGTAACAGGCGGGCGGCATGACCACGACGATGTCGGGCGCCTACCTGCCCGGCGGGCGGCGGGTCGACCTGCGCCAGGTTCCGGTCCCCGACCCCGGACCGGGTCAGGTTCTCGTCGCCATGCGCGCCTCCACCATCTGCGGCAGCGACCTGCGGGCCATCTACCGCCAGCACGTCGGTTCGGGGCCGGAGGCCTACCAGAACGTGATCGCGGGCCACGAACCGGCCGGCGACATCGTGGCCGTCGGGCCCGGCGGCCGGCGCTTCGCGCCGGGCGACCGCGTCGCGCTCTACCACATCGCCGGGTGCGGGCTGTGCCCCGACTGCCGGAAGGGCTACATGGTGTCGTGCACGTCTCCGCGACGGGCGGCCTACGGCTGGCAACGCGACGGAGGCCACGCCGACTATCTCCTCGCCGAGGAGTCGACCTGCGTCCGTCTGCCCGACGAGCTGAGCTACCTCGACGGCGCCTGCGTGGCGTGCGGCGCCGGCACCGCCTACGAGGCCCTCTGCCGGGCCCAGGTGTCCGGTCGCGACGCGGTGTTCGTCACCGGGCTCGGACCGGTCGGCCTGGCCGCCGGGCTGCTGGCCCAGGCGCTGGGCGCGGCCCTCGTCGTTGGGGCCGACGCCAACCCCGAGCGCCTGGCGTTGGCCGAGTCGATGGGTGCGGTCCACCACGCCGTTCCGGCCGGACCCGAGGGCCTTTCAGCCGTCCGCGACCTGACCGGCGGGCAAGGCTGCGAGGTGGCCATCGACTGTTCCGGCGCCGCCGGCGGGCGGGCCCTCGCCTTGGACGGAAGCCGGCGGTGGGGGCGTTGCGTGCTGGTCGGCGAGGGCGGAAAGCTGGACATCGATGTCAGCCCCGCGGTCATCCACGCCCAGATCACCATCATCGGGTCCTGGGTGACGAGCGTGAGCCGGATGGAGGAACTGGTCGAGCGGTTGGCCCGCTGGGGGTTGCACCTGGACCGTACGGTGACCGACCGGTTCCCGCTGGCCGAGGCGGCTCGTGCCTATGAGGTGGCCGACAGCGGGAACCGAGGGAAGGTCGCCATCACCATGGCGCGTTAGGGGTGGAAGCGCTCCAATTCGACGAGCACGGGTTCGCATCCCTCGACGGTGACTGGGAGTTCTGGCCCGGCGACGCCCGGGCCGAGGATCTCGACGAGGCCACGGCGGTGCCGATACGGGTTCCCGGCCTGTGGGAAGCGCAGGGCTGGTTGGAGCTCGACGGCGCCGCGTGGTACCGCCGCCGCTTCCGAGTCCCTGGCGCCGCCGGCGGCGAGGGTCACCACGCCGGCGACGACCGGGTCGACGATTCGGGTGGGGACGACCGGTGGTGGACGCTGTGGTTCGGGGCGGTCATGGACATCACCGAGGTGTGGTTGAACGGCATCCTGATCGGGAGGCACGACAATCCCTTCACCCCTTTTCGCCTGGATGCCACCGACGCCATGCGTCCCGGCGACAACGTCCTCGCCGTCCGGGTCTTCGACCCGGCGGTGAACGATCCCGAGCACATCCGCATGGCCCACGGCAAGCAGGGCTGGGCCAACCACGTCTTCCCCAGCCGGCCGAGCCTGTATATGACCTACGGGGGGATCTGGCAGCCCGTCCAGCTGCACCGCCACGGCCCGGTCGTCATCGACGACGTCTTCGTGAACGGCGACCCCGACGACCTGGTGATCGAGGTGACGCTGACCAACCACCACGCCCGTGCCGCCACCGGGCTGCTCGGCGTCCGAGCCGTCGGCCGCGTCATCGAGGCCGAGGTGGCGATGGGCCCAAGGACGACCGAGCGACACGTCATCCGCCTCGGCCAGTCGCCGGCGGCGCGCTGGAGTCCCGCCCGCCCCCACCTGCACGCCGCCCGCGTCGACGTGAGCCTCGCCGGCCGGGTGAGCGACGCCCGGGAGACTCGCTTCGGGCTGCGGACGGTGCGGGTGGCCGGCACCCACCTCCTGCTGAACGGCCGGCCCTACCGCATGAAAAGCGCGCTGGTGCAGGGCTTCGGGGCCGAGCACCTGTACGCCAACGGCGACCGGGCAGAGATCGAAAAGGAGGTGGCGGCGGCGCAGGCGCTCGGGTTCAACACGCTGCGGCTCCACATCAAGGCCTTCGAGCCCGCCTACCTCGACGTGTGCGACGAAATGGGGATGCTGCTGCACTGCGACATCCCGGTGGCCGAGCCGATCGCCCACGACGAGCTCGGTGGCGAGGGCGAGTCGCTGGTCGCTCGGCGCGCCGTACAGGCGGTACGGGAGCAGATCCGCCGCGACCGCAATCACCCGAGCGTCATCCTCTGGTCGGTCATGAACGAGTTGGGCCTCGACCGGCTGGCCGCCCGGTCATGGGATCGCTATGAGCGCTTCGCCCGAGCGATGGTGGCCGCGGCCAAGGCAACCGACCCCACGCGCCCGGTCATCGAAAACGACTGGGTCGAGCCTGACCCGGGTCGGGTATTCGCCGGTGACGTCCTGACCGCCCACTGGTATGGGCGCCTGCACGCCGAATACCTCGACAAGATCGACCAGGCCTGCCGCCAGAGCAGCGCCCTGGACCGACCGCTCTTCGTTACCGAGTTCGGCGATTGGGGCCTCCCGCCGATGCCCTGGCTGCCCGAGCCGCCGTTCTGGGACACCCGCGAGGTGTACGCCACCGGGCTGGCCGCCACCTTGTGGCCGGGCAGCGTGGCCCGCTTCCTGCTGGAAACCCAACGGTACCAAGGGATATCCGACCGCCTGCAGGCGGAGGTGTTCCGCCGTCACGACCACATCGGGGGGTACTGCGTCACCGAGCTGACCGACGTTCCCCACGAGCTGAACGGCCTGCTCGACCTGCGCCGGCGGCGGAAACCCTTCGCCGCCGCCGAGATGCGGCGCGCCAACCAGACGGTGCTGCCCATGCTGAAGCTGGACAGCCTGGTGGTGATCGCCGGCGAGTTCATCAGCGCGCCCCTGTATGTGGCCAATGACGGGGAGTCGCTCACCGACGTGACGGTCGACGTCCGTTTCGGCAACACGTCGAGCCCCCTGGGGATGGATGAACTGCTGGCCGTCGACACCTCGGATCGGCCCCCGGAGATCGCGGCCGAACGCTTCACCGAGTCCCTTTGGGCCACCCAGGTGGACCGCCTCGCCGGCCACCGCGTCGACCACCACGGCATGGTGGTCATCGCCGCCCCGGCGGTCCCGGGATCCCACGACCTCATTCTCCAGTTACGGTGCCGCGGGGTCCTCGTCGCCGAGAACCGTTACACCGTTCGGGTGTTGCGCCTCCCGGTGGCACCGTGCACCGTGCGGCTCCTCGGCGACGCCGAGGTGGCGACGGCGGCGTTGCAGCAGGTGCAGGCGGCCGCCGGCCACACCGGTCCCCTCCTGGTTGGCGAGGGCGCCCTCGACCAGGCGACCGGTCGGACAGTAGGCAAGGCCTTGGCCGACGGCCAGGTCGTCGTCATGCTGGCCCAAAACGAGTCGGCCGCCCGGGACTTCCCCGTGGCCGCCACCCTCCAGCCTCTCCAGACGGCCTGGGGTTCCTCGGTGTTCCATTTCACCACCGACCACGGGGCGCTGCCGTCGCTGCCGCGGCGCAACGTGCTGGTCGGCGAGGACTCCACCGTCCACGCCGGCAGCGTCGTCACCACCGTCGAAGGGCGGCGGTTTCCCGACACCCCGGTCGTCATCGCCTACAAGCCGGTGCCCAACGCCATGGTCGGCACCGTGGTCGGCAGCCATCAGGTGGGCGCCGGCCGGCTGATCTTCTGCCAGTACCGACTGTGCCCGTCCGCCGCCCGGGGGGATGCCGCGGCCCGGGCCATCCTGGCCGATCTGCTGCGCTGGGCCAGTCACCCGCGCCCCATCGTGCGGACCGACGAGTCCCGGCTGGCCGACGGGCGGCGAGTGGCGCGCTACTCCCATTCCTGGACGGTTGCCCGGTGACCATGGAGCGCCGCCGCGACCCGCTCACCGGCGAGTGGCGCACCTTCGCCACCCACCGCCAGGAGCGCACGTTCCTTCCCCCCGCCGCCAGCTGTCCGCTCTGTCCGACCCGTGACCCGGCGGCGCCCACCGAGATCCCCTGGGACCGCTTCGACATCGCGGTGTTCGACAACCGCTTCGCCTCCCTGACCGCTCATGCCGATCCGCCGGCGTCGCCGGCCATCGGGCCGTATCAGGTGGCCCCGGCCATCGGGGCGACGGAGGTCGTCGTGTACTCCGATGACCACCACGCCAACCTCCCCTCCCTCGGCCCGGAACGGCTCCGGCTCCTCGTCGACGTCTGGGCGGAGCGCTACGCCGCCCTCGGAAGCCGGGAGGAGGTGGCCTACGTCTTTGTGTTCGAGAACCGGGGCGAGGCGGTCGGTGTGACCCTCCACCACCCCCACGGGCAGATCTACGCCTACCCGGAGGTGCCACCGCTGGCCGCCCGAGAACTGGAAACGGCGCGGCGCCACCTGGCGACCCACGGCACGTGCCTGCTGTGCGAGGTGGTGGGCGCGGAGCGGGCCGACGGGACCCGGGTACTGGCCCAGAACGAGGCATTCATCGCCTTCGTGCCCTTCGCCGCCCGCTTCCCCTACGAGGTGCATGTCCTCACCCAGCGCCACGCCGCCTCGTTGCTGGACCTGCAGGACCATGAACGCGATGCCCTCGCCGCCATGCTCGTACAGGTGGTGGGCGGCTACGACCGCCTGTTCGGATTTCCCCTGCCCTACGTGATGTCCATGCACCAGGCGCCGACCAGCGACGATGACTGGCAGCCCGTCAGCCACTTCCACATCGAGTTCACCCCGCTGCACCGCAGCGCCGAGCGGCTCAAGTACCTGGCCGGCTCGGAGCTCGGGGCCGGCGCCTTCCTCAACGACGTCGCCCCCGAGCACGCCGCCGCCCTGCTGCGCGCCGCCGGCGAGTCGGCCACCCCGCCGTCGACGCCCCCCACGTGACACCCTCCGGGGGGCCGGCCCCCGCCGGCGTGAGCAGGGTCGGGTGCTCCGGCTGGATCTACAAGCACTGGCGGGGCCGGGTCTACCCCGAGTCGCTGCCCCAGCGGCGCTGGTTCGAGCACTACGCCACCATGTTCGACAGCGTCGAGATCAACAACACCTTCTACCGCCTCCCCACCGAGGCGGCGGCCGACGGTTGGGCCGCCCAGGCCCCCCCGGGCTTCGTGTACGCCCTCAAGCTGGGCGCCTTCGGGTCGCACCGCATGAAGCTCAAGGACGCCGCGTCGTGGTTATCCAACCACCTTGACCGTCTCGATCGCCTGGGCGCCGCCGCCGGCCCGACACTCGTCCAGTTGCCCCCACGCTGGCGCCGCAACGCCGCTCGTCTCGACGAGTTCCTGAGCGTGGCGCCGGCGACGCGGCGCTGGGCGGTGGAGTTCCGGGAGCCGTCGTGGTTGCACGAAGAGGTGTACGAGGTCCTCCGCCGCCACCGGGCGGCGCTGTGCATCCACGACCTGCTGCCGGGGATTCCGTGGGAACTGACGACCGACTGGACCTACGTCCGATTTCACGGACCCCACGCCGTCGAGCATCCCTACCAGGGCCGCTACGGCCCCGACGGCCTGTTCTGGATGGCCGACCGCCTCAGCTACTGGCTCTCCCAAGGTTGCGACGTGTACGCCTATTTCAACAATGACGACTCAGGCTTCGCTGTCGACGACGCCCTCTGGCTGGCCCAGCGCCTGGCGCACCGCAACGGGTAACGGACCGCGCCCGCCGGCGCCCGGTGGCGCCGACCTCCTGGCGAGTTGAGCATCACCTGGCCACCACTTGTCGCCACAAGGTCAGCCTCGTCCTTCCGAACGAGGGGAGCGATCGAGGAGGCCGGCGATCCGGCGCACGAACTCGGCCACATTGGGTTCCGTGTCGGTCAGGGCCTGGTCCAGGGTCATCCACCGCAACACCGCCGCCGGCGACTCGGCGACGGCGTCGTCGGGTCGGCTGGTGGCCAGCACGTAACGGAGGTCGGCGTGCTCGTGGGCCCCTTCGGCGCCGAAGGCGGGAACGGGGACGATCACCACCTGCACCAGGCGCGCCGCCAGGTCCGGGGTGAGCGGCACCAAATCGACGAGACCGGTCTCCTCCTCCGCCTCCCGGCGGGCAATCAACCACGGATCGCGCTCGCCGGGGTCGCCATGGCCACCCACCTGGAGCCACATCCGCATCCGGGCGTGCCAGCGCAGCAGCACCCGACGGGTCGGGGGGTGCACGACCAGTGCCGACGCCGTGACATGCAGGGGCTGCTGGCGCGACCACGGATCGCCGTGCTCGACAACGAGCGCCCGCACCCGTTGGACGTGGTCGGCCTCCTCGGCGTCGCCGGGCCGGTAGGCGGCGAGGGCGGCGAGCAACGGGTCGATGGCACGACGCTATCGACCCCGGGGGCGATCGCCAGTGCCACCGCGCCCGGGACAGGCTTTCGCGACCGCGCCAGGCGGCCGTTACCCCACGTGGTTGGGGTACGCCTCGGGCGCCGCGCTGCCTTCGGTGACCTGCTTGGCCAGGTCCCGCAGCTTCATGTTGAGCCGCTGCGACGCCCGCCGCAGGATGTCGAAGGCCTGGTCGGCGTCGACGTTCTGCTGGGCCATGAGGATGCCTTTGGCCTGGCCGATCACGTCGCGCGAGGCCAGCGCCTCCTGAAGATGCTCCTTCTGGTAGGCGGCGGCCAGCGCCACCGCGGCATGGGCCGCGAAAATCGACCCCTCTGCCTTATCCTCGGCGTCGAACGCCCCCCGCTGCCGCGAATACAGGTTGAGGGCCCCCATGGTGGACTCCTCGATGAACAGCCGGTAGGAAATCATGCTGCGCACCCCGGTGACGGCCGCCGCCCGCCGGGCGAAGTTGGGCCAGCGCCGCTCCTCGGCGAGGTCATCGGTCGAGAAGAGGTCGTGCTGGCGGATGGCGTCGAGGCCGGGCCCTTCACCCGTTTCGTACTGGATGGCGTCGACCTGATGCGGGACGTCGTCGGTGGCGGCCGCCGTTTCGAACGTCTTGCCGGACACGACCGTGACGGCGGCGTGGTCGCAGCCGGTGATGGTGCTGACGGCCAGGTGGACCAGCCGTTGCAGCGTCGCTTCCACCGACCCTTCCGCGGCCAGGGTGCGGGCGACATTGGCGAAAGCCTCAGTCAGGGGGTCCATCGGATTGTCCGATCGGGTTGCGCAGGGCGGGAGGCCGGGTCGCGAAGTCCGCAGGTTCGTCGGCAGGCCGCTTTCGCGTCTGCCCCAATTGTACGCCTCTCATGGCTGGGGCGGGAAAAGGGGGCCCGGATGGCGCCCGGCTTTTCGTCTCCCTCAGTGGGTGTTCTTGCCGGCGCGGAGGGCAGCCACCGCCCGTTCAACGCGACCCTGGCGGGTCTCCACCTTTTTGGCCTCCTCGATCCAGCGCACCCATTCCTTGCGGTTGCTGTAGGAAAGGCCGTCGAAATGGCGGCGAGCCACCTCGTCGCCCGCCAGGGCGGCCGCCAGGTCGCCTGGCACCGTCACTACACGGGGCGCGGTGTCCGGCTCGATGTCGACGTCGACGGCGTCGCCCGCGGCCACGCCCGCCGCCTGGCGGTGTTCGGCGCTCAGGGGCACGAAGTACCGACCGCCCATCGGCGCCACCGTGGTTCGATACGAGTGGCCACCTACCGTCACCTTTACTGCCGGTCGCTTGCTACCGAGGGTCGCGACCACCTCCTCGGGGACCGGGATCCCTGTCGCTGTCTTTCCACCTAACTCCACCGTCGCCGTGAACCTCATGACCGAAAAACTACGTCGCCTCGGCGCCGATTCAAAGGTCGCGGATGGTTTCCACCACCGGGCGGCGGGTGGCCCGCACCGTCACCTCGCCGGCGCCGGCGGCGGCCGCCACGGCCAACACCACCATGAGTGACAGATAGCCCCACGGCACCGCCAACGCGCTCGGCGGCGGGTCGAACACACCCGTCAGGATCTTGACCAGCAGGTACGCCAGGCCGGCGCCGGCGCCGGCGCCCAACACGACGCCGATGAACGTGACCAGGGCGGTTTCCACCCGGACGAACGCCGCCACCTGGCGAGGTCGGGCCCCGATGGCCCGGGCGATGGCCAAACTGCGGCGCCGTTCGTTGAGGCCCAACCCGAGCACCAAGCCGGTGGCGGCCACCGCCAGGAGCAGGGAGAAGCCGAGCTCGACCCGGGTCAGGCCGGAGAGGTCCACCGCGGTGAGCGATGATCCCACCACCCGCCGGCTGGTTGCCAGGTCGGTGACTGCGGGCACCGGGCCCACCCGGGCCCGCACCTGGCGGCCCACGGCGGCGGAACCGGCGGCCCCGGAGGTGGTGGTGACGAGCAGGGTGTTGACGCCCGGCGTGCCGGTCTGCGCTGCCAGGTAACCGGCGTTGGCGATCATGAAGCTGTCGCGTGGCGCCGTCGGGAACTCCTTGGCGATGCCGAGATAGTGGAAGGTGACCAGCGTCAGTTGACCCGTCCCGGCGTCGCGCAGTCGCAGCTTCAGCTGGTCGCCCGGGTTGAGCTGGAAGTCCTTGACCGTCTCGGCGCTCACCAGGAGGCCGTCGGGTTGGCGGGCCAGCTGCTGGGCCAGGCCGGCGGCGCTTCCGCCCAGGAAGTAGGCGTTTTGCAGGTCGGCCCCCTTCACCACCGTGGTCGCCCGGACCCCGAAGAGGTCCTGCAGGTCGGCGCCCACGTAGGCGAAGCGGTGCGCCAGCGGCTCGACGTGGCGTACCCCGTGCAGCCCGGCCAGGTCGCTCGCCAGCGCCGGCGGGGCGGTCGTGGCGCCGGGATAGTTGACGGTCACGTCGGCGCCGTTGGTGAGGACCGCATCGACCCCCGCCTGGTGGTGATAGGTGGTGTTGAACACCGCGGTGGACGCGGCGAACGCCACCGTGAGGGCGATCAGCGCCACCGGCCCGCCGAGACGGCTGCGTTGCCGGGAGAGGCTGGCCGCCACCGTCGGGGCCAGGCCGCCGGCCATGGGCCGGGCGGCGCCGGCGACCAGCCGCCGCCACCGGCCGAAGATGCCGTCGGCCAGCCGCCACACCAGGAGGCCGCAGCCGGCGAAGAAAAGCAGCGGCCCGGAGAGCGCCCAGTAGTTGACCGCAAGGGTCGGCAGCCCTTCGGGGACGAGCACGACCTGATACCCGCTGCGGCTGGTGGCCCAGAACACCAACCCGGCGCCGGCCAGCAGCCAGCCGTCGACCACGCCGCGGAGCCACCATGGCCGACGCGGCCGGCCCACCGGCTGGCGGGCCGCGGCCACGGTGACGCGCCGGGCGTCGCGCCAGGCGGGGAGGACGATGGCAGCGAGGGCGATGACCACCCCGGCGGTGACCGCCGCCGCCGCCCACACCAGCCCGGAGGCGGTGGACGCGCCGAAGGTGGCCGAACCGAAGCTGATCCGACCCACGATGGCCGCGGCGGCCAGACCGAGGGCCCCGCCGGCGACGGCCGCGGCGAGCGCCTCGGCGACCGCGGTGGCCACCATGGTCCTGACCGCTGCGCCCCGCACCCGGAGGAGGGCCAGCTCGCGGCGGCGGCGGTCGGCGGCGGCGCCGGCCACGCTGGCGGCGAGCAGACCGGCCAGGGCCACCCCGGGCAGGCCGAGCAGGATGAACAGGATCTGGGCGTACAGGGCATCCTGGCGGGCGGCGTCGAGGGCGGCGCCCAGGTTGTTGCCCACGGTGACGCCCCCGGCCAGGGCGGCCTCGACGTTGTGGGCGGCGCCGGTCACGGCGGTGAAGGCGGCGGCCGGGTCGTGGGGCAGGCGGCGGTCGAGTCGGGCGTGGACCTGCTGGTGCACCAGCTCCGGACGGGCCGCCTGAAGGGGGTCGAAGAGGGCGTGCCACTGCCCGGTGGGCAGGACCACCACGTTGTCCGGCGGGGCCGCGGGCTGCGAACCGGCCGGCGCCCCGACGGTCTGGAACAGCGAGTCGGCCTGGGGCAGGTCGACCACCCCGCCCACCGTCACCGCCACCGGGTCGAGCCCGGCTCGGCCGATGCTGATCGTGTCGCCGGGGCCGGCGTGGAGATTGGCCGCCGTCTGCTGGGCCAGCAGCACGCCGGCGGGTGTGCCGGCCAGCACCCGCAGCTCGCCGGGAAAGGTGGCGCCATAGCCGGCGGGTAGGCCCAGTACGACGCCGGGGCCGGTGGTCTGGACCGTGCCGTTGGTGGCGGCCTGCAAACCGGACGTGGCGCCGAAGGCGACCGGCACGGCGGCGGCCACGGCGTGGTTGGCGCCCAGCGCCGCCACCACCGTCGCCGGGTCGACGCCGGCGTGGACCTCCACCTGCCAGTCGACCGCCACCTGGCGGGCTGCGGCCGCCGTCATGGTCGCCCGGGCGCCGGCGAGGAACGACGCGATCGACGCCACCAGGGCGACGGCCACCCCGACCCCGAGCATCGTCCCGAGGAGCCGCCACGGCCGCCGCCGCACCAGGCCGGCCAGCCAGCGGGCGGTGATCACCGAGCTGTCCCGGCGGGCGAGGGCAGGAGGGGGCGGCCGTCGACCATGCGCCACTGCTGGTCGAGCTGCTGTGCGATCAACGGGTCATGGGTGGTCACCACCAGGCCGGCGCCCAGGCGGCGGGCCCGCGCGATGAGCACACCGATGACGGTGGCCGCGCTGGCGTGGTCCAGCTGGCCGGTCGGCTCGTCGGCGAAGACGAGCGCAGGGTCGGCGACCAGGGCCCGGGCGACGGCGACCCGTTGTGCCTGGCCCCCCGAGATCTCCCCGGGCAGTTTGGCGGCCAGTTCCGCCAGGTCGAGCTCGGCCAGCAGGGCGAGCGCCGCCGCCTTGGCGGCGCCGTCGGGGCGGCCGGCGAGGATGAGCGGCAGGGCCACGTTCTCCCGGACGTCGAGGTCGGGCAGCAGGCTGGCCCCCTGGAACACCAGGCCGATCCGCCCTGCGGGCAGCCGGGAAGGGGGGTCGCCCAACCCGGGCCAGCGGACCTCACCGGTGGTGGGCCGGTCGAGGCCGGCCAGAAGGTGCAGCAGGGTCGACTTCCCCGACCCCGACGGTCCGACCAGCGCGATCTGGGCGCCGGCGCGGACGGCACAGGTGGCCCCGTGGACGGCGACCACCGCCGTGGCGCCCCGGCCGTAGGTGCGGGAGACGTCGTCGGAGACGACCAGGTCCTCGTTCACGCCGCCACCCGGCCGTCGGCGAGGGTGACGACCCGGTCGGCCGCCTCGGCGACGGGATCGCTGTGGGTCGCCACGACCAGCGCCACCCCGCGGTCCACCTCGGCGCGGAGCAGCTCGATCAGCTGGGCCTCGGTGGCCCGGTCGACCTCGGCGGTCGGTTCGTCGCCGAGGACGATGGGCGGGCGGTTGACCAGGGCGACGGCCAGGCCGGCGCGCACCGCCTCACCGCCGGAAAGCTGCGCCGGGTAGGCCCGCGCCCGGCCGGCCAGGCCGACCCGGGCCAAGAGTCCTTCGATCTCGGGCCGGTCCTGGTCACCCCTCGCCGCCGCGGGGTTCCGTGCCGCCTGGTCGCCGTGGCCATCGGCGGTGGCACGACCGGCGACCGAGGCCAGGCGGCGGGCCAGGCGCAGGTTGGCGCCGACAGTCAGGTGGTCGAGGAGGTTGCCGCTCTGCAGCACCACGCCGAGATGTTGCGCCCGCAGCCGAGCCCGGGCCGGCTCCGGCTGACGGCTGAGGGGGCGACCGGCGATTCGCACCGCGCCACCGTCGGGGTCGTCGAGACCCGCCAGGCAGGCGAGCAGGGTACTTTTCCCCGATCCGGAAGGACCGACGACGGCGACGAATTCCCCCGCTCGCACGGACAGCGACACGCCCCGCAACGCCATGACCTCGTCGTCGCCGGCGTGGAAGAAGCGGTACAGCTCCCGGGCATCAATGACCGGTGCGGTCACGCCCCCCACCCGAAGGAATCCGTGACCTTGCGCCACGGGTCGACGTTGTCGGAGCCCTTCGGGGATGACAGGGTGATGGTCGCCAGCGTCCCCGACTGCCAGAACTCGTAGCGCTCCACGTCCTGCAGGACGACCTTCCCGGTGACGGGGTCGGACGGCGAGTCGGCCCGGTAGGTGATCAGGATCGCCGGCCCGGCGCTGCGGGAGACCTGGGAAACCTTGCCCCCCTGGAAGCACGGCGCCGACGCCTGCAGGGCGGCGACGTCGCTCGCCTGGGCCCCGGCCACAGTGCGGGCGGCTCCCGCCGGCGCCGTCGTCACCTGGATGGAGTTGAACTTGTCGGTGAAGGTGACCGTGGTGCCGCTGGCCTGCTGGGCCCAGCCTTCGGGATAGTCGAGGTGGTAGCCGGCCCCCCGGTAGGTCACGTAGTGAGCGTTGTCGGGGATGTCGCCGGCCACGGTGACGTCGGCGCCCCCCGCCGCCCCCGCGGTGCCGGCGGTGGTTCCCCGGCACGTCGAGCTGGCCGGCGCCACCGCGCCGCTCGTCGCCGTGGTGCCCGACGCTCCCGGGGCGGTGGCGGCGGGCGCTCTCGGCCCGTGCGAGGCGGTGGTCACCGCCGAGCAGGCGGCGCCGGCGACGGTCAAGGCGAGCAGCAGAAGGGTGCGACGCATCATGGCTCCGAACCTAGAAACGCCCAGGTCAAGGCCGACCCGGCCCTTGGTAATCGCCGGGTAAATCCTCGACCCGGGCGGTGGGGCGCAGGGGGCCGGGGCCCATAACATCGAAAGCCGTGCTCGGTACCCGCCTGCTGGTGGTGGAAGACGACGAGGCCATCGGCCGGCCGCTGGTCCAGGCGCTGAGCGGGCAGGGGGCAACGGTCGACTGGGCTCGGGGTGGCGGCGACGCCCTCCGCCTGGCCACCGCGGACACCGACCTCGTCCTCCTCGACCTCGGCCTGCCCGACGCCGATGGCGTCGAGGTGTGCCGCCGCCTGCGGGCCCGGTTCCCGCCCCTCGAGATCGTGGTGGTGACGGCCCGCAGCGAGGAGATCGACATCGTCATCGGCCTCGACGCCGGCGCCGACGACTACATCGTCAAGCCGTTCCGACTGGCCGAGCTGCTGGCCCGCCTCCGGGCCCGGCTCCGCCGGCGGCAGAGCGGCGAGGTCGACCGCATCGAAATCGGGGCGGCGGGCGGGCGGCTCCACCTCGACCTGGCCGCCCGCCGTTGCACCCTGAACGACGCCGAGGTGGCGCTCCGGGTCCGGGAGTTCGACCTGCTGGCCGTGCTGGCCCTCGACGCCGGGCGGGTGGTGGGTCGCCGCCGCCTCCTGGCCGAGGTGTGGGACCAGCATTTCGACAGCAACACCCGGACCCTCGACATGCACGTGTCCGCCCTGCGGCGCAAGCTCGACCCGATCGACGGCCCGAGCCTCATCACCACCATCCGCAGCGTCGGCTACCGCCTCGAGTGTGCGGGGACCCCGGCGTGAGGCGGCGGTTCCTGCGGGCCACCTTGTCGGTGACGGTGGTGACCCTGGTCGTGTTCGGGGTCCCGCTGGCCTGGGTGGTCGGGCGGGTCTACCGGGGCGAGGAGTTGCGCCGGCTGCAACAGGCGGCGACGGTGGCTGCGGCCGCCGTGCCGGGGGAGGGCCTGGGCGGCACCGACCCGATCGAGCCGCCGGTCGTCCCCTCGGGGGTGTCGCTGGCCTACTACGACGCCCACGGGATCCTGGTCGCCGGTAACGGGCCGGCCCGGCCCGGCGCCGTCGCCAGCCGGGCGCGGGCCGGGCAACCGGCCGAGGGCACCGACGGCGGCCGGGTCGTCTCGGCCCAGCCGATCGTGGCCGGCGAGGAGACGCTGGGCACCGTCGTGGCGTCCTCATCCCACGCCGCGTTGACGTGGCGGACGTGGCGGGCGTGGCTGGAGATGCTGGCCCTCGGCGGGGTGGCGCTGGCGGCCGCGGCGCTGATCGCGCTCGCCCATGCGCGCCGGCTGGCCCGGCCGGTTGAGGACCTCATCGCCGCCGCGGACGAGCTCGGCGACGGGCAGTTCGCGTTGGCGACGACACCGTCGGGCGTCGCCGAGATCGATCAGGCCCTCGCCGCCATCGTCGTCACCTCGGGGCGGCTCCGGGAGTTGGTGGACCGGGAACGGGCGTTCACCGCCCACGCCTCCCACCAGCTACGCACGCCGCTGACCGCGGTGCGGCTCTCACTGGAGAACGCCCTTCTCACCCCCGACGTCGACGTCAAGGCGGCGGTGGGCGACGCCGTCGCCGACGTCGACCGGGTCGAGGCGACGCTCGACGAGCTATTCCAGTTGGCCCGAAACGACGCCCCGCCCACCCGGCGCGTGCCCGTCGCCGACGTGCTTCAGGCGCTCGAGCGGCGCTGGCACCCGCAACTGGCGCCCCGAGGCCGCCGCCTGCGGGTCTCGGGCGACGCCGTGGGCGACCGGACCGTTCCCGCCACGCTGGCGCAAATCCTCGACATCCTGGTCGACAACGCCGCCACCCATGGCCGGGGCACCGTCGATGTGGCCGCCCGGGGGGTGGCCGGTGGCCTGCGTATCGGGGTCGAGGACGAAGGCGACGGAATCGCCTCGCTCGCCCGGCCCCCGAGCGGCGACGGCCACGGCCTCGGGCTCCGGCTGGCCCAGACGCTCGCCGAGGCGGCCGGCGGGCGGCTGCTGCTGCGGCGACCGGGCCCGGGGCCCATCATCGACGTCATCCTGCCGATTGGATAAGCCCGGCACGACGAGTTCTCCTGACGCCCGTCACGACGGCGACGGGCTTTCCTCCCTGACCGCTCCCGCCGCCGGCTCGTCCCCGCTCTCCGCCCCTGGGCGGAAGTTCACCGCCACGTCCTCCTCCGGCCGGCGCTCCTCCTGGCGGGCGATGTCGGCCAGCACCTTGCGGTCGGCGGGCGTCAACGGCGGCTGGACGATGCTTCGGGGCCAGAGACGCCGGCGGCGAACCACGTTCAGTTCGGCGGCGTAGAGGGTGAGGGTGGCCACCAGC
>DATARN010000069.1:0-101043 GCA_036264135.1 Acidimicrobiales bacterium
GTCAGGCCGGTTCCGATGGCGACGGCGTTGAAGTTGAGGGGTGCCGTGCCGTCGTTGCCGAACTGCATCGAGATCGTCGTGGCGGAGACGCCCAGGTCGAGTGACTTGGCGGCGACCACCAGATGGCCGTTCACGGCCACCGTGGTCGGCGGCACGGTGGTGGTCGGCAGCGTGAAGATGGTGGTGGGCGTGAACACCGTCGAGGTGGCGGCGGGGGAGACGGTCGTGGTCGCGACCACCGCCACCGGCGCCGCCTTCTTCCCGGGGCGCAGCAGCACGACCGCCGCCACGACCAGCACGATGAGTCCCGCCAGGGCGCCGACCAGCATGCCAAGGCGGTCATGGCGTCGCTCCGGCGGCAGGGCGCCGGCCGCCACCACGGTGGGCGGCAGTGCGCCGGGCGGCACGTCGCCGGGCGCCCACCCGGTGGACCGCAGTTCGCCGGGCGGCACGGCGCCGCCGGCGATGCCGGGGAGGTAGGTCGTCGGGGTGCCCTTCGGGTCGGTGATCCGGTCGGCGACGACGACGGTCGGGGGCGGGCTGGCGAGCGTGGCCGGGGCCGGCCGCCGGGCGCCGGCGGCGCCGGCCGCCAGGACGGGGAAGCCGTCGCGCTGGAACGCCCAGCCCAGGCGGGCCAGCCGGCTCCCCCGGATGCCGGGGCCGGACTCCCGCTGGACGCCGGCCATCTCCGCCTTGCCCAGCGCCACCGACCGCAGATAGGGGGGCGCCGCGGCCGCGGGAGCGGCCGCCAGCAGCTCGAGGGCGCTCGGGGCGATGCGCCGGCGGGGGTTGCAGCGCTCGCACTCGTCGACGTGGGCGGTGATCTCGGCCCGGAACTCGGGCGTGAGCCGGGCATCGTCCCGATCGAGGATTCCGTACAGCTCGGGACAGTTGCGCCGGGCCGTGCGGGCCACGATCAGCGCCCCGAGCGACCGGTCGACCTGGGCCTCGAGGCGCGCCAGGCGGCTCGGGAGCTGGGCGGCGGGGGCGCCGGATGCACCGGCCAGGTCGCGGCCCTCCAGCCCCTGGCGCAGGTGCAGGTCGAGCAGCACCCGGTCGCCGAGATCGAGCCCCGCCGCCATCGCCCCGACGAACTCGGCCAGCTGGGGGCGCGACAGTCGCTCGTCGGACGGGCCGAGGTCGCGCAGCTCGCCTTCGTCGGAGAAGAACGACGCCCCGTAGTGCTCGATGCGATCGAGCAGCGACCGGTGGGCCAGGGCGTACAGCCAGGCGCGCAGCCGGGCCGGCTCGGCCAAGGTGTGGAGACCCTCGAAGGCGACGAGGAAGGTCTCCTGCAGGGCGTCGGCGGCCTCCGCCTGGTTGCGGAGTATGGAGAGGCAGAAGTCGTGGATGCCGTCGGCGTAGCGGTCGTAGATGGCCGCGATGGCCTCGCGGTCGCCGGCGCGCGCCGCGTCCACCAGCTGGGCATCGTCCATACGCCCGGATGGTAGGACTTAGGGGTAGGTGTAGAAGCCGCGGCCGCTCTTGCGGCCCAGCCAGCCGGCGCTCACCATGCGCCGCAGGATGGGCACCGGCGCGTAGTTGGGCTCGCCCAACTCGCGGTGCAGGACCTCCAGAATGTTGACGCTGGTATCGAGCCCGACCAGGTCGAGCAGGGCAAGGGGCCCCATCGGGAAGCCGCAGCCGCCTCGCATGGCGGCGTCGATGTCGTCGCGCCCGGCCACGCCGGCGTCGAGCATCCGGGCGGCGTTGTTCAGATAGGGGAAAAGGAGGGCGTTCACGATAAAGCCGGCTCGATCCTTCACCTCCACCGGCTCCTTGCCGCACGCTTCGGCGAAGGCACGACATTCGGCCATCGTCTCGTGGCTGGCGGTCAGGGGGCGGACGAGTTCGACGGTGGCCATCACCGGTGCCGGGTTGAAGAAATGGATGCCGCACACCTGCTGCGGGCGCCCCGTCACCCGGGCCAGGTCGATGACCGGCAGGGTCGAGGTGTTGGTCGCCAGGATGACCGCCTCGGGGCAGACGCGGTCGAGCTCGGCAAAAAGGTGCTGCTTGGCCGCCAGGTCTTCGACGATGGACTCGATCACCAGGTCGCATTCGGCCAGGTCCTCGAGGTGGACGGTGGTCGCGACGCGGGCGAGGATGGCATCGCGTTCGTCGGCGGCCAGCTTGCCCTGGTCGACCCGCTTGCCGAGCGAGCCACGGAGGGTGGCAACCGTGCCGTCCGCCGTCTCCTGGCGACGGGACCGGATGACGACGTCGAAGCCGGCCCGAGCGGCGCACTCGGCGATCCCGGCGCCCATGATCCCCGATCCCACGACACCCAGTCGCTTCATCGTCATGGGCGGAATATTACTGGTCGGTAACCTTGGCGTTGCGTCGTGCCGCTACGGTACCCGGGCGATGAGCGACGGGTGGTGGGCGCCGGCCTTCTACGACTGGATGCTGGCGGCGTCGGAGGCCAAGGGACTGGCGGCCCGCCGGCGCTGGCTGGCCCGCTCCGCCGCCGGCCGGGTCCTGGAGCTCGGCGCCGGCACCGGCCTCAACCTGCGCTGGTACCGGCCGGACGACGTCGACTCCGTCCTGGCCCTCGAGCCCCACGCCGCCATGCGGGCGCGGTTGGCGCAGCGGGCCGCGACGATCGCCGTACCCCTCGAGATCTCCGGCGCCACCGTCGGCGCCGCCGACTTGCCGGCCGCCAGCTTCGACACGGTCGTGGCGACCCTGGTGCTGTGCTGCGTCGACGATCTGCCCGGCACGGTCGCCGCCGTCGCCCGGTGGCTGGTCCCCGGGGGCCGGCTGCTCTTTCTCGAGCCGGTGGCCGCCGGCCGCCGCCGGCTGCCCCGGCCCTCCCCAGCCGTGTGGTCGCGCCTGGCGGGCGGCTGCCGCTTCGACCGCGACATCCTGGGCGCGGTGCGCGGCGGCGGGCTGTCGGTGTCCGACTGCGACCGATTCTCGCTTCCCACCGGCGGGTGGCTGTCGGCCTCCTGCGTCGCCGGAGTGGCCTGGCGGCCGCCGATCGGCGAACCTGATCCCGCTATGTCCGTGCTGGCACAAGGAGCTTCCGTATGAACGCAGGGCATCCCGGGCCGCTGGCGCTGGTCGGCGGGGCCGAGTGGCAGGAGGGGTGCACCTTTGACGCCGACCTGCTGCGGGAGAGCGGCGGGACCGACGTGGTCGTGTTGCCGACCGCCGCCGCCTACGAACATCCCGACCGGGCCGTCGCTGCGGCGACGCGGTACTTCGAGGGATTGGGGGCCACGGTGACCGGGCTGATGGTCGTCGGGCGCGCCGACGCCGAAGACCCGGCCAACGCCGCCATTCTCCGCCAGTCGCGCTTCATCTACCTGGGCCGCGGCTCCCCGTTGCACCTGCGCTCGGTGCTCAAGGACTCCCTTGCCTGGCAGGCCCTCGAGGAGGCCTGGCACGACGGGGCGGTCGTGGCGGGATCGTCGGCCGGCGCCATGGCGCTGTGCGATCCCATGATCGATCCCCGGGGCGGGGCCCTCACGCTGGGGCTCGGGTTGATCGAACAGGTGGCGGTACTGCCCCACGCCGACACCTGGTCGCCCGAAAAGGCGCACCGCACCTTTTCCCTGGCCGCGGGCGGCCTGCGCATCGCCGCCATCGACGAGCGGACCGCGTTGATCCGTGAGCCCGACGGGTCGTGGCGGTGCGACGGCACCGGCTCGGTGGTCATTTATGTGGACGGCAAACCCACCTCGCTGGACGCCCTGGCGGGCTGAGCGGCGCGCCCGTACCGAGCCGCCTAGTCTGGGCGAGGACGACCACCGCGGTTGGGAGCAGTAGTCCATGAGCGATCAACCAGACCGGGCTGAACCCACTGCCACGGCCGTCTCGCCCTATCTGGCGCCCGTGCCGCCCCGGGTGGCCCGCCCGGTGGCCGCGGTCGTGCTGGCCGCCGTCTTCGTCGGCATCGTCATGACCGTATGGCTGGCGCCGTCCACCCTGCGGGCCCAATCCCAGCCGGCGGCGGCGCCCCGCGCCGGCTACGGCTTCTCGTTCGCGCTGCCCACCGTCCCGGTACAGAGCCACTTCGCCCTGGGTGACACGCCCAAACCCAAGGCGGCGGGCGGCGGTGGGAGCACGACGGTATGGGTGATCGTCGCGGTCTGCGGTGCACTTGCGCTCGCCGGTGGGGGAACGGCGCTGGTCGTTCGCGGCCGGCACCCTCGCCTCGGGGTGTGACCACCGGCCGGCACGGCCTGTTTCCGCGGTGACCGGGGGGCACCGTGGCCCACTTTTCCCCGCCGCCTAGCCTCCGCCCGCCGTGGTGGCAACGCCGCGTCGCGGTGGTGGCCGTCGTGGGCGCGCTGGTGGCGTTCGTCGCCCGGTTCACCGCGACCAGCCGGTTCATCTTCCTCGACAACGCCGCCTACTTCGACCAGGCGGCGCCCCGCCACCTGGCCGCCGGGACCGTGGCCCGCCACATCTTCGGGCCGCTGGCACCCCGCGACGGCGGCCTCAGCGTTCCCGTCGCCGAGACCGTGTTGCTGGCGCTGTTCGCCGCCACCATGGTCGCGCTCTATCGGGTCCTGGTGGAGCTGTTGGGGCCGGGGCCCGGCCCGCTGTTCATGACCGCCGTGGTCGGCGCCTCGCTCGTTTCCGTCGGGGTGGTCCGCTGGTGGCCCTCGGCCCTCGGATCGCTGCTCGGCGCCCTGCTCAGCCTGGCGTGCCTCCTCGCCTACCTTCGGTGGTTCCACCGCGGCGTGCGGTGGCTCCTCGTGCTGTCGGTCCTGGCATTCGTGCTCGCCCTGCTGGTCTCGACCGAGGCCATCTTGGTGCCGCTGTACCTGGTCGCCCTGCGGGTGCTCCTCCTCGAGCCGTGGCGATCGCCGCGGGAGGCCCTGGCGGTGGCCGGCGGCGAGTGGAGCTCGGTCTGGGTCTTCTTCGCCGTTCCTGTCGTCGTCTTCGCCGCCGTGTACCTGAACCGGGAGCCGTTGTCGATCACCCTCCCCCCGGCGGCGATGGTGGGGCGCTACCTCGATGTGTCGTGGCTGCGCACGTTCCTGCCCGCCGTGGCCGGCGTGCGCCCGGCCACCACCAATGGCCCGGCGGTGGCGGCCGGGGTCGCCTTGGCCATGGCGGTGGCGTGGACCGTCATTCGCCGGCCGGGGACCGGCCGGGCCTGGGTGTTCGGGTTGGTCACCGTGGCCGCCCACGTGGCGTTGTTCGGCCTACCCAGCGTGGCCCGGTTCGGACCCGGCGTCGGCTCGGTTCTCTCCGACGACCTGGGCCTGGTCCTGCTTTTCGCCATCACCGTCGGGGCGGTGTTCTTCGGGGGCCGCCCCCGCCGGCGCGTCGGCCGGTTCGGCCGGCCTTCCGCCGCCACCATCCCGGTCGGCGTCCTCGTCGTCGTCCTGTGCGCCCACGTCGCGGTGTCGTGGTGGGGCGCCACCCGGCTCGCCGGTGAACTGCCCGGCGGCGCCGGCGGACCCTTCCTCCAGACGGTGGTGGCGAGCCTCGGCGGCATCGAGCGGCGGGGCAGCCACCCGTCGGTGCTTGATCGCACCGTTCCCGACTACGTCGCCGCCCGCTGGGCGCTGTTCGGGCCACCCTTTGAGGACCGCCTCTCCGAGGTGCTGCCGCTGGTTGACGGCCAGTTGACCTTCGACCGGCTCGGGCCGGATCTGTACAAGGTGGCCGACGACGGGACCCTCTACCCCGCCCGCTTCCAGCCGGCCGCGGGCGGCGCCGCCGCTCGCCTGCGCCAGACTGCAGCACTGACGGTGGCCTACGGGGAGGTCGCCGATCGAGGCGCCTCGCTGTGCATCCGGGCCTCGAGCGTGTACCCCGCCCAGGTCGAGTTCACCCCCCCCGAGCCGCTCCAGGGCACCGGATGGTACCTGGCCCTCGGCTACCGCTCCGACGCCGGGCGGGCCGTGCCCCTCTTCGTCGACCACGGCACCGGGTACCCGTTGCCCAACGACCGCACGCTCCCGACCCCGCCGACCGCCGATCAGACGCGCCTCGCCGACCTGGGCGACGGTCCCGTGGCCCGGTTGCGGATCGACCTTCCCGCCGGCTCCACCTCCTGTCTCACCTCGCTGCGGGTCGGCCGGGTGACACCGTCGGGTGGGACCGATGACCACCGCGGCGACCAGCTGGTCCTGCCGGCGCCCGCCGACTCCTTTGACCGGCCCGACAACCCCACCGATCTCGGCGCCATCGCCGGCGGGCCGGCCTGGCATCCCATCACCGGCGGGTGGGGCGTCCTGGGCGGGGCGGCGGTCGTCTCGGCTCCCGTCCCGGAAAACCTGGCGGTGGTGGCCCTGGCCCGTCCCGCCGCCATCGCCGGCGTCACCCTCGCCACCCTGCGGGAGGGCGCCGGCTTGGTGTTCCGCTACCAGGACCCGGACAACTTCTGGTACGTGACCGCCGCCCCCTCCTTCGCCACGTGGTCCATCGGTCGGGTCCTCGATGGCACCAACGAGGTGGTGGGCAACACCGGCCTGTCGCCGGTCGGTGACGGCACCACTGTGGCGGTGCGCACCACCTCGCGCCTCGTCGACGTGGCGCTCAACGGCGTCATCGTGAAGACGGTGACCGACCCCACCCTTGGCCACGCCGTCGGCGCCGGGCTCATGGCCGGCGGGGCGGGCGCGGGCGACGCCCGCTTCCACGACTTCGCGGCCGCTCCCGTGGCGCCCTCCGGGCCACGGCCGTAGCCACGGCGAGACCGGTCGCCACGTCCACCAGGAGCACCACGGCGGCCGGCCAATACCAGAGGATGCCACCACCCGCCGGCAGGGCCAGGAGGCCGTCGGGGGTTCGGCCAACCGGCCGGGTGCCCCGCATCCAGCCGGCCGCCGCCGGTGCGGCCCACACCGCGGCCGCCGAGGCCGCCAACCGCTTCACGGGCGCGATAACACCGCCGAGGGCGAGCGACCGGCCCGAGCTGTCGACGACCGGGCCTCGCCACGAGTTGACGGTGAAGAGGTCCAGGCTGGGGTCAGCGACAACCGTCCGCAATCCGGGGTCCCGGCGGAGGGAGTCGTACGAGCGCCAGTCGACGGCATGCAGCAGGACGATCCAGCGGACTCCGATGGCGGCCAACCCGTCGGCGACGGGCTGGCCGGCGGCGGCCTGAGCCAGCAGTGCCTTCACCGTCGCTTCGCGGGGATCGGCGAATTCCCGAAACGCACTGCCGAGTTCCGGATCCGACGACGCGATCACATCGCCGCCCAGGTAGTCCGGTAAGGGGTTCAGGACGCGCCGGTTGCCGGCGGCGGGGAGGTCCAGGTAACGGTGGAAGGGCAGCGCCAGCACCGGGCCCCGGGCCTGTGCGATGTCGGTTCGCGCCGCGGCCCACGCCTCGGGTATCGACGTGGTCTGGAGGCGTCCCCCGACCCCCCACAGACCGGGAATGGCCAGCGCCACCGCCGCCAATGCCGGCGCCGCCACGGCCAAACGGCCCCACGCCTGCCCCAAGTCAGAAGCCAGCCGCTGGGCTCCCACCGCGGCGGCGGGCGCCAGCCACACGAGAAAGAGGACGGCGAAACGCTGGCCCTCGCGGAACGGGCCGCCCCCCATGGTGGCGGTCACGGCGTTGGCCACGACCCTGACGCCCGGGAGGGCGCTGGCCAGGGCGATGACCAGCCCCACCCCGGCCACGATGGCGCCCCGCCGGCGCCACCGCTCCCGCGACCCTCGGGCTCCCACCACCGCCAGGCACAACAGTCCGGCCCCCAGCAGGGCGACGCCCACGCCAGCGTCGCCACCGACCTGGCTCGGCAATCGCCAGAAGCCGTGGCCCGCCAGCACCCCGGCCACCCCCACCAACCCGCGCGCCCGGGTGGCGAAGGCGCCCGAGCCGGCGAGGCGTCCCCCGCCGGCGGCCACAATGACCCCCGGCACCAACCACGGGGCCTGGGCGATGGCCGCGAGGGCGCCGGCCACGAGGACGGCCGTGGTCCGCTCGGCCGCCACCGCGACGGCCACGACCAGCAGCGCGAATACGCCACCCACCACACCCGTCGCCGCCATGGCGGCCGACCACAGGAACGTACGCCTCCGGTCCCTCGCCGGGTCGAGCAAGGTGGGGACGGCCCACGGAAGCACGGCGAAGGCGGCCACCGCGGTCCACTCGCCGGCGCCCACCCGGGTCAGCACCAGCGGACTCAGGCCGTAGAGCAGACCCGAGGCGAGCTGGGTGGGCCACGGGTGGTCGGCCACGAGCCGGGTCGCGCCGGTGAACGCCAGCACCAAGGCCGCGCCCAGCAGCAGCTTTCCCGCCGCTGCGCCGCCCACCACGGCCGACAGCCACGACAGGGCCAGCCCGAGCGGCACCCGGCGCGGCAGTTCAGGCCCGAGGCCCCACACGCCGGCCGGGACCGGGATGCGAGGTATGAAGGCGGCGTCCAGGGCGAAGACGCTGCCCGGCGCCAGCGCCGGTCCGAGCACCGCGGCCGCCGCCGCCACCCCCACCAACCACGCCCAGCGGGGTGGCCTGGTGGCGCCGGCATTCCTGGGGCCGTAGCGTGGCGCCGCCACCACCTCCTCGCCGGCGGCCGGTGTCGAGTGAGCCACGTCCTTGTCGCCCGCCTCCTCATGACTACGCCGACGCTGCCCCAAGGCCACCCGGCCATCTTGGCCGAATGGCCATGGCCCGGGGCCCAGGGCCACCGGGCGATCCTCGCCCAACCGGTATGGCCGGGCGCCCAGGGCCGCCCATGACGTTCCTTCGCTCCTTCTACCAGGGCCTGCCGCCGAGCGGTCAGCCGGGGGCAGGCCGGGTGGCCGCCGTCATTCGCCTGCTTGATGCCGAAACCCGGGCCCGTCCCGTCGCCCGGATCCTTGACCTCGGGTGTGGCGACGCCGCCTTGACCGCCCTGGTCGCCGCCCGCGTCCCGCAGGCGACGGTGGTGGCGGTGGACTGGTCATCGCCGTGCGCAACGGCCGCCCGAGGTCGAGGGCTACCGGCGGTCGTGGCGGGGGTGGACGAGCGCGGCCTGCCGTTTCCTGCCGCATCCTTCGACATCGTGTTGATGAACGAGGTCATCGAGCACCTGGTGGATCCCGACTTCGCCCTGGACGAGGCCCACCGGGTCCTCGGCCCCGACGGGTGCCTCCTCCTGTCCACCCCCAACCTGGCCGCCTGGTTCAACCGCCTGTTGCTTCTCGCCGGCGTGCAACCGGTCTTCTCCGAGGTCAGCCGGCTCGGCATCTTCGGTCGGCCCGGCCATGTCGTCGTCGGCCACCTGCGGCTCTTCACCGCCCGGGCGCTGGTCGAGGACCTGCAGGCCCACGGCTTCCGCCCCGTCATGGTGACCGGGGCGCCCTACCACGACGTCCCCCGGATCGTCCAGGGGCTCGACCGCCTGATCGCCCGCTGGCCGGCGGCGGCCGCCATCCTCGTGGTTCGTGCCGCTGTGGGCGGACCCGGCGGGTCGCCGGCTGACCCGGCGGGTCGCCGGCGGAGGCGGCGCCCGCGAAGTGACTCCCCTGGGTGCCCCGGCGCCGGCGCCGGCGGAGCGGCGGGGTCAGGGCGGCGGCGACCGCCCCCGCGGCGATGAGGGCGGCCAGCTGCGCCGGCCAACCGAAAGCGCCGCCGTGACTGGCCGGCGGCTGGGCGGGATGGAAGGCCTCAATCAGCCCGGCCAAGACGAAGGCCCCGCCCGCCACCACCGGAATCCTTCGCCGCCACGCCGGCACCATCGCCAAGCCGGCGGGCGCGGCCAACGCCAAGGGGCCGCCGACGAGCAGGAGGGCGGCGGCGCCGAACGGGATGGCCGCCTTGCCGAGTTCCCGGGAGCCGGCGGGCGCGAGCGTGACGTTCCTCCGCCGCCTGACGACCCCGCTGGCCAGCACGGCCAGAAGCACCAACGCCGCCGCGCCGGCGGCGAGGGCCAGGCGGAAGAACCGGTCGGGTGCGAAGTCCAAGGCGATCGGGCCTCCTGCGCCGGCGGGCACGATCCAACCTTGCCGCCAGCCGTCCAGCCGGATGGCAACCAGGGTGTGACCGCCCATCCGGGCGGTCCATCCCGGGCTGAAGTTCTCCGACAGCGCCAGCACCGCCGCCCCGCCGGCGCCAACCGTGACCCGGCGGTGGTTCGTGCCCCACGTTGCCACCCCCACCGGCCGCGCCGAGGTCTCCGGCGCCGCGGTCGCCGGCGCGGGCCAATCGGCGCCGGCCAGGGTCGCCGAGACCACGCTCAGCGTGGCGCCGGCGTCGCTCTGCAACCGGTGGCGTCCGGTCGTCAACGCGATCGGAGCATCGCAGGCGGAGAAGGAGACCTCGCTGCCATTGAGCAGGCTGCCCAGGCTGACCGTGGCCGAGGTCGCCACCGGCTGGCCGTCGATGCGCACCACAGGCCCCGCGCTGCAGGGCAGATTCACCTCAATGGAGGGGTCGGCCCCCTGCCAGCCGGGCATGACGGTGGTCAGGAGGGTGTCGAGATCGGGGTTGTGAACAGCCCGAAACGTGCCCGACAGTCGGAACGGATCCGCCCTCGGCACGACGAAGAGGCGGTCCAGACGGTCCTCCTCGTTCCCGCGAGCGTTTTGTCCGGGAGCGGCGAGCAGCCGATCGAAGGCGAAGAGCGGCGCCGCCGCTGCCGGCCGGGACAGCGCCGTGGCCTGGTCTGCCGGCACCGCCAGGGGGCGCTCGACGCTGAGTCCGGGAAGGGTGACTTCCCGCACGCCGGCCCGGGCGAGTGAGTGGGTCGGGTTCTCCCCCACCACGCCGAGGAGGGTGATCCGCAGGTGTCGGGTGGCCCCTAAGGGCAACGGCAGCCGCTGCGCCTGCTCGCCCGCGGCTACGGGGACGACGATCGTGCCGGTGTCGGTTGACACGGCGAGTTGGGTCGGCCGGGGCGCCGCCGCGCCGGGCTGGTAGAGCCGGACGGTCACGTACGGGAAGGAACCCGGCTCATCGAGGGTGAGTTCGACCCATTGCCCGTTGGAGTCGCCAGCCGCTCCGCTCTCCCAGAAGGTGGTCGGGTCGCCGTCGAAGGCGGCCATCGGTTGGGATTCCGGTTGGGGTGCCACCGCCGTGGCGTACGACGAGGCGGTGACCGCCGCCGCCCCCACCATGGTGGCCACGGTCTGGTGATTGGCGCCGGCCACCGGCAGCCGCTCGAGAACGGGCCCGGTTTCTCCCGCCGGGGTTTCGCCGGCGGTCAGAACGTAGGAGTAGCCGTTGTCCACCAGTCCGAAGTCGTCGTCACGACGGGTCAGCCCGTCGGTCACCGCCGGGCGCACATCGGGACCGAGCCCGGTGGTGGGATCGCCCGCCAGGACGGTGGTCCCGGCCAGCTCGCCCCGGTCGGCTAGTTGGAGGAGGGCCTCTGGGCCTCCGCTTACGACGGTCGCGCCGCTCGCCGGGTACGTCACCGCCCGGGCCACGCCTTCGTCGATCTGGTAGATCTCCACCGCCCGCAACGCCCGGCCGCCCCCGACCGACTCGCCGCCCACCGGCCCGCCGCCGGCGCCGGCCGTGAGCACAGGGCCAAAGGCGGCCGCCTGATGCAGGCCCGGGCTGGCGGTCAGAAACGCCCGGACCTGGGCCGGGCTGGGCGCGCCGACCCGTCGCCAGTCGAGGTCGTTGCGGACGACCAGGAACGCCACCCCGGCGCGGGCCAGGACCGGTGCCAGCCCCGGCGTCGGCCGGCCGGCCACGATCCGCCCGTCGATGGCGTCGAGGAGCCGGGTGAGGCCCGGGGAGCCGAGTGGTGCCTGGTCGCGCACCGCCCACGGGGAGGTGGCCAGGACCTGCAACGGCTCGTCCATCGTCCGTCCCCACGTGTATTGCCCGAAGCCGCTGGCCGGGAGGAGCAGGGCGCGGTTGCCCCCGGCGTGATCCCGAAGGTAGGTCGCGGTGTCCGACCAGTACGAGGGGATCCGGGAGAAGCTGCCCGCCGGCAGGAGCTGGCCCCGAAGGAGGGGAAGCGCCGTTCCCGCCAACGCCAACCCGACGATGGCCACGGCCAGCGGCCGCTCCACTCCGGACGGACGGAGCCGGGCGAAGGCCCGATCCAGGAAGCCGATCAATCCGAGCGCCAACGGCAAGGAGACGACCGGCTGGAACTTGTTGATGCTGCGAAAGACCGAAAGCGGGCCGTCGAGGAGGTGCTGGATACCGGTCGCCAGCGGTCCGCCCAACGGGCCGGCGTAGGCGACGGCCGTCAGGACGAGTCCGGCCAGGACGGCGACCGCCAGCCACGGCTGCCGCGCTGACGTGGCCCCGCCCGAGCTCCCCACGTTCCCCGTGGCCGCCAGTCGGGCCACGCCGGCCAAGCCGCCGGCCGCGAGGACGGCACTGGCGAGAATCGCCGCCGGCGTGGCGATCAGGACCCAGCCGCCCTGCCACCACGGCCGCCCCTCGGCGAAGTAGTGGGCGATCCAGTTGGCGCTGCCCCGGAGGGTCTCGGTCGCCGATGCCGTGGCCGTGGTGGCATTGGCCCGTTCGATGTAGCTGAGGAAGCCGAAGCCGAACTTCAACTCGACCAGCCCGCTGAGCGCCCACCAGGCGCACGCCAGGAAGAGGGCCACGAGCCACCACCCGATGAGCGCCCGCCGGCGCGGCCCGGGCCGGCGGGTGAGCAACCACAGCGCCGGCAGGACCAGGACCGCCGCCGTGGTTCCCGAGTTCACCGCCCCCATAAGGGCCACGGCGACACCCGAGCGGGCTGCGGCCCGCATCGGTGAGCCGGCCCGGGCGCCGTGGACGAGCGGCAGGATGGCCCACGGGGCCAGCGCCGCCGGCAGGACGAGGGACGACAACGGTCCGGCGAGGATCAGCAGCGCCGGTGACAGGGCGTAGGCGACCCCACCGGCGACCCTCGCCGCTGTCGACCCGATGCCCAGCGCCGACGCCAGGAAGATGACGCCGGCGCAGGCGACGGCCAGGAGGAGGCCGATCCACAGGCGTTGGGCCACCCACGCGGGGATGCCGGCGGCATGGGCGGCGGCGAAGAGTGGGGCCACGGGAAACAGGTAGCCCTGGGTCTGGTTCTGCAGGCTCCCGAAGCCGGCCAGCGGATCCCAGGCATGCAACGCCCGGCTCATAAGGCCCGCCGGGTTGATGGCCAGATCGAGCTTGGTGTCGGCGACCAGGCGGCCCGGGGCCTGGGCCAGGCAGATGGCCAGGAAGCCGAGGGAGGTGGCGGCCACCGCCCAGCGGGGAACGGGGACCGATGCCGGCCGCACCGAGACCGGCCCCACATCGGGACCGGCGGACGCCGCTACGACGGACGCCGTCGCAGCACCGTCGCCAGGTTCCACGTGGCCACCTCCCGCATACCGGGGACGGCCACGATGGGGCGGCACCAGTCGGGGTAGTACCGCGGCCGGGCGTCGATCAGGTCCACGTCGGGGTGGCGCCGGGCCCAGCGCAGGGTGGCGCCGACATGGACGGGGAAGAGGGTGACCCCGTAGCGGTTCTTGGGCGGCCGCCCGAAGCGCCGCTCGTAGCGCCGGGCCGCCCGGTCGCCGCCCAGCCAGTGCCACGGCGAGGTCTCGTGACCGCCCCAGGGCGAGAACCAGTTGGTGAAGGCGCAGTAGATGGTGCCGCCGGGGCGGGTGGCCCGCACCAGCTCGTCGAGGAACGGCCACGGCCGCTCGACGTGTTCCAGCACATTGGAGGAGAAGCACACGTCGAAGGTGCGGCTGGGAAAAGGGAGCGCGGTGCCGTCGGCCGCCACGGTCGCCCCGGCGAGGCGGCGTCCGGCCCGGGCCGCCACCTCTCCGGCGTCGGCATCGACGGCGCAGTAGATGGCTCCGGCGGCGGCAAAGGCGTCGTCGAACCACCCCGGCCCACCTCCCACATCGAGCACCCGGGCGCCGGCCAGATCGGCGTAACGACCCACCTGGCGGACCGAGTCCTCAGCCAGGAAGCGGTAGAAACGCTCCGGTTCGCTCTGCTCCCGCCGGAACTCCTGGAACAGCCGGACGGAGCGAGCCATCCCCGTCACGGCCGCTCGGCTGCTCCATCCGCCATGGCGGCGACCGGGGCGGGACGGACGTCCGGCGGCCGCCTCCCGCCGGACACCGCCTCGTCGGCGACCAGCAGGAACTGGCGAACCGTGTCCGACCATCCCATCTGGCGGGCCCGAGCCCGTGCCGCCCGGCCCAGGCGCCGGCGGCTTTCGCTGTTGGCGGAAAGTTCGATCCACGACCGGACGAAGGTCTCCTCGTCGGCGGCCAGCCGACCGGTGCGGCCGTCGACAACGGAGTCGCGAAGCCCGGGCACGGCGAAGCCGAGGGTGGGTGTCTCAAAGGCGGCGGCTTCCATGACTACGATGCCCCAGCCTTCCACCGATGAGGGGTGCATGAGCAGCCAGGCCGACTCGAGCCACTGGCGCTTCTCGCCTTCCGAGACCCGACCGGGGAACTCCACGCCCGGACCGGCCATACCCCCGAGGCGGTCCCGCTCCGGCCCGTCGCCGAGGATGACCAGTCGCCCCCCCGTCAGCGGGCGCACCTGTTCCCACAGCGTGAGCAGGAGGTCGTAGCGCTTGTGGGGGACCAGCCGCCCGAGGGCGACGAAGAGCGGCTCGGCGGACTTGCTCGGCGCCCCCTGGTGGCTGTCCACGCCGTTGTGGACAATCCGTATCTGCCCCGGTGGGACCCCGATGCCGACCAGGGCCGCTTGCGTCGACGGGGAAACGGCGACCACCAACCGGCGGCGGTAGACCTCGGCCAGCGCCCAGCACTCGAAGGTCCGGCCGAAGGCGGCAACCGGCCGTGGGAACCACAGGGCCCACAGGTCGGTGTGGAGCTGGTTGACGAGGCAGATCGACGGTCGCCGACGCCACAGCGGGCTCAGGTAGGGAACACCGTTGACGACGTCGACGACGAGGTCGGCCTGGCGGTGGGAGCCCAGGTACCGCAGCGGAACCTGCAGGTAGTGGCTGTAGGTGCCCCCCACCGAGGTCACCTCGTAGGCGCGCTCGCCTCTCGGGCCGCCGCACAGGAGCCGAACCTCGTGGCCCTCGGCCGTCAGTCCGGCCGCCAGCTGGTCGACCAGGACCTCGGAGCCGCCGGCCAGGGGGTGGGCCAGATCCCGCCAGGAGAGGAAAAGGATCCGCATCAGCCGGGCCGCCGCGCCACCACGTCGACGTAGGCGCCCAGCCGGGCGGACCGGTCGGGAACACGGCCTTCCAGCCAGCGCAGCGCCGTCCACAGCGGCTGCCCGCCGCGCCGCACGACCAGCGCCGCCGGCGACACCGGGCCGTGCTGGCGGTACGAGACGACGTCCAGCCCGGTGCCGGCGACGAGTCGAGTGAGCTCGGCCGCCCGGAATCGCGACCGCACCGGAACCCCCTCCCACTGCGGCCAACGATTCCGGGCCAGGCGGATCAGCGGGCTGTCTTCCACCGACTCGGCCAAGAGGAGGCGGCCTCCTGGGCGCAACACCCGGAAGACCTCGGCCAACACCGTGCTTGGGTTGACCACGTGATGGAGGACGTGCAGGCACCACACCAGGCCCACGGTCGCGTCGCCAAAGGGGATGGCGGCGGCGTCGGCGACGGCGACGGGCGCAGAACGGTACGCCGCCGCCGCCCGGCTTCGATCGGGCTCGACTCCGACGGCGACGTGTCCGGCCGCCTCGATTCGCGCCAGCCAGAGACCGGGGCCGCACCCGAGGTCGAGCACCGGGCCGTCAACGGCCGACCCTCGCAGCTGCGCTTCCAGGTCGGAGAAGGGAGCCAGCCGCCGTTGTTCGTCCCAACGCCGTCTGGCTGCGCCGCCGCCGCCCAACCCCGCTAGGGCTTTTGCAGCGCAAAGCGAAGGTATGCCAGCCCACCCGTGCTGAACTGCTCGTAGACGTGGCTGCCCTTGACCCCGATGAAGTTCTTGGCCATCTGGCGCACCGGGAAGGGAATCGTGTCGTCGATCACCGCCTGGCGGCGGGGGGAGTCCAGCTCCAGCGCCCGGACGACGTTGGCGGTGATCGCCTCTTCCTGGCGAATGACCAGCCCGGTGGCGGTCAGCTGGTTGCGCATGAGGTCGACGTCAGTGGCCAAGCGCAGGTCGCAGAGAAGAAACGACCCCCCGGGGCGCAGCACCCGGGCCGCCTCGGCGAAAAAGGTGGCGGGATTCGGGTAGCAGTGCGAGGACTCCACGTTGACGACGACGTCGAAGGAGCCATCGGGGAACGGCAGTCGCTCGGCGTCGGCGGTCAGGTAACCGAGACCCGGGCGCCGGTAACGTCTCGCCGCCGACGCCACCGCCCGGGGCGCCAGGTCCATGCCGGTCGCCGACCGAGGGGCGTACGCCCGCTGCAAGAAGTTGCAGCCGCCGCCCGGGCCGCAGCCAACCTCGAGGAGGTCCTTGCCGGCAATGGCGACCGGCTCGACCACCTTGGCGTACAGCTGGATGCTCAGCCGGCGGTCTTCCTCCTCCTCGGTCAGCTCCGGTACCTCGACGCGGCCGGCGCCGTCGAGGGCGGCGTAGCCGTAGTTCATGAACGCCGTCTTGTCGCCCAGGTACTTGGGCGAGTTCAGCCACTGGTAGACGGCTCGGATGATGGTCTTCTGCAGCCGTGGCCGGAACCCCGGGGCCACCCGCTCGGTGAGGTTCATCAGCATGAGCCCGGGGCGGAAACCCCGGAACGCGGGGCGAAGGGGCGCCTTATTCCGCTCGGGTACCGCTGCCCTGTTCATGGATGGCTCCGTCGGGTGCGCACGGCACCATTCTGGCCGAACTCGACACCCCGGGTCGACCGCCCGAGGCCGGGGATCGGGCCCGGCCTCGGGCGGTCCCGTCGCACTAGTGCGTCTTGACGGTGATGGAGAAGCTGCTGATGTTGTCCACCCCGTCGGCCACCGGCTCGGTGAGCTGGTTGAAGGGGTCGACGACGGCTTCGGTCGTGAACACTCCCGGGGAGAAGTACGTGCCCTTCAGGGTGACGGTGGCCGAGTCGCCGGGCAGCAGGCCGGGGAGGAACGCCGCCGGGCCGCCGCTGTCGCCGCTGGCCATCTTCCACTGGATGGCGAAGTTCCCTGCCGGGTAGGTCCCATCGTTGGTCACCGTGATGGTCGCCGATGCCGACTTCAACCACAGCGCCGGGTTCGGGTTCACCGAGAAGCTGGTGATGTCGATGTCGACGTCACCAGGCTGCACGGTGAGGGGGAGCAGGACATCGTTGTTCGTCTTGTTGTTCTCCTTGACGGCATTCAACGGGTCCACCTGGGCCAGGGTGCGGAAGTCACCGAACTTCGGGTAGCTGAAGCTGAACGTCACCGTGGTGGTGGCGCCGGCGGCGAGCCCGTTGACCTGGGACGATAGGGTCTGGGCGCTCGGAACGATCAAGCCGGTGGTGTCCGGGTTCCAGGCGACCAGGAACGGCCCGGCGGCGATGTTGCCCTGGTTCTGCACCGTGACGGTGATGGTCGCCGGCACGCCCTGGGTCGGCGAGCCAGGATTCGACGTCAGGCCGAGGGCCACCAAGTCGATGAACGGCACCGAGAGGGCCACCTGGAAGGCGGCGGTGTTGTTGTTCTCGAACAGCTCCTTCACCTGGTTCGTCGGGTCGACGGTGACCGTGCTGTTGTACGTGCCGGAGCGAGCGTAGGTGTAGGAGAGGTTCACGACCGTGCTGGAGCTGGCGGCCAGCTTGTTCACCTGGACGGTGAGCGGAGCGATGAACGGTCCCGGCTTCCACTGCACGAGGAACGGTCCGGCGGGAGCCACACCGACGTTGCCCACGTCGATGCTGACCGTCACCGGGACGCCCGCCACCGGGTTGGGGCTGGTGGTCACGCCGAGGACGGTCAGGTCGGGCAGGGGCGGGAACACCTGGATCGTCATGGACGCGGTGTTGTTGTTCTCGTTGGTTTCCTTCACCGTGTTCGTCGGATCGACGATGGCCTTGGTCGACACGTCATACGACGGTGTTGGGCCGGGTGTCAGGTAGGTGTAGTTCAGCGTGACGGTCTGCGAGGCGCCGGCGCCCAGCCCGTTGAGCTGGACCGACAGCGGGGTGACGAACGGGCGCGGGTCCCACTCCACCCGGAACGCCCCGGCCGCCGAGTTGCCCAGGTTGGTGACGGTGATGGACGCCGTGGTCACCCGGCCCTGTACCGGCTCGTCGGGGTTGAGGGAGAAGTTGGAGATGGTGAGGTCCACGGTGGCCGGGACCACGGTCACGCTGAGGATCTGCAGGTTGTTCTTCTTGTTGGTTTCCGGGATCTTGTTGCCCGGGTCGGCCTGGGCGACGGTCAAGAAGTTGCCCGCCTTGGGGAAGGTGTAGGTCAGGTCGACGGTGGTCGTGTCACCGGCCGCCAGCCCGGGCACCGCGCCCGACGGTCCGGCGCCCCCGAACTGGCTCTGCATGAACTGCACGACGAAGCCTTGGGCGTCGCAGGTGCCCTGATTGGTCACGGTGATGGCGATATTGGCGGGCTCGCCCGCCACCGGCTGGGTCGGCGAAACGGAGAAGCCGGTGATCGCCAGGTCGACGCAGACCACCGCCGCCTTGGCCGCGCCGGGCGCCAGGGACGACGCGGGGATGAACCCGGTGACCGTCAGCAACAGCAGACTGATACCGACCAGAATTTTGCGGGTTCTGATGACGACACTCATTGCGTTCACTCCTCTGTCATGCGTCTGTCGATTACGTATTTCCGGAGACCGTTGGGTCCGGGAACAGGCCAGGATTTAGAAGCCGTTCCAGTCGGCGTAGGGAAGCACCGTGGCTTGCGACGCCGCCCACTGCAGGGTGTTGTCGAAGTTGTTGTAGGCGGTTTGCATATCGGTGGGCAGGGGCGGCGGCGTCGTGGTGGCGGCGGCGCTCACGTTCGGAGTGGCGGCGCTGCGGACGCTGGTCACGCTGGCACCCGCCCCCGCGCTGGTGGTGGCGAATGCACTCGACTTGAACAGCGGCGGCGGCAGCGAGATCGGCGTGGTGTGGTAGGTGGCGTCGAAGCAGTGGCCGTCCGCCGGGCTGCCGCAGATCTTGTTCTTCCCGTCAGAGGTCGCCCCGGCGCCTGGTACGACCACCGGCGTGGTGATCGAGTAGTCGGGATACAGCGAGATGAACGGGGCGATGCCGATGAACTCGCCGCCGATGTCGAAGCCGATCCCGAGGAACCCGTCGGACTCGTGCACCTCGACGCCACCCATGAAGGCCAGGACCGGTGCCGACTCGACGAGGGTGAGCTGATGGGTGTCGTTGAACGTCACCGTGTCCCCGTCGCTCGGATCGATCTTGTGGGTGAAGCAGAAAATGTCCTTGACGGTCGTGGGCTTGGTGTCCTGGAAGAACGTGCAGGATTGGCCCTTGTCGTAGATGCCGAACTTCATGAACCAGGCGTGGTTGTCGTCGGCCCGCAGCGCCTGTAGGACGTGGATGCTGTCCAGGGTGACGTTGACCACCGCCGTGCGGGGATTCACATTGACTACTGCCGTCTTGACGTTGTCCGGATCGGGCGATCCTTCGCTCGGTTCGATCAGCTGCTTGTACGGGTCGATCACCGCCGAGCTGGTGATGGTCATTCCCGCCTTGGGATAGGCGCCGTGGATCGTGATCACCTGGGTGGCGCCCCGGGACAACCCGGGCAGGTTCACGGTCGGGCCGGAGGTGTCGCTCTGGTTGTACCGCCACTGCACCGAGAAGTTGCCCGCCGGGAACGTGCCCTCGTTGACGATGGTGATCGTCGCGGTGGCCTCGCTGCCCCGGATGATCGGCGAAGCGGACGTGGCGCCGGGGTACGCCGCGGCGACCGAGAAACCGGTGACGTCAACGTCGACGTTGCCCGGCGAGACCGTCAGGTACAGCAGGAGGTCGTTGTTGGTCTTGTTGCTTTCCTTGACGGCGTTGAACGGGTCGATCTGGCCGATGGTGCGGAAGTTCCCGAACTTCGGATAGCTGAAGCTGAACGTCACCGTGGTCGTGGCGCCCGCGGCCAGGCTGTTCACTTGGGAGGACAGCGTTTGCACGCTGGGCACGATCAGCCCGGTCGTGTCGGGGTTCCAGGCGACCAGGAACGGCCCCGAGGCGATGTTGCCCTGGTTCTGGACCGTGAAGCTGATAGTGGTGGGCACGCCCTGCTGCGGGTTCGGCGGGTTGGCGGTCAGGCCGATCGCCACCAGGTCGATAAAGGGCGCTTGGACCACGACCTGGAAGGCGTCGGTGTTGTTGGTCTCGTCCAACTCCTTGACCCGGTTGGTCGGATCGACCGTGACCGTGCTGTCGTACGTGCCCGCGGTGGCGTAGCTGTACGACAAGTTCAAGGTGGTGGACGCACTGGTGGCCAGGCTGCTGACCAACACGGTCAGCGGGCGGATCCCCGCGCCCGGCGTCCACTGGACGTAGAAGGACCCGGCGGGAGCGACGCCCTGGTTGGTCACCTTGATGGTGGCGGTCACGGGAACCCCCGCCACCGGGTTGGGGCTGGTCGTCACGCTGGAGACGATCAGGTCAGGCAGCGGCGGGATGACCGTGACGGACATGGAGGCGGTGTTGTTGGTCTCGTTCGTTTCCTTCACCATATGGGTGGGGTCGACGATGGCCTTGGTCGTGAACGTGCCCGTCGACAGGTAGGTGTAGGTCAGGGTCACCACCTGCGAGCCGCCGGCGGGCAGGCTGTTCAGCTGCACCGAGACCGGGGTCACGAAGGGGCGGGGGTCCCACTCCACGCGGAATGCGCCGGCGTCGGTGTTACCCAGGTTGGCGACGGTGATGGAGGCCATCGCCGGTCGGCCCTGCACCGGCTCGTCAGGACTGATCGAGAAGTTGCTGACGGTCAGGTCGACCGTGGCTGGTGCGACCGTCACGCTGAGGATGGCGAGATTGTTGGTCTTGTTGGTCTCGGGGATGACGTTCGCCGGATCGGCCTGGGCGACGGTCAGGAAGTTGCCGGCCGTCGGGAAGGTGTAGGTCAGGTTCACCGTCGTTGTCGCCCCCATCGCCAAGCCGGCGACCGGTGCCGACGGGCCGGCGGTTGCGTGCTGGCTCTGCATGAACTGGACGACGAACGCCTGGGCGTCGCAGGTGCCCTGATTGGTCACCGTGACGGCGATGCTGGCCGGCTGTCCGGCGATCGGCTGCGTGGGCGTCACGGTGAACCCGGTGATCGCCAAGTCGGCGCAGCTCACGGCGGCCTTCGCCGCGGTGGGCGCCAGTACCGACGCCGGGACGAATCCCGTCATGGCCAGCAAGAGCACGCAGACGCCGACGACTGACCGGCGGGTCCTGACAACGAGCTTCATTCTTCTTTATCCCCTCCACAGATGTGTTCCGGGTGCGGATCACTCGGAACACATGGCGTCCTAGCTACTGGTCACCCACGTCGGTTCAGGAAAATAATTCGGCGGTGATGTTGCGGATTCCCAAACGATTGGCTTTGCGCTCTGCCCAGATTGCCCGTGTCTTCCACGGAGATGCACGCAGATCGGTGTTCTGCCCAACACTGCTGACGATCATGGTGCCTACAAGCCGCGAACGTACGACTCCGCCTAGAACAATGGCATCATTGGCACCGGAATGTCAATGTCGCGGCGAACAAATATTCGTGTGGCTAGCTGTTGGCTGGCGCGTGCCGAATACCGTGGACAAAACGGACAGATCTTCGTTGATTCAAACACCCCTGCGGTATCCGTTAGAATCAGCCTAGGAGATAGAACATTCCTGGTCAGGCGGGGTAAAGCCCCGAGGCGGTTGACGAGGACCACGGTCTCTGCTATAGACGGCAGAACCTCGTGGGGGCACGGGGATTCCTTGAATTGGGCGGGGTGAAACATCGAGTTAGTTCACAGTTTACCAATCGGTAACACCAAGACGCCTAGGGTTAACGCTTGAGTTTGCGCGGCCCAAAGAGTCCAAGGAATCAATAATGCGCCCAACCGACTTCGACTACATCGTCCTTCCTTCGGCAGGTGCGCCGAATCCCACAATTCCGATAGCCGGTAGTAGAGCCGGTGCCATCGGCGTTCTCAATCTCGAATACGCCGTTTCAGAAACGGATTGGCAGCTATCACTCGTACGCTTGGCGGAGTTGGGACGGGGACGCTTCGGCGTACTGGTCGGCGACACCGCTGTCCTCCCGTCCGTCCTCGAGCGGTCCGGTCGTCCCCTCGACCTGGTCGTACTCGCCGCCGCGGCGCTGGCCACCGCCGGCGACCTGAGCGCCGTCGTGGGCTCGGTGCACGATCGCGGCGCGCGGGTTTTTGCCACCTGCACCTCGCTGGACCAGGCCCGCGTGGCCGAGGCGAGCGGTGTGGACGCCGTCATTGCCAAGGGCCACGAGGCATCCGGCTGGGTCGGCGAGGAGGGCGCGTTCGTCCTCCTGCAGCGCCTGCTGGCCAACCTCTCGGTCCCCGTGTGGGTCCATGGTGGCGTCGGGGTCCATACCGCCGCCGCCTGCTACGCCGCCGGGGCGGCCGGAGCGGTGCTCGACAGCCAACTCCTCCTGGCGCACGAGTCGCCGGTCCCCGAGACCGTCCGGTCGCTGATCCGGGCCATGGACGGCAGCGAGACTGTTTGCCTGGGTCAGACCCTGGACGCCCCCGTCCGCGTCTTCACCCGCCCGGGGATGACCGGCGCCGCCGCCCTGCAGGAACTTGAGATCGCCTTGGCGGCCGAGAACACCGATGATGTCCTCGACCGCTGGCGGGCCGAGGTGGTGGCCCGTACGGACTGGCACGGCGATGACGGGTCCGTGCTGGCGGTGGGGCAGGACGGGGCCTTCGCCGCCGATCTGGCGCAGCGGTTCCGGACGGTAAGCGGGATCCTGCGGGCGCTCAACGACGCCATCATCGAGCAGGTCGGCGTGGCCCGGGCGGCCAATCCCCTGGCCGAAGGGTCGTCATGGGCGGCCGCCCACGGCACGCGCTATCCCATCGTGCAGGGCCCCATGACGAGGGTGAGCGACCGGGCGGAGTTTGCCGCCGCCGTGGCGCGCGACGGCGGGGTACCGTTCCTCGCCCTGGCGCTCATGCGTGGGCCCGAGGTCGAGGTCCTGCTGGCCGATGCCCAGCGGCAGCTGGGTGACCGGCCTTGGGGCGTCGGCATTCTGGGCTTCGTGCCCGCCGAGCTGCGGGCCGAGCAGCTGGAGGTCATCCGCTCCTTCCGTCCTACCTACGCGCTGATCGCCGGCGGGCGTCCCGATCAGGCGGCGGTCCTGGAAGCGCAGGGCATCCCCACCTACCTGCATGTCGCCTCGCCCGGTTTGCTCAAGCTGTACCTCCGCGACGGCGCCCGCCGCTTCGTGTTCGAGGGACGTGAGTGCGGCGGCCATGTCGGGCCCCGCAGCAGCTTCGTGCTGTGGGAGACCATGGTGCGGACCCTCCTGGAGGAGCTCCCGGGTACGCCGGACGCGACCGGCTACGACATGCTCTTCGCCGGCGGCATCCACGACCGCCGTTCGGCCGCCATGGTGGCGGCTATCGCCGCGCCGCTCGTCGCTCGCGGCGTGCGCGTCGGTGTCCTGGTGGGGACCGCCTACCTCTTCACCGAGGAGGCGGTGGCTGCAGGCGCCATCACCCGCGGCTTCCAGGACGCCGCAGTCGCCTGCGACAGCACGGTGTTGCTGGAGAGCGGTCCCGGCCATGCCACCCGCTGCATCCCGTCGCCCTTCGCCGAGGATTTCCGGACCGAGAAGCAGGCCCTTGTCGTCCAGGGATTGGCGTCGGACGACCTGCGCAACCGCCTCGAGGTCCTCAACGTCGGTCGATTGCGCATCGCCGCCAAAGGCGTCGATCACCACCCCCTCCACGGCGTCGATCCCGCCGCGCCGAAGCTGGTGACTCTCGACGACGAGGCGCAGTGGCGGAACGGCCTGTTCATGATCGGCCAGGTGGCCGCCCTCCGGGACCGGGTCGTGACCGTTGCCCAGCTGCACCACGAAATCTCGGCCGGCTCGACGGAGTACCTGGCGGATGTCGTACTGCCCGCGGTGGCCGACGCCGAGGTCGCCTCGGAGACCGCCCTGCCGCCGGCCGACATCGCCATCGTGGGGATGGGCTGCATTCTCCCCGGGGCCCCGGACCTGGCCACGTTCTGGTCGAACATTCTCGGCCGCCACGACGCCGTGACCGAGATTCCCGCCACCCGGTGGGACTGGCGGCAGTACTACGACGCCGATCCCTCCGCCCGCGACAAGGTGTACTCCCGTTGGGGCGGCTTCGTCGACGACGTCCTCTTCGACCCAATGGTTTTCGGGATGCCGCCCGCCACCCTGCGTTCGATCGAGCCGTTCCAGCTGCTTGGGCTGATGGTGGCCCGGGCGGCGCTGAAGGACGCGGGCTACCTGGATCGGCCGTTCTCCCGGCTACGGACCTCGGTGATCCTCGGCGCGGGCGGCGGCGGCGCCGATGTCGGCGTCGGCTACACCATCCGCGCCCTGCTACCCAAGCTGTTCGGCGACTCGGCGACCGAGCTCACCGAGGAACTCAACGGCCAGTTGCCGGAGTGGACCGAGGACAGCTTCGCCGGCGTCCTGATGAACGTCGCCGCCGGCCGCATCGCCAACCGGTTCGACCTGGGCGGCACCAACTTCACGATCGACGCCGCCTGTGCGTCCTCACTGGCGGCGGTGTGCATGGCCGTGCGTGAGCTGCAGATGGGGGTCAGCGACATGGCCGTCGTCGGCGGGGTCGACGCTATCCAGAACCCCTTTGCCTACTTGTGCTTCAGCAAGACCCACGCATTGTCCCCGACGGGGCGGTGCCGCCCGTTCGACTCCCAAGCCGACGGGATCGCCATCAGCGAAGGGTTTGCCGCCATGGTCCTCAAGCGGCGGGTCGACGCCGAGCGGGACGGCGACCGCATCTACGCCGTCATCCAGGGCGTCGGCGGTGCCAGCGACGGGCGCGAGCGCAGCCTCACCGCCCCCCGGCCCGAGGGCCAGCGGCGGGCCCTCCGGCGGGCCTATGCCCACGCCGGCTTCTCGCCCGCCACGGTCCGCCTGGTCGAGGCCCACGGCACCGGCACGGTGGCCGGCGACCAGGCCGAGGTCGAGTCCCTTTCGTCGGTGTTCGGCCAGGCCGGCGCGCCGACGCAGGCCTGCGCCCTCGGGTCGGTCAAGTCGTCGATCGGCCATACCAAGGCCACCGCCGGGGTGGCCGGGATGATCAAAACCGCGTTGGCGCTGCACCACAAGGTCCTGCCCCCCACCCTTGGCGTGACGCAGCCCAACCCCAAAGCCGATTTCGAGTCCAGCCCGTTCTACGTCAACACCGAGACGCGGCCGTGGCTTGGCCGCGACGGCGTCCCCCGGCGAGCCGGGGTGAGCGCCTTCGGATTCGGCGGCACCAACTTCCACATCGTCCTGGAGGAGTACACGGGCAGCTTTCTCGCCGGCGGTGAGGCGCCGGTCGACTCCTGGCCCGCCGAACTCTTCGTGTGGCGTGAACCGACCCGTGCCCGCCTCGCCACCTCCGTCGCAACCGTCCTGGCCTCCTTGGACGCCGGGGACGCCGGGGACGCCGGGGACGCCGGCGCCTCGCCGGCGCTGTCGGACCTGGCTCACACCTTGGCCACCACCGCCCAGCGGACACCGCCGGGCGGCCCGACGCTCGCCATCGTCGCCGACTCCGTGGCCGATCTGACCGCCAAGCTGCAGGAGGCGGCGCGGTTGCTGGGCGGCGACCAGGGCCGGCACCACCTTCCCAACGGCATCCACTTCGCCGACGCCCCGATGGCCGCCGACGGCAAGGTGGCGTTCCTGTTCCCCGGCCAGGGCTCGCAGCGGGTCAACATGGCCGTCGATCTGGCGGTCGCCTTCCCCGTCGTGCGGGAGTGCTTCGAGCGAGCCGACCGTGCCCTGGGCTCGCGGTTGCCGCAGGTGCTCAGCCGCTACATCTTCCCGCCGCCCACCTTCACGCCCGACGCCGCCGGCGGGCGCCACGACGAGCTCACCGCCACCGACGTGGCCCAGCCAGCGCTGGCCGCCACCGACCTCGCCTGCCTGGCCCTACTGCGGGCCCTCGGGGTGGAACCCGACCTGGTCGCGGGCCACAGTTTCGGTGAGCTGGTCGCCTTGGCCGCCGCCGGCAGCCTGAGCGTCGAGGACCTTCTGCACCTGGCGGAGGCCCGCGGCCGCTTCGTCACCGAGGCGGCGGCGGGCACGCCCGGCGCCATGGCGGCCGTGGACGCCAGCGTGGAACAGCTGGGTGACCTGCTGGCCGGCGGCGACCTGGTCGCGGCCAACCGCAACGGCCCCCGCCAGACCGTGGTCTCGGGGACCGCCGAGGCCATCGAGCGCGCCGTGGCGTGGTGCCGAGATCGCCAGCTCACGGCCAAGGTGCTGCCGGTGGCGTGTGGCTTCCACTCGCCACTGATGGCGGGAGCCCAGGGACGGCTGGCGGCCGAGCTGGCGCTGACGAACTTTGCCCCTTCCACCATTCCCGTGTTCTCCAACACGACCGCCGGCGTCTATCCCCCAACTCGCGATGGAATCGTCGGGCTGCTGGCCGAGCATCTGGTCAAGCCGGTCGAGTTCGTGGGCGAGATCGAGGCCATGCACGCCGCCGGGGCCCGACTCTTCGTCGAGGTGGGGCCGGGCACCGTGCTCTCCGGTCTGACCGGGAGCATCCTCGGAGATCGTCCTCACCTCTGCCTGCCGGTGGACCGGAAAGGCCGGCCCGGTGTCACCCAGCTACTGCACTGCCTGGCCGGGCTGGTCACCGAGGGCGTCGGCGTCCGCCTGGGCGAACTGTTTGCCGGCCGCTCGGTCCAGCCGCTGCGGCTCGACACGCTCCAGCCGGTGGCCGGGACTCCCGCGACCACCGCCACCGCCTGGGTGGTCAACGGTGGCCGGGCCCGGCCCGCGGCCGATACCGCGGCCGACGCCGTGCCCCTTCCGCTGCAAGTCGAGGTCGTCAACCCCGCCCACCCCACCCCGGACCGGGCTACGAACCGGCCGGTGGCAGCGGCTGCCTCACCCACCCCCACCGCCGTGCCCCCCTCGACCCCCTCGACCCCCTCCGCCCCGGCGTCCACCGTCCCGGCACCCGCCCCGGCGGCGCATCCCGCCCTCGTGCCCGCCCCGCCCGGCGCCGCCGCGAGCGGCGCCCTGCCCGGGATGAACCACGTCATGGATCGCTACCACGGCATGATGCAGCACTTCCTGGCCAGCCACGAGGCGGTGATGTTGTCCTTCCTCCGCGGCCAACCCGCCGCCGCCCCCCAGGCGGTGTCGGTGCCAGCTCTCGAGGCATTCGATGGTCCCATCGGCCGCTTCCTTCTTCGCTCCGTGCCGGCGCCGGCCGCCGACCGGGCCGGTGGCTTGGCGCCTGGCGGCGTGGTTCTGATCATCGATGGTGGCCACGGCGCCGGCGAGTCGCTGTCCCAGCGGGTGGAGGGACGCGGTGAGCGGGTCGTCCGCCACGACCTCCTCGCCCGACCACTTGACGATCCCGAGGCGGTGTCCACCCTCGTTCGCCGCGTCCACGATCTCGGTGGCCGGGTCAAGGCCCTCGCCTATCTTCCCTCGGCCCGCCCCGCCGAGGGTTCCGGCGCCGTTCCCGACGATCTGGTCGGCCTCTTCCTTCTCTGCCAGGCGTTGCGGGGCGATCTCGAATCCGCCGCCGCCGATGGCGGCGCCGCCGTCCTCGGGGCGACCGCCATGGGCGGGACGTTCGGCCTCGACGGCCCGGCCGGCCTGGCCCATCAGGGTGCGCTGGTCGGGTTCTTGAAGACGTTGGCCCAGGAGTGGCCGAGCGTGCGGGTGAAGGCGGTCGACGTGGACCGGGCCGATGCCGACCTCCTCCTCGCCGAGCTGGGCAGTGCCGATGGCATGGTGGAGGTGGGCTACCGGGACGGAATCCGGCAGCGCCTCGAATCGGTGCCCGCCGGCCTGGCCGGGCGCACCGAGACCCCGATCCTCGACGGCGACTCGGTGGTACTGATCACCGGCGGGGCGCGCGGGATCACCGCCGAGACGGCGGCCTACCTGGCCGCCCGGTATCGCCCAACCGTCGTCGTCGTGGGCCGCACCCCGGCGGTCGCCGAAGACCCGGCCACCGCCGGCCTGACCGACCTGCGGGCCCTGAAGGGCGCCATCGCCGACCAACAGCGCCGGACCGGCGCCGCGGTGAGCCCGGCCACCGTGGAAGCCGAGTACCGGTCGCTCATGGCCCGGCGCGAAGTGGCGGAGAACCTGGGCCGCCTCCACGCCACCGGGGCAACAATCGACTACCGCATCGCCGACGTGCGCGACGCGGCCGCCTTCGGCCAGCTCATCGAGAGCGTCTACCAGCGCTACGGCCACATCGACGGGGTCATTCACGGCGCCGGCGTGGTGGAGGACAAGCTCATCGGCGACAAGCAGCTGGAGTCGCTGCGCCGGGTGGTGGCGACCAAGCTGGCCGCCGCCGCCACCTTGGCGGCCACCCTCCGCCCGGACCACCTCCGCTTCCTGGTGTTCTTCAGCTCGGTGTCGGGCCGCTTCGGTAACCGCGGCCAGGCGGACTATGCCGCCGCCAGCGAGGTGCTCAACAAGCTGGCCCACGACCTCGATCGCCGCTGGCCCGCCCGCGTGGTCTCGATGAACTGGGGCCCATGGTTGACCACCGGCATGGTGTCCCCGGAGATCCGCCAGCAGTTCGAAAGTCGGGGCGTACAGCTGATTCCCGTGGAGCAGGGGTGCCGCCGCCTGGACGAGGAGCTGCGCTTCGGAGCCAAGGGCGAGGTCGAGGTCATGGTCGCCGGCGGCATGGCCCCGGCCACTGCGCCGTCGAGCCCCGGCCACGCCACCAACGGTCACGCCACCAACGGCCACGCCACCAACGGTCACGCCACCAACGGTCACGCCACGAACGGTCACGCCACCAACGGTCACGCCACGAACGGTCACGCCACGAACGGTCACGCCACGAACGGTCACGCCACGAATGGTCACGCCACGAACGGTCACGCCACGAATGGTCACGCCGCCGCCGCTGCGAGCAACGGCCACGCCACCAATGGCCACGGCGTCAGCGGCCACGCGGGCCACGGCCATCGTCTCGACCGGCCCCGGCTGGCCCTGGTCCCCGTCAGCCTGGCCCCCCGGTTCAACGCCGAGGGACGGATGGAACTGGTTCGCACCCTGGACCTGGTCAATGACCGGTACCTGAATGACCACGTGGTGGACGCCATCCCCGTCTTCCCCTTCGCCATGGCCATGGAACTCATGGCCGAAGTTGTTGCCGCCGGCTGGCCCGAGCTGGAGGTCGTCGGGCTCCGGGACGTGCAGCTCCTTCGGGGCATCACCGTCGACGACGGGCCCCGCCCGGTGCGGGTGACGGCCGTCGCCCAGCCGGGAGACCGAGCCGTCGACGTCACCATCTCGTCGACGGGCGAGCCGCCGATCGCCCATTACCGGGCCGTCGTGGAGCTGTCCGCGGCCGGGGTTCGCCAGCCTCCCCTCGACCAGCCGGCGCCCCTCGGCGACCTGGCGCCCCTCGACATGCCCGTCGCCGAGGCGTACGAGGCGTTCCTGTTCCACGGCCCTCTCTTTCAGGGCATCGAGGCCATTCCGGGGATGGGACCGGCGGGGGCGCGGGCCGTCCTGCACCCCTCCGAGCCCGCGGTGCTGCTGAGCGACGGTCGCGGTGCCGGCTGGCTCATCGACCCGGTGGTCGTCGACAGCGCCCTGCAGCTCACCTTGATCTGGACCCGCCTGCACTGGGACATCACGCTGCTGCCCAACCGGTTGAGCCACCTCCGCCGCTTCGGGGCGGCCGCGCCGGGCGAAGCGGTGTACCTGGAAATGCGTATCCGCCAGGAGAGCCAGAATCCGCTGTGTCATGCCGACTACCACCTGTTCGGGCCCGACGGGCGCCCGCTGGCGGTGGTCACCGACATGGTCGGCGCCGGCAGCCGGGCCCTCAACCGGTTGGCGGCCGGACGGCCGGCATGACGGTCACGGCACGGGATGGCGACGGCGCCGCCGTCGCCATCATCGGAATGTCCTGCCTGTTCCCCGGTGCGCCCGACATCGACGCCTACTGGAACAACATCGTCAACAAGGTCGATTCCGTTACCGACGCTCCCCCGGAGTCGTGGGATGGCGAGACCTATTTCGACGCCGACTTCGAGGACACCGACAAGGTGTACTGCCGGCGGGGCGGCTATCTCGGGTCGTTGCTGACCTTCGACCCGTTGCCCCATGGGATCCCGCCGGTCTCGGTCGGTGGCGAGCCCGACCAGTGGGTTGCCCTCCAGCTGGCCCGCGACGCCCTGGCCGACGCCGGCTGGTCGGAGCTGCCCGTCGAGACGCGGCACCGCACCGCGGTGGTCCTGGGCAAGGGCACCTACCTGAACGGCGGCAACGCCAAGGTCATCCAGCGCTCCCTGGTCGTCGGCCAGACGCTGGACGTCATCAAGCAACTCCATCCCGAATTCGGTGACGCGGAGATCGACCGCCTCCGCCAGGAGATGAAACGGGTCCTGCCGGGCATCGGCCCGGAGACCGTTCCCGGCCTGATCCCGAACATCGTGGTCGGCCGCATCGCCAACCGCTTGGACCTGATGGGCCCGACCTACACCATCGACGCCGCCTGCGCCTCGTCGCTCGTGGCCATGCAGCTGGCCATGCGCGATCTGGTCAACGGCGAGTGCGACCTGGCCCTCGCCGGCGGCTCGCAGGTGTGGATGCCGGTGCCCACCCTCAACGTGTTCTGCCACCTGAACGCCCTGTCCCGGAACCAGGAGATCCGCCCCTTCGACAAGGACGCCGACGGCACCCTGCTCGGGGAGGGCATCGGCATGGTGGTGCTGAAGCGCCTGGCCGACGCCGAAGCCGATGGCGACCGCATCTATGCCGTGCTTCGCGGCGTGGGCGTGGCCAGCGACGGGCGGGGGACGAGCGTCATGGCGCCCCGCGTCGACGGCGAGGAATTGGCCCTCCGCCGGGCCTACGAGGTGGCGGGCGTCGCCCCGGAGTCCATCGGGCTGATCGAGGCCCACGGGACGGCCACCCCGATCGGTGACGCTGTCGAGATCGAGGCTCTGAGCCGGGTGTTCGGGTCTTCCCAGGGCGAGCTGCCCAGTTGTGCCATCGGCACGGTGAAGTCGATGATCAGCCACACCATTCCGGCGTCGGGCGTGGCCGGGGTCATCAAGTGCGCCCTGGCGCTCTATCACAAGGTGTTGCCGCCGACGCTGCACTGCGACCAGCCCAACCCCGAGCTGGACCGCACCACCTTCTACGTCAACACCGAAACCCGGCCGTGGGTCCACGGCGGTGACCAGCCTCGTCGGGCCGGCGTCAACGCCTTCGGTTTCGGAGGCATCAACGCCCACGCCGTGCTGGAAGAACACGCCGCCACCGGCGGCCGGGAGCTTCCCGGCCACCAGGCCCGCTGGGGGTCGGAGATCTGCGTCCTCGAGGCCGAAACCGCCGACGGCCTGCGCCAGGAGGCGCTGCGGCTGGCCACCCTGCTTCCCGCCGGCGAGGCCGAGGCGTCGTTCACCCTGGCCGACCTGGCGTCCACTCTGGCCGGCCAGATCGGCCCGTCGGCCGGCACGACCCGCCTGGCCATCGTGGCGGCCAGCCTGGCCGACCTCGGCCGCAAGCTGGAACGGGCCGCCGGCAAGCTGGCGGATCCCAATTGCCGGCGGATCAAGGATGTCTCGGGCATCTACTACACCGCCCAACCAGTCGGCGCCGGCGCCAAGGTGGCGTTCCTGTTTCCCGGGGAGGGGGCGCAGTACCCGGGCATGCTCAGTGACCTGTGCCTGAACTTTCCCGAGGCCCGCCAGATCTTTGACCGCGCCGACCGGATCGGTCGCGACGAGGGGCGTCCCCGGCTGCCCAGCGACGACATCTTTCCCCGGCCCGGATTCTCCGACGACGAGCGGCGGCAGGCAGAGGAACGGTTGATGCGCATGGACACCGCCATCGAGTCGGTGTTCACCGCCAACCAGGCCATGCACGCCGTGCTCGGCCGCCTCGGGCTCCACGCCGATGCCTGTGTGGGCCACAGCAGCGGCGAGTACGCCGCCGCCCTCGCATCGGGCGTCGTCGATCTCGACACCACCGACGGCATCCGGGGCATCGGAGGCGCCCTGCGGCGCGCCTACGCCGAGGCGGCGTCGGGCGACGGAGTCCCCAAGGCGGCGCTGCTCGCCCTGGCCGCCGACCGCCAACGGGCCGAGGAGATCGCCGCCGAGGCGGGCGGCGAGATCCACCTGGCCATGGACAACTGCCCGCATCAGGCCGTGCTGGTGGGCGAACCCGACGCCGTCGACCGGGCCCGCAAGATCGCCGATCGGGAAGGCGTCATCTACGAGGTCCTGCCGTACGACCGGGCGGTGCACACCCCGCTGTTCGCTCCCTACGCCGAGGGGTTGCGCCAGGTGTTCGCCCGTCCCGAGGTCCGGGACGGCCACACCGTCTTGTACTCCTGTACCACTGGGCGGCCCTACCCGGCCGCCCCCGACGAGGTCCGCAACCTGTTCGTCGAGCAGTGGTTCCGCCCGGTCGAGTTCCGCCGCACGATCGAGTCGCTCTACGACGACGGCGCCCGCGTCTTCGTGGAGGTGGGTCCGCGCGGCAACCTGGCCGCCTTCGCCGAGGACACGCTGCGAGGCCGCGAGGCGCTCGTCGTGCCCGCCGATGTCCGCCACCGCCCGAGTACGACGCAGCTCAACCATCTCGTGGGCCAGCTGGTCGCCCACGGGGTCGATCTGGACCTCGGCCAGCTGTTCGCCTACCGCAGCGTGCGCCGCGTCGAGCGGCCCGAGCTCGAATCGGCCCGGGCGCCGGCCGCAAACCCGACGATGAGCCTGGCGCAGCGGTGGCCGATGTTGCGACTGTCCCCCGATGTAGTAGATGAGGTCATGCCCCGATCCGAGCCGTCAGGTGGCAGCGAGAACCACCGTGCCGCCCCCACCCCGCCCCCGGTCGTGACGTCCCCGGCGGAGCCCGCGCCCGACTGGGCGGCCGTGGCGCCGTCGACCCCCGCTCCCGACTGGGCGGCCGTGGCGCCGCCGACCCCGGCCGCCGAATGGACGACGCCGTCCCCCCTCCCGGTGGGCCTCGATGCCATGGCTGCCGTCATTGCCGGCCACCTTTCGACCATGGACCGCTTCCTGGCGGTCAACCAGGAAATCATGCAGTCCTACCTGCGCGCCGCGGGCACCGGCGAGGCCCCGCCGCCCGCCGCCGTGGTCCGGCCGGTGGCGCCGGCGGTGGCGCCACTACCGGTCTCGGAGCCGGTGTTCGTCCCGCCGGTGGCGCCCACCAATGGGCACACGAACGGGTCGGTTGCCGCCCCCGCCCCTTTTCCCACCCCTGAGATCGAAGCGCCGCCCGCCCCCGCGGTGGCCGACCTCCGGGCGGAGGTGACCGGCCAGCTGCTGGCGCTGATCAGCGAGCGGACCGGATATCCCGAGGCCATGCTGGACCACAATCTCGACCTGGAGGCGGACCTGGGGATCGACTCGATCAAGCGGGTCGAGATCCTGGGGAACTACCGGCAGCAGTCGGGGCGGGTCGACGAGATCGACCTGGAGTTGCTGGCGGCGCAGCGGACCATCGCCCAGATCATCGACGTGTTGGCCGAGCCCGCCGGATCGCCACCGGCCGCCGCCCCGCCGCCGGCCGCCGCCGCGCCGGACCACGGCGAGGTGGTCGTGCGCCGCACCTTCGACCTGGCCGAGGACCTCTACCTGGGCGATCACGTCCTTGGCCGCGATCCGTCGGCACCGGCCAGCGGGCTGCCGGTCATGCCCCTCACCATGAGCCTCGAGATCCTCGCCGAAGCGGCGGCCGGGCTGGTCCCCGACCACGCCGTCATCGGACTCCGCGACGTCACGGCGCTGCGGTGGTTGGCGCTGGAAAAGGGTGCCGTCTCGGTCGAGATCTCCGTCCGCCTGCAGCCCGGTACCGGGCCGGAGAAGCGGGTCGCGGTCGAGTTGCGCAATCTGTCCGAGCCGGATCCCACCCCGGTGATCACGGCCGCGGTGCTGCTGGCTCCCGACTACCCCGAGGCGCCCGCGCCGCTGGGCGCCGGCGTGGCCGAGGGACGGCCCTCGGGCCTGGCCCCCGACCGCCTGTATGCCGGCGGCATGTTCCACGGTCCCATGTGGCAGGGCGTGACCGCCATGGTGGACAGCGCGCCGGGCGGCGCCACCGCCACCCTGCGGGTGCTGCCGTTCACCGGCTTTTCCCGCCGCCCCGCCGAGCCGCCCTTTCTCCTCGATCCCATCGTGCTCGACGCCGCCGGACAGGTGATCGGTTTCTGGGCCGCCGAGCAGCTGGCGTCGGCCAACGTCGTCTTTCCGTTCCGCCTGGCCGCCCTCGACGTCTTCGGGCCGCTGCGCCCGACCGGTGAAGACATCGCCTGTCGGGCCCGGATCGCCCTCGACGGGGCCCAACTCGTTCGCTCGGACATCGACATGGTCGGTGCCGACGGCCGGCTGTGGATGCGGATGACCGGCTGGGAGGACAAGCGCTTCGAGGTTTCGCCGTTCCTCCGGCCGCTCGTCACCGCCGGCGGCCCGGCCGACCTCTCCTCTCCGTGGCTCTTCGGGTCCCGCCGGGTGGATGTGGACGTCCCCGGCGACCGGAAGTTCTGGAAGCAGGTGTGGGCCGGCCGCATCCTCGGCCCGAACGAGCGGGCCGCCTTCGCCGCCCTGCGGGTGCCCGAGGCCCGCCAGCTCGAGTGGCTGGGCGGCAGGACGGCGGCCAAGGAGGCGCTGCGGGCGCTGCTCGCCGCCGGCCCCGGCATCGAGGCCACCCTGGCCGACATCGAGATCCAACCCGACGCCGCCGGCCGGCCCGTCGTGAGCGGCCCCTGGCGGGACCGGGTGCCCGGCCCTCTCGGCCTGTCCATTGCACACTCCGATGGCGTGGCGGTGGCCGTGGTGGGCGCCAGCGACTACCTCGGCATTGACGTCGAGCGGGTGCGCACGCCAGGCCGCGGGTTCGGCGAGGTGGCATTCGACGACGAGGAACGGCAACGCCTGTCCGGGCTGCCCGAAGAGTGGGCGCTGCGGTGCTGGTGCGCCAAGGAGGCGGTGGCCAAGGCGACAGGATCGGGCCTGAGCGACGGCCCCCGCTCGGTGGTGATCACCGCCGTCGATCCCCTCGAAGAGCGGCTGACCGCCCGCCTGGCTGGTCGGCTGGCCGAGGCCCACCCGGACCTGGCGGGCGTCGACCTGGTGGTGCAGACTCGCCAGGTCGACGACGTGGTCGTGGCCGTCGCCCAGGATCAACGCCCCCCCGACGAGCACGCGGCCGCCACGAGGCCGGAATGGAGCACGCAGCGATGACGATTGTCGATCCGCAAGTCAGCGCCGAGATCTTCCGGCTGATCGCCGAGCTGGCCGACGATTGGGAATACGACGGCGTCATCACCTTGGACACCTTGTTCCTCAGTGACCTCGGGCTTGAATCCCTGGATCTGGTCGTGCTGGGCACCGCCATCCAGCACCGCTACGGCAAGCTGCCCTTCTCGGAATTCCTGGCCGAGATCGGCCAGCGTCCCGTCGACCGGCGGGATCTGACGGTCGGCGAACTGGCGAGCTACGTCTCTCAACAACTCGCCGCCTCGCCCGGCGGGCAATCGCGGTGACCGTCGAAGCCCTGCTGATCGGCGTCGATGGCGCCACCTTCACGGTGCTGGATCCGCTGATGGCGCGCGGGGTGATGCCGTTCCTGGCCGAGCTGACCGCCCGCGGGACCCGGGCGCCGCTGCGCACCGTGATGCCGCCCCTCACCCCGCCGGGGTGGACGTCGATGATGACTGGCAAGCGGCCCGGCCAGCATGGCGTGTTCGACTTCTTCCAGAAGGAGTCGGTGGACAGCGAGTATTTCCGCTTCACCAACTCCCAGGACATCCAGGCGGCCACCATCTGGTCGCTGGCCAGTGACTACGACAAGTCCGTCATCGCCTTGAACTTCCCGCTGATGTTTCCTCCGCCGGCGGTCAAGGGATGCATCGTCCCCGGCGGATGGATGCCGTGGCGCCAGCTGCGGCTCGGCTGCCACCCCGACGGGCTGTTCGACCGCCTCAAGACGCTGCCCAGCTTCAACCCCCGGGAGCTGTCGCTTGACATGACCCTCGAAGCCAAAGCCATCGAGGGCTGCCCCGAGGAGGAGTACGCCGACTGGATCGAGTTGCACATCCGTCGGGAGGAGCGATGGTTCGAGATCGCCTCCTATCTCATGCGCGAGGAGCCGGCCGAGCTGGTCGGGGTCATGTTCGACGGAGTCGACAAGCTGCAGCACCTGTGCTGGCGGTTCGTCGACCCGGCGTGCCAACCACTCGACCCCTCGCCGTGGGAAGCGCGCATCACGGCGCTGTGTGAGCGCTATTTCCGCCGCCTCGACGAGATCATCGCCGAGCTCGTCGCCATGGCCGGACCGGACGCCCTCACCGTGGTCGGCAGCGACCACGGGTTCGGCCCGACCTTCGACGTCTTCTACCTCAACTCATGGCTGGCCCAGCAGGGCTACCTGGCGTGGGCCGACGAGGCCTCCGGCGGCATCTCGGTCGAGGCCCAGATCGGCTTCACCCAGATGACCCGGCACATCTCCGATCTCGACTGGAAGAAGACGCTGGCCTACGTGGCCACCCCGAGCAGCAGCGGGATCCACATCGTGGCCCAGGACCCGGCGGGCGGCCCGCTGCCCACCGAGACCCGGGCCCGCATCACCGACGAGCTGGCCGCCGCCCTCGCCGAGGTCCGCCGGCCCGACAACGGAAAGCTTCTCGTCTCGGAGATCCACACTCGCGTCGACGCCTTCGCCGGGCCCTTCGAGCAGTACGCACCCGACATCTCCGTCATTTTCGACGGAGGCACCGCCGTGTCCATCCTGCGTTCCGAGGAACTCATCCGTGGCCGTCCCCTCGCCCAGGGCGGCCACCGCTGGGAGGGCGTGTTCGTCGCCTCCGGCCCCGCGGTGCGCCGGGGCGCGGCGATCGACGAGGTGTCCATCACCGATGTCGCCCCCCTCCTCCTCTACGCCCTGGACCTGCCGGTGCCCGACGACATGTCCGGCGTCATCCCCGCGGCCGTCTTCGAGGACGGCCAGATGGCGAGGCGTCCCGCCCGCTCGGTCACTACCGCCGCCGCCGCCCCCATCCCTATGGGCGAGGACGGGGCGGTTCTCTTCGATGACGAGGACGAAGCGACCATCCTGAGCCGGCTGCGGGCGCTCGGTTACGTCGAATGATCGAGAAAGGCTGACGAGTGCCGAAGGTCGACCTCCCGACCGGGGTCAAGATCCACTACACCGAGATCGGCGAAGGCCCGGAACTGGTGATGATCCACGGTCTCACCGGCAACCTGGCGGTGTGGCACCTGAAGATCGTTCCACTCCTCTGGGACCGTTTCCACATCCTCACCTACGACCTGCGGGGCCACGGGTACAGCTCCATGCCCGAGAGCGGCTACACGGTGGATCAGATGTGCGCCGACCTGCTGGCGCTGCTCGACGAGTTGAAGATCAAACGTCCCTTCCTGGTGGGCCACAGCTTCGGCGCCGACATCGCCCTGTACTTCGCCCACCGCCACCCCGACCGGGTGAGCGACGTGGTCGCGGTCGAGGCCGCCCTTCCCGCCATGATCTTCGCCCGGGCCAGCAACGACTGGGAGGGCTGGGATTACTGGTCGGAGGTGCTGGAGCGCTCCGGGTTCCCCGTCCCGGCCGATCGCCGCACCGACGTGGATTTCCTGCTGCGGGCCAGCCTCGAGGTGCCCAAGAAGTGGGGTCCCCTGGCCGGTCTGCCCCGCAACTCCAAGGCCATCCTGCGACTCATCGAGACCACCTCCATCGCCGAGGACTCGCAGGAGGTCGGCAGCCTCACCCTTGAGTCGGTCGGCGACATCGTCACCCCCGTGCACCTGATCTACAGCGACGGCTCCGCCTTCTTGGGCACCGAGCGGTACCTGGCCGAGCACCTGCCCAACGTCGAGTCCATCCTCCTGCCGGCCACCGAGTGGGGCCACTTCGGGCCGCTGGAACAGCCGGAGATGGTCGCCGAGGCCATCCTGTCCTGCCTCGACCCGTCCGAGACGGCGCCGTGACCGCCTCGGCGCCGGGCAGCGGCACCGTCATCGTCACCGGCAGCTCGACCGGGCTTGGGCTGGAGACGTCCCTCTACCTGGCGGAGCGGGGCTTCGACGTCTACGCCACCCTCCGCCACCCCGACATGACCGCCGACGTGGAGAAGGCGGCGGCCGAGCGCGGGGTCACCCTCCACACCTGGCCGCTGGACCTCACCGACCCGGAGTCGATCAACGCCGCGGTGGCGGGTATCGCCGGCGAGGCGGGGTCCATTTTCGCCCTGGTCAACAACGGTGGCATCGGCCTGCGGGCCTGCCTCGAGGACACCACCGACGCCGACATGCGCGCCGTGTTCGAAGCCAACGTGTTCGGGACCATCGCCGCCACCAAGGCCGTCCTGCCGCACATGCGCGCCGCCGGGCGAGGCCGGATCGTCACCCTTTCGTCGGTCGGCGGGCGCATCTCCTCCTTTGGCGTCTCGGTGTACTGCGCCAGCAAGTTCGCGGTGGAGGGCCTGGCCGAGGGGCTGGCCCTGGAGGTCGCCCCGTTCGGGATCCAGAGCATCCTGATCGAGCCGGGAATGATAAAGACGACCCGCTGGACGACCAACCGGGGCACCACCGGCCGGGCGCTCGACCCGGAGAGCCCGTACTTCCGCCTGTTCCAGGCGTCGGAGGCCGTGGCCGACCGGGTCGTCAACCGCTCCAAGACCAAGGCCCCCGACGTGGCGGCGGCGATCTACCAGGCCCTGACGGACGAGAAGCCGCGGCTGCGATACGTCGTCGGCCGGCCGGCGGCGGCCGCCATCAAGATGCGTCGGTTCCTCCCGGAGCGGACGTTCGAACGGGTGTATTTCGGGCCGCTGGTGAAGAAAATCGCCCAGGGCGTCCCCGCCGCCGGGGACGGGCCGGCGTGACCCGCCGGGTGGCGATCATCGGCCTTGACTGTGCCGACCCGTCCCTGATCTTCGACGACTGGCGCAGTGAGTTACCCCACCTGGCGGGCTTGATGGCCGACGGCACCTGGGGGCCGCTGCAAAGCGTTGACCCGCCCATCACCGTGCCGGCGTGGAGTTGCATGACCAGCGGCCTCGACCCCGGCCAGCTGGGCATCTACGGCTTCCGCAACCGGGCCGACTACTCCTACGACTCCTTGCGCGTCGCCGATTCGGCGGCGGTCACCGCCGACCGGCTCTGGGACCATCTCGGTCGAGTCGGCAAGCATGTCGTGCTGGTCGGCGTCCCGGGCACGTCGCCGCCGATGCCGGTCAACGGCGAACTGGTGTCCTGCTTCCTCACCGCCGATCCACGCACCGCGCCGTTTACCTACCCGGCGGCGCTGCGTGGTGAGGTCGAGCAGCTGGTCGGCCCGTACAACGTCGACGTCCAGAACTACCGCAGCGACGATCGCGACCGGATCCTGGCGGAGATCTACGCCATGACCGAGCAGCACTTCGCGGTCGCCCGCCAGCTCCTCGACACCCGCCCGTGGGACTTTTTCATGATGGTGGAGATCGGTGTTGATCGCATCCACCACGCCTTCTGGAGCTATCTCGACCCCCGCCATCCGAAGCACGAACCCGGGCATCGATTCCAGCACGTCATTCGCAACTACTACCAGTATCTCGACGACGAGATCGGCGAGCTCCTCGAACGCTTCGACGACGACACCGTCGTCTTCGTCGTCTCCGACCATGGCGCCCAGGCGATGCAGGGAGCGGTGTGCGTCAACGAGTGGCTCCGCCAGGAGGGCTACCTGGTGCTGGCCGAGCCGCCGGCCGGCGTCGTCGCCTTCCGCCAGGCGGCGGTCGACTGGAGCCGCACCCGGGCGTGGGGAGAAGGCGGCCACTACGCCCGCCTCTGCCTCAACGTGGCCGGCCGCGAACCGCAGGGCTGCGTGGACCCGGCCGACTACGACAGCCTCCGCGACGAGCTGATCGAGCGGCTGGAGGCCCTTCCTGGCCCCGACGGTATCCCCCTCGGTACCCGGGTCCACCGCCCCGAGGACCTGTGGGCCGAGCGCCTCGGCATCGCCCCCGACCTTGTCGTCTACTTCGGCAACCTGTCCTGGCGGAGCAACGGGAGCATCGGTCACGGGAGCTGCTTCACCTTCGACAATGACACCGGCCCCGACGACGCCAACCACCGCCACAGCGGGATGTGCATCATGAGCGGTCCCGGAGTGCGGGAGGAGGGCCGCCAGGACCTGGATATCCTCGACATCGCCCCGACGGTGCTGCAGCTTTACGGTCTGCCGGTGCCCGCCGGCCTTCGCGGGCGGGTCACCGGCCTGATGCCGGAGGACGACCCCGTCAGGGGGTGACGACCGTTCCACACCGTTTCCTGTTCACCTGCTGGCCCTTCGTGGGCCACGTCCTCCCACAGGTCAGCATCGCCAAGGCCCTGCAGGACGCCGGACACCAGGTGGCCTTCTACACCGGCGCCGGCGCCCGCCCCCTGCTGGAGCCGGCGGGCATCGAGGTCTTCCCGTTCGTTCGGGTCGACGAGGACCGGGCGGCGGCCCACATGCGGACGTTGGAGGAGCTTCCCCGGCCCGGGCTCACCGGGCTCCGCCTCGTTCAGCGGACCCTCCACGAGTGGCTGGTCGAGTCGATCCCCAGCCAGCTGGCTGATCTCGAGCCCCTTGTCGAGGCGTGGCGGCCCGACGTGATCGTGACCGACCTGTCGCTCTGGTCCACGATGGTCGTCCTCTGGGAGAAGGTCCCCGTCCCCGTCGCCCTGTCCTCGACGTTCATGGGACCGACCATCCCCGGCCCCGACGCCCCGGCGGCCGGCATGGGCCTGAAGCCGCCGCGGACGGCGCCGGGCCGCCTCGCCGCCCAGGCCGTCAACAAGACCACCGATCTCTTCGCTCGCCGCGTGCGCCGCGGCGTCGACGAATTGCGAGCCGTCCACGGGCTCGGCCCCCTCGGGGGTTCCGTCAACCACCTCACCGCCCGCCTCCCGCTGTACCTGGTGCCGACGGTGCCGGGCCTCGATTACCACCGTGGCGACCTGCCGGCCAGCGTCCACTACGTCGGGCCGTGCATCTGGAACCCACCGTCGGCGGAGACGGCGGCCTGGCTAGACCGGGTGCCGGCCGGGCGGCCGTGGGTCCACGTCACCGAGAGCACGCTGCGCAGCGGCGACGCCTTCATCCTGAAGTCGGCCGCTCTCGGTCTCGGCGGCCTGCCGCTCGAGGTGATCATGACCACCGGCCGGCATCGCCGACTGGAGGAGTTGGGCCTCCACGACCTGGCGCCGAACATCCGGGTGACCCCGTGGCTCAACCACAAGGAGTTGATGCCCCGCTGCGATGTCCTGGTGACCGCCGGCGGCACGGGCACGGTGATGGCGGCGCTGCAGGCCGGCGTGCCGGTCGTCGTGGTGCCCACCACCTGGGACAAGCCGGACAACGCCCGGCGCATCGTCAACGCCGGGTTAGGCGTACGGGTGCCGCCCCGCCGGTGCAATCCCGAGACGCTGCGGGCGGCGGTGGACGAGGTGCTGGGCGACCCCGGCTACCGCCGGCGCGCTCGGGCCATGGCCGCCGAGCTCTCCGCTGCACCCGGACCGTCCGGTGCCGCTACGCTGCTGGTTGAAGTGGCGGGGAGGATGGCAGCGCGGTGAGTCCCCGTCTGTCCTTGGGGTTTTTTTGGTTGTCCTTGTCTCGCGTCGTACCCGTTCTGGAGGTCCAGTCATGACCGCACGCCGTTCGTTCCGCCTGGCGGCGCTCGCCGGCGCCGTGATCGTCGCCACGCTCCTTCCGGTCACCGCCAGCCAGGCGGTGTCCGGAATCCCCCAGATCGCCCGGGGAGGGTTCGGCGACAAGCAGAACTCCTACTCGTGGTCGATGGCGTGGTTCAAGGGCAAGCTCTACGTGGGCACCAACCACAACGAGTTGTGCGTGGAACGCGAGACCGAGCAGTTCTACCACCCCGACCAGACGTACTACACCGTCCATCCCATGCCCGAGGTCACCTGCCCCGCCAACCCCTACGATCTCAACCTGCAGGCCGAGATCTGGCAGTTCGACCCGGCGACCAACCGGTGGACAATGGTCTTCCAGTCGCCCAACAACGTGCCCAACCCCCGAGCTCCCGGCAAGTTCGTGGCCCGGGACACCGCCTTCCGGGGCATGGTCGTCCAGCACGACGCCAACGGCCAGGACGCCCTGTACGTCGGCGGGGTGACCGCCGATGAGTACATCCCCGAGCTGGCGGCGAACAACCCGCCCCGGATCCTGCGCACCACCGACGGCCGGACCTTCTCCCCCTTGAATGGTGCCCCGGCGACGCTGAACACGGCCAACGGGCCGTTCCCGGCGATGGGGTACCGAGCCATGGTGTCCTTCAACGGGCGGTTGCTGGTGACCGCCACCAAGGGGCTGCTGGGCGACGGGGTGGTGGAGGAGATCGGGCAGCCCTACAGCGCCCACCCGACCTTCACCCAGATCATGCCCAACACCATCGAGGCCTACGAGATGGAGGTCTTCAACGGGAGCCTCTACGTCGGCGGCGGCGACAGCAAGAACAACACCGGCTACGCGGTGTGGAAAACCGACGCTGTCGGGGTTCCCTTCTCCGCCACACCAATCGTTACCGGCGGCGCCGGCCGGGGTAACGACATCACCTCGGTCGTGAGCATGCACGTGTTCCAGAGCCGCCTCTACGTGGGCTCGAGCGGGTGGTACACCACCCCGATCCCCGCATCGGAGCTGATCCGCATCAATCCCGACGACAGCTGGCAGCTGGTCGTCGGCAACCCCCGCCCCGTCAACGGGGCCACGGTGTCGCCCATCAGCGGTTTGCCCGACGGGTTCGGCAATCCCTTCAACGCCCATTTCTGGCGCCAGGCCGACTTCCAATCGAGCCTGTTCGTGGGCACCAACGACTGGAGCTACACCTTCCGGTTCCATCCCACCATCGACAAGGTCCTACGGCCGCAGTACGGATTCGACATCTGGAACTCCTGTGACGGCCAGTACTGGTCCGCCCTGACCCAAAACGCCTTCGGCGACGGCCTGTACAACTTCGGCGCCCGCACCTTCGCCTCCACGCCTATCGGGCTGTTCGTTGGCAGTGCCAACCAGCCCCAGGGAACGGCAGTATGGAAGGACACGGCGGCAACCGGGTGCACCGCGCCGGCGTCGTCGTCTTCGGCGGGCACGGCGCCGACATCGTCGGCGCCCGTCTCCCCGGCATCGACGCCCGCGGCGCCGTCCGCCGGCGCACTGGCCGCCCCGGGCCGGCTCCTGGCCGACAGCCAGTCGTGCGGAACGGTGCTCACCTGGGACGCTTCCCCCGGCGCCACGAGTTACACCGTGCTGCGGACCGAGATGGCCCCCACGACCGTCAGCGTCGGAGCCAAGCCGCCTACCCCGGTCTCCGATGAAGCCGTCCCCGACCTCTCGCCGCCCAGCGGGTCGGCCAGCACCCAGACGACGCTGTACGTGCCGGGCAGCGCCGTCACGGTGGGGACGACGGGCACCACGTCCTACATCGACTCGACGGCTAAGGCAAACACGCACTACCTGTACCAGGTGGTGGCTCAGGCGGCCGGCGGGGCGGTCTCGGCGGGATCCAACACCGCCCTCGTTCCCTCGGCCCGGCCCGCCACCACCTTCAACGAGGTGACGTCGGCCATTACCAGCGCCAGTGTCCACGGCGACCTGGCGAGCGGCGCCGACCGGGTGTTCACCCGGCTCCTGCAGGAGGCCCAGCGCTTCGCCGCTACCAACCGGCCCCAGGCGGTCGCCGTGCTGAACCAGCTGGCCGCCTCGTTCGCCAACGGCTCGGTGACCATGGCGACGGCCCAGTCGGATTTGAGCGACGTCATCTTCCGCCTCGAGCGCCAGCTGACCGAGCCCACCTTGCCCTGCGCCACCGCTCGAGTCCACTAAGCCCCTACCGGATACCGGTCGGGCCGAGACCCACACGTCTCGGCCCGACCGGGGCTCGGCCGCACAGAAGGGGTCGGTAGAAATGGGGAATTCTCCGCGGCGGGGCGTCATCTTCGTCAACCCCGGCTCGGGTCGGGAGGAGACATCGATCGGCGAGTTGCGGCGCCGCTTCCCCGGCCACCGGGTGGCCGAGGTCCCGCCCGAGGACCTGGTCTCGGCGGTAAAGGACGCCCTCGCCGAAGGCCCCGACTTCGTCGGCGCCGCCGGCGGTGACGGGACGATCCGCGGCGTCGCCGAGCAGCTGGTCGGCACCGACGTGGCGTTGCTTCCTATTCCCGCCGGCACCCGCAACCATTTCGCCAAGGACGTCGGTGTCGCCGACCTGGACGACGCCGAAAGGGCGGTCGCCGGGCGGGTCATCGCCATCGATGTGGGCTGCGTCAACGACACGATCTTCGTGAACAACTCCAGCATCGGCGTCTACCCAAAAATCGTGATCCGCCGCGAGTTCCACCAGCGCCGGCTGCGCAAAGGAGTGGCCAACCTGGTCGCGGCCTACGAGCAGCTCCGCGACGGCGGGCGCGTCGATGTCGAGGTCGAGGGCGTCACCCGCCGCTCGTGGATGGTGTTCGTCGGTAACGGCACCTACGGCGACGGCCTGCTCGACTTGGCCGACCGAGAAACCCTGGACGACGGGCTGCTCGACGTCCGCCTGGTACGAGGCGACCAGCCGTTGTCGCGGTTGCGGATCGTCGGCGCCCTGCTGCTCGGCCGCCTGGCGACATCGCCCCTCGTGGTGCGCTGGCGGACGGGGGCCATTGTGGTCAACCTCAACCGTCGCCAGGTGGAAGTGGCGGTCGACGGCGAGGTCGAGGTGCTCCAGCCCCCGTTGCGCTACCGCTGCCTACCGGGGCAGCTGAACGTCCTCGTCCCCTGAGGGCGTTCCCGGCTTAGTCCTTCTCAGTGATGGTCACCGACTCGATGACGATCCGCTCCTGTGGGCGGCCGGCCCCGGGCGTACCGAGGGCGTCGATCGCGGCGACCACATCCAGGCCGGAAACCACCTTGCCGAAAAGCGAATACTTCGGGGGCAGCTGCATTCCGCTCGGGCCGCTGATAATGAAAAACTGGCTGCCGTTGGTGTTGGGGCCGGCATTGGCCATCGCCAGCGACCCCAGCTCGTACCGCCCAGGCTTTGGTAGCTCGTCGGCGAACTTGTAGCCCGGCCCGCCCGTCCCGGTGCCGTTGGGGTCGCCGCCCTGGAGGACAAAGCCGGGGATGACCCGGTGGAACGTGATCCCGTCGAAGTAGTGGTAGCGGGCGAGGAACACGAAGTTGTTGACCGTCTTGGGTGCGGCCCGAGGATCGAGTTCGATCTGCATCGTCCCTTTGTTGGTCACCATCTCGGCCGAGTATCGCTTCGCCGAGTCGATGCACATCGGCGGTGGTCCGTCGAAACGCTGGCGCTTGGGGCTGGAGCCGTCGGCGGCAGGACATTCAGGAGGCATGGCTGAGACTTCCAATCGTTTGACGAGCGTGGTTACGAGACGGCGATCGTCACCTTGACGATCTTGTGGACGACCTTGGGCGCGCCGGCTGAGTCGCTGGCCGCCGAGCCGTCGTTGTTGATCTTGGTTACGACATCCATGCCGCTGGTCACCTGACCGAAGAGTGAATAGTTGGGCTGCAGCTGGGCACCGCCCGCGTCGCTGGCCACGATGAAGAACTGACTGCCGTTGGTGTTGGCCCCACTGTTGGCCATGGCCAAGCTACCCGCCTTGTAGGCGCCCGCCTTGGGCAGCTCGTCGGCGAAGGAGTAGCCGGGCCCGCCGCTGCCGGTGCCGGTCGGGTCGCCGCCTTGGTCCACGAAGTTCTGCACGACGCGGTGGAAGGCGGTGCCTTCGAAAAAGTGGTACCCGGCCAGGTACACGAAGTTGTTCACCGTCTTGGGGGCCGCCACGGGGTCGAGCTTGATGACGATGGTGCCGGCGTCGGTCTGCATGGTCGCGGTGTAGGTCTTGGCGGCGTCGATGCAGTTGGGAGGGGGTGCCGAGAACTTGGTGAAGTGGGGCGACGTCCCGTCGGCGGCCGGGCAGCCGACGCCGGCGGGGGCGCTGATGAGCGGGACGCTGACCGCGGTGGGCGTGGCGGCGGTCGTGCTCGACCCTTGGGCAGTGGTGGTCGTCGACCCCGAGGTCGTGGCCACCGATTTGCTGCCGCCGCCCTTGGTGACGAAGTAGAAGGCAACCCCGAGCAGCACCACCACGACGGCGACAATGATGAACTGGCGGTTGCGCTTTGCCTTTTGTTGAGCCAGCCGCAACTCCTCTTGGCGGGCCAATCGACCCTCTCGCTGGCGCTGGCGTTTTTCTGTCGGCACGGGGCGTCAAGCTAGCCGCTGGCAGTCTGGGACCGGTAGGCAGACGCCCCGACTCAGCCCGCCCTGAAGTCCCGTTCCGGGCCGTCGAAGGCGGCGTTACCGACGGGGGATCGCACGACCCGCTGGTACCCTCGCTCCCCGTGGGCGGCCCGTCTCTCATCGTGCAGAAGTTCGGCGGCACCTCGGTCGCCGACACCGACCGCATCCGCAACGTGGCGGACTACATCGCCCGGACCCGTCGCCGGGGCACCGAGGTGGTGGTGGTCGTCAGCGCCATGGGCAAGGAAACCGATGAACTGCTGCGCTTGGCCGCGCAGGTTTCCACGACCCGCCCCGGGCGGGAAATGGACATGCTCATCACCGCCGGCGAGCGGAAGTCCATGGCCCTGCTGTGCATGGCCCTGCACGATCTCGGCGTTCCCGCCGATTCCTTCACCGGCAGTCAGGCGGGGTTGATCACCGACAACGAGCACACCAAGGCCAAGGTGGTCGAGATCCGGGCCGACCGCATCCGGGCTGCCATCGACGAGGGCCGGGTCCCCGTGGTCGGGGGGGCTCAGGGCGTATCCCTCGACCACAACGTGACGTTCCTCGGTCGGGGCGGGTCGGACACGACAGCCGTCGCCCTGGCCACCGCCCTGAAGGCCGATGCCTGCGAGCTCTACACCGACGTGTCCGGGGTGTTCACCGCCGACCCCCGGGTCGTGCCCGGCGCCCGGCGTCTGCACCGCATCTCCTTCGAGGAGATGCTGGAGATGTGCGCCGCCGGATGCCCCAAGCCGGAGATGCGCTCGGTGGAGTTCGCCCGCAACCACGGTGTGAGACTCCACGTTCGGTCCAGCTTCACCTGGGAGCCGGGCACCTGGATAGAAGGGGAGGGTTCGCACATGGAGCAACCGATCATCTCCGCCGTCGTGTCGGACGCGTCGGAAGCCAAGCTCACCGTGACCGGCGTGCCCGACCGTCCCGGCGTGGCCGCCCGCCTTTTCCGGGCGCTGGCCGACCGCCTCGTCAACATCGACATGATCGAGCAGAACATCTCGATCCAGGGCACGACCGACATCTCCTTCACCGTGCCCCACGCCGACCTGCCCGCCGCCCTGGACGTCTGCCGGGGCCTGCAACCGGAGATCGGGGCGACCGGCGTGCTGGCCGACGACAAGATTGCGACGGTTTCGCTCATCGGGGCGGGAATGAAGACCCACCCGGGGGTTTCGGCCACCATGTTCGAGACCCTGGCGGCGGAGGGCATCAACATCGAGATGATCTCCACGTCGCCCATCCGACTGACCTGCGTGGTGCGCGAAGCGCTGGTGGAGCAGGCAGTCATCGTCCTCCACGACGCCTTCAAGCTGGAGGCCGAGTAGTCATGGGTGTGGCGGTCGGGATTTTCGGCGCCACGGGGCAGGTCGGCGGCGTGATGCGCCGAATCCTGCGGGCCCGGGGGTTCCCGGTCGACCAGCTGCGCTACTTCGCCTCGGCCCGCTCGGCGGGCCGGGAACTCGACGGGATTGTGGTGGAGGACGTGGCCACCGCCGACCACCACGGTATTCAACTCGCCCTTCTGTCGATGGGCGCCACGGCCTCCCGCCAGTGGGCACCCGTGCTCGCCGACGCCGGCGCGGTGGTCATCGACAATTCGTCGGCCTGGCGGATGGACCCGGGGGTACCGCTCGTGGTCCCCGAGGTCAACGCCGCCGCCCTGTCCCGGGTGCCCAAGGGGATCGTGGCCAACCCGAACTGCACCACCATGGTCTGCATGCCGGTCCTGGCGCCCCTCCACCGCGAGGCCGGGCTGCGCCGGCTGGTGGCCTCGACCTACCAGGCGGTGTCCGGCGCCGGCCTGACTGGCGTGGCCGAACTGGAGCGGCAGATCGACGAGGTGGGGGAAAAGTCGGCAGCGTTGACCTTCGATGGCGCCGCCATCGAGTTCCCGCCGGCGCAGGTGTTCCCCGGGCCGATCGCCTTCAACGTGCTGTCCATCGCGGGCACGCTGGTCGACGACGAGACCAACGAGGAGCACAAGTTCCGCGACGAGAGCCGCAAGATCCTCGGAATTCCCGACTTGTTGGTGTCCTGCACGTGCGTCCGGGTTCCGGTGTACACCGGTCACTCCCTGGCCATCAATGCCGAGTTCGACGCCCCGCTTTCGCCCGACCAGGCCCGCCGGCTGCTCGCCCGGGCGCCGGGTGTCGCGGTCGTCGCTATGCCCACCCCGCTGGCCTCGGCGGGTGGCGACGACAGCCTGGTGGGCCGGATTCGCGCCGACGCCGGCGTTCCCGGCGGCCGGGGACTGGCGTTGTTCGTGTCGGGCGACAACCTGCGCAAGGGTGCCGCCCTCAACGCCGTACAGATCGCCGAGTCGATGGTGGCCCAAGGCCTCATCCCCGCCTGATCCTCCCTCGCCAGGCCGCCGGGGTACGACAACCAGGGAGGCCCCGCCCAGTGCCGGGCGGGGCCTCCCTCGTGCGTTCTGCGGGCCGGGGGCCCGGGTCGGTTAGACCGTCTGGCGCCGGCGACGCTGGAAGATGACCATCAGCGCACCGAGGACGATCAGCACCACGGCGACGGCCAGCGCCGCCACAACGTTGCCACCGGTGAAGGCCAGGCCCCCCGCGGTGGTCGTGGCCGTGGTGGCCGCGCACAGCACCGCGAAGGTGCCATGGGAAACGGCCGTGCCGCCGCCCGCCGTGGGGCCGCTGGCGGTGACGGTGTTCGTCGTCCCGCAGGTGATGGCGACCTGCACCGGGTCATCGATCTCGATGAGGGTCGTGGAATCGACCTTGATGTCCACCGTGACGGCGCCGTTGGCCGGGGTCTTGGTGATCCCCGTGACCGCGGTGCCGTTGACGGTCAGGGTGATGGTGGCGCCGGCGGCAAAGTTGCCGCAGAGGATGAACTTGATGCTCTGGCCGACCGCCACCGTGCCGGCGTTGGCGTCGCCCACGGTGCACGCAGGAACCGACGTGCCCGGAGGGTACGACTGTGCCTGTGCCACTCCCCCGAAGAGGAAGGCGGTGCTCATCAGCGTCATAGCCCCAACGAGGGCCGCCAACCTGTGCCGAAGTGTGGGCACTTCAGTCTCCCTCCAACTCGTAGTGGCGCAAGAATAGCTCACATCGCCGGCGGCCTCGACAATTCGCTTTCCCTGAGCGTGCCAGAACTATGCGTGGTGGGCTTTCCTGGTAGGCGCTTCGACCAGGACAGACAAATGCGCAGCGCCCATTTCCGGCAACGAGGGAGGTACGCGGCCACACGCCTGTAAGTATCGGTCAGGGAGGACGTTATCGGGCCGTCAGCAACCCGTAGCGGCGTGCTGCTTTGCCCGCCAGGTCCTTCTCTACACTGACGCCGATGCGCCAACCGACCGCCGACGGCCGCTTGTAGTGCCCGGCCGTTCTCGGCGGCGGCGCCGGGCTCGTCGCCGGACGATCATGCTTGTCGCCGGAGGATTGTTCGTCATCGCCCTCATCGTGGCGGCCGCCGGGTGGCGCGACCTGCTGGGGGCCCGGTCGCGCCTGGTGTCGGCCAAAGCGACCCTGGACCAGATCGTCAGCCATCCCGCCATCCTGAACACCGCCGAGGGCCGGTCCGCCACCACCCAACAGCTCGCCTTCGCGGTGGACGAGGTGGCGGTCGCCCGCCAGGTGCTCGAGGGTTCCTTCGCCCTCAAGCTGGCCCGCTTCGTGCCCCTGCTCTCGACGCAGCGCGCCGCGCTGCTCCAGCTGGTCGGCGACTCCAGCGTCGCCCTGACGACGGGCCACGACCTGGTGGTGGAAGCCGACAACCTGGTCGCCTCCGGCAAGGTCAACGGGGCGCAGGTTCCCATCGCCTCGCTGGCCCGGTTCGAGACCGATCTCCGCAAGGCGGGCACCACCATCGCCGCCCTGGATCATCCCCGAGCCGGCCTGCTCGGGCCCATCGGCCGGGCGCGGCGGCAGTTCAACACCCTGGCCAACGCGACCGGTAGCCGCCTGTTGAACGACGCCGACGCCCTTGGCGTCGGCCAGACCATGCTCGGCGGGGGCGGGGTCCGCCACTACTTCGTCGCCCTGGAGAACGACGCCGAGATGCGCGACCAGGGCGCCATCCTCTCCTACGCCCTGGTGACCGCCGACCGCGGCCGGGTCCAGGTCACCCAGCACGGGCCCATCCTCACCCCGATCCAGATCCCCGGGAAGGGCGTCAGCCCGACCCTGCTGCTGAAGAGCCCGGCGCCCACCCCGATACCGCTCGGTACCAAGCAGGTGTTCGGCACCATCGACCCCACCGGAACCTGGCCGTCGGTCAATGCCACCGCCGACTTCGACTTCACCGCCAAGGCGATCCAGGACATGTACCACCAGGCCAGCGGCGGTCAGAGCGTCGACGGCGTGATCGCCCTCGACGTGCCGGCGTTATCCTCCCTGCTGAGCGTGGTGGGCCCGGTGACGGTCCCCGATATCGGCGAGCAGATCACCGCCACCAACGCCGGCCAGGTGATCCTGCACGACCTGTACGACTCCTTCCCGGTCAACCAGCAGGTCGTCCGCAAGGAGCTGCTCTCGGAGGTGGTCACCGAGGTGGTCAACCGGCTTTCCGCGGGCACGTTCGATCCGCTGCCCCTGGCCCAACAGCTGGCCAACGCCGCCGCCGGTGGGCACATGCGGTTGTGGAGCGGCGCCGCCGGGGAGGAGACGGTGTTGGAACGGGTGGGCCTGGGTGGGGGCCCGGCGGTGATCAGTGCCGACCGCACCTTCCACCTCGCGGTGGAGAACCGCAACGCCACCAAAATGGACTACTTCGTGCAAACGGCGGCCGAGCAGCGGATCCAGGTGCTGGCCGACGGCGACGCCGACGTCCAGACCACCGTCGTCATCCACAACAGCGCCCCGCCGGGCGCGGCGCCGTCCTACCAGCTGGGACCGGATGGCTACGGGACGACCAAGCCGGGGGAGTACTGGGGCTGGGTTCTCCTCTGGGGCCCCGCCGGTTCGTACCAGCCCGGCTCGGTGGTCGAATCCGGCCTGCAGCTTGACCAGGCCATCGCCGATCGCATTTACGCCGGCCAGAGCCGCCAGTTGGTGTTTGACACCGTTATTCATCACGCCGTCCGCAACGGGAAGCTGGCGTTACGCTACGTGCCCCAGCCCCGACTCACCGCCCCGGCGTTGAGCGTCACCGTCCAAGCCCCAGGCTGGACGATCGGCAGCCCTGCGACCTGGGCCGGGTCGTGGAACCGCACCATGACGCTGAGCTGGGATTTGCACCACTAAGGGGTGCGTCCCCTTCACCAAGGGGACGGCAGGCGCCGTTGTCACGCCGTGGCGTCGGCGTCTTCTTTGCGGATCACGTGGATCACGGCGTTGATGAGGGCCAGGTGGGTGAACGCCTGGGGGAAATTGCCGAAATGGCGACCGCTTCGCGGATCGAGTTCCTCGGCGTAGAGATCGAGGGGGCTGGCCAGCGACAGCAGCTTCTCGCACAGACGGCGGGCCCGGTAGGGCTCGTCGATCAGCGACAGCGCCGATACCAGCCAGAACGAGCAGATGGTGAAGGTGCCCTCTTCGCCGGTGAGGCCGTCGTCGGTCTCCTTGACCCGGTAGCGCAGCACCAGGTCGTCCTCGGTCAGTTCGTCGGCGATCGCCAGAACCGTCGCCCGCAGCCGTGGGTCGTCCGGCGGCAGGAAGCCGAACAGCGCCATCAGCAGCACCGACGCGTCCAGGGCGTCGGTGTCGTAGTGCTGGGTGAAGACCCCTCGTTCGTCGACGCCGTGGCTGCAGATGTCGGCGTGTATCTCGTCGGCCGCCGCCTGCCAGCGGGTCGCCAGCTCGACTTCATCTCGCATGCGGGCCAGACGGGCGCCGCGGTCAGCGGCCACCCAGCACATCATCTTGGAGGACGTGAAGTGCTTGGGTTGCCCCCGAACCTCCCAGATGCCGTGGTCCGGCTCCTGCCAGTGGGCCAGCGCCGACTCGACCTGATGCTTGAGGATGGGCCAGATCCGGTCGTCGAGGTGGTCGCGGGTCTTGGTATGGATATATACCGAGTAGATCACCGCCCCCCAGACGTCGTGCTGGCGCTGCTTGTAGGCGCCGTTGCCGATCCGCACCGGGCGCGAGCCGCGGTAGCCGCACAGGTGGTCGAGGATTTGCTCGTCCAGGTTGGTTTCGCCACCGACGCCGTACATCACCTGCAGGTCAGGGTTCTTCTCGGCGACATCGGCGATGAACCAGAAGAAGTCGTTGGCCTCCCAGTCGAAGCCGAGGGTGTAGAGGCCCCACAGGGCGAAGGTCGAGTCCCGTATCCAGCTGTAGCGGTAGTCCCAGTTGCGCTCGCCGCCGAGGGTCTCCGGCAGCGACGTGGTGGCCGCCGCCACCAGGGCTCCGGTGGGCGCGAAGGTCAGGCCTTTCAGCGTCAATGCGCTGCGCTCGAGGAAGTGGCGCCAGGGGTGGTCGGGAAAGTTCCCCCGGGCCAGCCAGTGCTGCCAGTGGTGGGCCGTCCACACCAGGCGGTGGTAGGCCTCGTCGAACGTGGTCGGCGGCCCGTGCTCGGTCCAGCTGAGGGCGACGAAGCGGCTGTCGCCTTCTTTCAACAGGGTGCGGGCGATGGCTCGGCCGCCTTCGAACCCGAGCCGCATGTCGGTCGTCAGGCGCAGTTCGAGGTCGACGCCCGGCGCCCGCCCCACCCCTTGGTGGTAGCCCCCTTCGGTGTAGTTCCAGGTGGCGCCGACCCGTCCGTAGTTGAAACGCGGCTCGCATTCCAACTCCGTCTGCACCTCGCCGTTGACACAGCGGACGGTCCGCAGCAGCACGTGATCGGCGTCGTAGTCGGTCGGGGCCCGGCGGTGCGTGTGCGAGATGTCCTGACCGCGGTGATGCCACGGTCCCATCACCAGCAGGTCGCGCACCACGATCCAGCCCGTGGCCGTGCCCCAGCTGGTTTCGAGGATCATCGTTCCCGGGAGGTACCGGCGCGCCGCGGGCACCATCTTGTCCGCCGGCCCGAGGCGGAAGAATCCGGCGTCGCGGTCGAGGATGGCACCGAACACGCTGGGGGAATCGACCCGGGGAAGGCACAGCCATTCGATGTTGCCGCCCGGCGCGACCAGGGCCTGGTTCTCGCAGTCGGAGAGGAAGCCGTACTCGGCGATCGGTGGGAACGCGGTGTAGAGCATCGATCCCGATCGCGAATCCCGGATCTCCCCCGGCGATGCCATCGCTCTATCGTGCCAGGTCAGGCCGGGAAATGCATGAGGAAGGGGCCGTGGCGGGTGTTTGCGCCTGCGGAAAGGGGGGTACATGAGGCGCCGCTACAACCGACGCACTCTCGCCCCGTGGAGCCGCCATGCCGCCCGACCTTCGCCTCTCCGTCGACGCCACCCACCCCGACTTCTCCGTCCTGACGGTGGAGGGTGAGATCGACGTCTACACCGCTCCCCTCCTCCGCGAGAAGCTGGTCGAACTGGCCGACAGTCACGTGCCCCGGATCGTCGTGAACCTTGAACCGGTCGAGTTTCTGGATTCGACCGGGCTCGGCGTGCTGGTCGCCGCCCTCAACCGTTTTCGCCGCCAAGAAGGCGACGTCGAACTGATCTGCAGCCAACCCCGCATCCTGCGGGTGTTCGAGATAACCGGGCTTACCAAGGTTTTCACCATCCATCCCACGCTCGACGCCGCATCGGCCCCGGCGTAGCCGCCGGCCCGCAGCCCGCCTCCCGGGAAAACCAGAACCGTGCCCTCGCCGCCGCTTCAATCCGCCCGAGTTTGCCCCAGACGGCCTCCTGCGGGCCGAGACTGGCCGGTCCCGTCAGCCGAACAACCAAGATCCCTCCACGGCAAAAACGGCCGACAGTACAATCCCGCCCGTGCCTGTGGCTGAGCTCACGTTGCCGGGCGAGGCTCGCAGCGCCGGCCTGGCTCGTCGCTTTCTGGCCAGCACCCTGACCGGATGGGGCGACTCGGGCTACACCGACGACGGGGCCCTGCTTCTCACCGAGCTGGTGACCAATGCCGCCCTGCACGCCAAGACCGACATCGTGATCAAGATCGAGCTGAAGGCGGCCTGCCTGCGGCTGGCGGTCACCGACGGGTCGCCCCGCCAGCCGGTGGTGCGGCACTACAGCGACCACTCGACGACGGGCCGAGGACTGGCGCTGGTGACCGCCCTGGCGTCGCGCTGGGGAATCAGCTCGCATCCCGACGGCAGCAAGACGGTGTGGGTGGAACTTGCCAGCAGCGGCCGTCACGGCGGCGGGGGCGCCTCGGAGACGCAGCTCGTGGATCTGAACGCCTTCCCCGACCTGGAGGAGTCGGCGCCCAACCTCGACTCGTCGGGCAGCGCATCACTCCGGGTCGCATGACCGCACCCGGAAGCGAACTGATTGCCGTTCCCCTGCTGCAGATCCCCGTGCCCATCTGGGCACGCAGTCAGGAGCACATCGACGAGCTGCTCCGGGAGTTCACCTTGATTTCCGCCCAGCTGCGCCAGCAGCCGGGGCCGTCGGACGTTCCGGTGCGGTTGATCCAGCTGATCGAGGAACTGACCCAGCAGTATGGGGGATTGAACACCGACCAGGAGAACCGATTGGCCGAGGCGGCGGCGTCGGGGCTCACCGAGCTCGACCTGCTGTACCACGTCCCGCCTCAGGCGGCCGAAGCGTCGCAGCGACTCCAGGACATCCTGGACGAGGCAGATGCCTACTGCCGGGCGGGCACGCACCTGCTGACCTTGGCGACGCCTCCGGAACTGGCCCGCTTCGTTCGCTGGTTCCTGGGCGAGTTCGCCGGCCAGCTGCAGGGCCGCCCTCCGACGCCGTACCCGGAATATCAGGGCTGAGGGCTACAGGATCCAGCGCTGCTCGCGGTACCAGCCGATGGTGGCCGCGATCGCCCGTTCCAGATCGGGTTCGGCGAACCGGAATCCGGTGGCGAGGAGGGCGTCAACGCTCAAGCGATTGTTGAGATTCGCCTTACGCATAAATCGGAACCGGTCCTTGGTGAGCAGGATGTCGGGGCGCATCCCCGCGGCCAGCATCTCGTTGCGCACCGCCGCCCGCCGTTCGTAGGCATACCCGCAGTCCGGGTCGTCGCGAAGCTCGATCGTCATGCCCATCGCTCCGGCGATGATCCCCGCCACCTCATGGCTGGTGGGGTACTCGGGAAACACCACGTTGAACGCCTGCCCCGTGCTGGCGGGGTGGACACTGAGGTGGAGGCAGGCCTGGAGCACGTCGTCGATGTGCACCAGCCGCTGCTCGACGGGCGTGGCCGGCGCCACCAGGACGTCCTCGCCGGAAAAGCGTTCGATGGCCGCGTCGAGGACGGCGCTGGCGAGCAGCTTGATGTTGCCCGGGCCGAACACCGATACCGGGCGGACCACGACCACCGGCACGCCTTCCCGGCAGGCGGACCACAACACCTGCTCGGCGGCCCATTTGGCCTTGCCGTAAGCCCGGCTCGGCTGCGGCTCGGTGTGCTCGCTGACCGGGCTCGGCAGCTGGACTTCCTCGCCGTAGACCGACGTCGAGCTCATGTACAGCACCCGCTCCAGTGTCTCGGACTCGGACGCCGCCGCCAGGAGGCGTCGCGTCGCCACCACGTTGTCGCGGATCATCGCTGCCTCAGACGACTGGGAACTGGACGCGCCGGCCAGGTGAAACAGGTGCGTCACCTCGGCCAGCAGCGGCGCCACGTCGTCGCCGCCCGCCAGATCGGCGGGCTGGTATGTCGCCGCGGGTGGCAGCGCCTCGGCGTGCGGACGGCGTCCCGTCGCCCTGACCTCCCATCCCGCATCCAGCAGGGCGGCCACCAACCGGGCCCCGATGAACCCCGTCGCCCCCGTTACCAGTGCGATGCGATCAGCCATGCCCGGTAGCGTCGCACACCGGATGCTCGCCGGGCGTGGTGCGATGCCGGCCTCGGTATGGGCGGTCCCCTAGGGGAAGGTGAATGTCGCCCAGTGGCCCCCGCCGTCGGTGGTCGTGAGCACGGTGCGGGGTTGGATGACGGCCCGCCCCGTTTCCGCGTCCTCGAATCCGAGGAAGACCGCCCCGCCACCCGGTTGCGAAGTGGTTACCGTCCAATCGATACCGGCATCGTTCGACACCGCGATGCTGGTGGTTCCCGCGGTCAAGGAGGCGACGGTGACGGCCAGCCGCTGACCGGTGGCGGCCGCGATGTGGTCGACGTGATCGCCGTCAGGGGGGACCGTCGGGAGCAGGTTGGCGCGATGAGGCCCGAACGTGGCCGCGGCGTCGGCCGACAGCACGACGAAGGCGGCCCCGCCACTGGCCCGGCTGTTGCAGGCGACCGCCACCGAACCGCCGGGTGCGGCGCTGATGGTGGTGGCGTCGGCCTCGTTGCCGCCCGGCGTGACGCCGCACGGATCGGCGAAGGTGGCCCAGTGAGCGCCGCCGTCGACCGAGCGGGCGAGACGGGTGTGGGCATCCTGAGCACCGCCGGCGGTGTTCTGGAAGACGGCGACGTACCGGTTGGTGCCGTCCATGGCCACCATGGCCCCCACACCCGTCATGACCGGCGTCGAAAGGCTCTGCCACGAGGTGGCACCGACGCTCGTCGCTTGCACCTGGTACGGGCACCCCGGCGGGGTACAAGTCCCGGCGGTCGCCCGCGTCACCGTGCCCGCGCCGATCTCCAGTGAACTGGTGTCGTCGGTTCCCCTCCTGGTCCAGGTGTGGCCGCCATTCGTCGTGAGCCACAACGAGTTGGCGCCGAAGACGTATCCCGTGTTGGCATCGGCGAACCGAATGCCGCGTACGCAGGCCACCGTGGTCGAGCACGCCGGCGAGCCTGGGGACTCCAGGTAGGCGACGGGCGCCGGCAGGCCGGCCCAGGTCCGGCCGCCGTCGAGGGTATGAGCGACCGACGTGCAGGGAGGATGGCTGCAGGGGGCGGTGCCGAGCGCCCATCCCTGGGTGTCACTCACCCACGTCAGGTCGGCCACGGTGAACCCGGTCGGCAGTGGCCCCCCGGCGGAGACGGTCGTTGTGGGTGCCGTGGGCGCCGTCACGGTGGTCACCGTCGTGGCGGGTACCGAGGTCGTCGTGGTGGTGGTCGACGGCCTGGTCGTCGGCGCCGTTTTGGGCGACGATTTCGACGAACAGGCGGCGGCCAGCAGGACGATGGCGGCGGCCAGCGTCTGTCCCCACCGCCCCGCGGTGGGCCGCCGTCGTGGCGACGGTACGTTTCCAGAGATGTCCCGTGCCGTCGCCCTCGCCGCGGCCGGGTTCGTCGTGACCGCGTTGGTCGCGGCGTGCCGGACGACGCCCGGCGCCTCGGTTGCCGGCCGGAGCCCGGGCCGGGAAGGCGTCGGGGCGCCCGCCTCAGAAGCAGCCACGACCACGACGACCACGCTACCCGCCGACGGCTTTACCCCCATCGCGGTCGGCTCGGATCTCACGCAACTGGTCACGCCGCTGGGCACGGTCCTGCGGGTTGATCCCCGCCGCCTTTCGGTGGCCGTGATCCCCGGCACGATGGAGCCCGGCGGCACGTTCCCGGAGGGCGGCCAGGTGCCGCCCAGCCTGCGGCCGGTGCTCGTCGCCGCCACCAACGCCGGCTTCAAGCGGGCCGATGCCCGCGGCGGCGAGTACGTCGACGGCCGCCTGACGGGCACCCTGCGGGCCGGGGCGGCGACGTTCGTGATTCGCGCCGACGGCCGCTTCGACGTGGGAGCCTGGCAGCAGAGCGTGGCGCCGGCGCCTGGTGATGTCGCCGTCCTCCAGAACCTGGAACCGCTCGTGGACCAGGGCCAACCGGCTCCCGACCTGGGCGCGGACATCTTGGCCCGCTGGGGCCTCACCTTCCGGCCGGCGCTGCCGGTGTCGGTTTGGCGGTCCGGCCTTGGGATCGACCGGTTTGGGCGGCTGCTCTACGCCGTGGGAACCAACGCGGTACCGGCGCAGCTCGCAGCGCTGTTGATCTCCGCCGGCGCCATCCGGGCCATGGAGCTCGACATCAACCACCTGTGGGTCTTCGCCTCCGCGTTCAGTCACCCCGATCCCGCCCACCCCGACGTCGTCACCGCAGCCGCCCTGCTCCCCGGAATGACGCCCGCCGCCGGTCATGTCCTCTTGCCAGGAGCCCGGGACTTCCTGGCCATATATCGGCGGCTCCCGACACCATGAGAAGCCGTGGCCGGTTCCTCGTCACCATCGCCACCCTTGTCGGCGTGATGGTGGCCGTGTTGGCCGTAGGACTGGTCCTACACCCTCGTGATGCCGTTGGTTCGCCGGCCCGTTCCCGCTTGCGGGTGGTCGAGGATGTGTTTCCGCCCCGCCGCCTCACCGCCGGCGAGATCCGGCGAGGCGGAGAGACCTGCCTGGTCGGAACCACGGTGGTGGTTCCGCCCGGCGGCGGCTGCACATTCATCGTCCCGAACGGCGTCCATGTGGTCGAGTTCCGCCGCGTGCCGGGCAGCGCCGGGATGAATCTCACCTTGAGCCAGACCGTCGACTTGACGCAGAGCGTCGATACGTCCCAGCCCGGCCCCGACCCGACCGATCCGCTCCGGCTGCGATTCGCCGCCGTCCACAACGGGACAACCGTGACCTTGAGCGGCTGCCGGGGCCCGGCTGCCTGCCGCCTCGCCCTGGCCTCATGACCGTGTCCGCCCCGGCCGCCGACCTCGTCTCGCGGCCATGGCGGTTGGCCGCCCTCGGACTGCTTGTCGTCATCGTCGTGGTCGAGTCGGCCCTGGGCGCGGTGCTGGCGCCGGCACCGCGTCCGCACGCCGTTGCCGGGGTCATGGCGTTACCCGGCGTGGCCACCATGTCTCGTGGCGCCAGCATCGATCCAACGGAGCTGACCCAGGTGGCCGCCGTCCCCGCGCCCCACGATCCCCTGGCCTACCCGGCGATGGCCGTCCTCGACGCCCTCCTGCTGGTGACCGCCACCGCGGCCGCCTTGTCCCAGCTCGCGGCGCCGTCGAAGGCGGCGCGCGCCGGCCGATTCGCCAGCTTTCTGGCCAGCCTGGCCATCCTCCTTGTCGGAATCGCCGTGGTCGTCGGTGCCGTCGCCCGGCTTCGCTTCCTCACCGCCCTGTACCTCAGCCCGCCATTCGGGACGCTCACCTACCTCCTTCGTTACGGCATCTTTCCCCGCACCGCCGCACTCGTGGCCCTGGTCCTCCTCATGGCCGGCAAGGCGGCGGCCTGCGCCGCCCTCGACCGCGGCGACCTGGCCGGTAGTGGCGGCCGCTCCGTCGCCGCACGCGGTGCCGCTGGCCTCGCCGTCACCACCGTGGCGGCAACGGTGGTGACGGCCGCCTGCTATGCCTGGGCCCCCCCGGCCCTCGTGCCGGTCACCGACGCCCTGGCCGCGGCTGTCGTTGGCCTGGCGGCCATCGGTTGGGCCGGTGTGATGGTGAGCGGTGCCGTGCGCCGCCTGGCCTAAACGGGCCGGGCCGCCGGCCGCCTAGATCCAGCCTCGGTCCCGCGCCGCCTGCGCCGCCTCGATGCGGTTACGGGTTCCGGTTTTCTGGATGGCGGAGGACAGGTAGTTCCGCACGGTGCTCTTCGACAGGTTCAAACAGGAGGCGATCTCGCCGACGGGGGATCCGTCCACCCCTGCGGCCAGCACGTCGCGCTCCCGGTCGGTGAGGGGGTTGGGCCCGCTCGTCAACGCCGCCGCCGCCAGGGCGGGGTCGATGATCCGCTCGCCGGTCAGGACCCGGCGGATGACGCCCGCCAGCTGGTCCACCGGCCCGTCCTTCACCACGAAGCCCGAGGCGCCGGCGTCCATGGCCTCCCGGAGGTAGCCGGGGCGCCCGAAGGTGGTGACGATGACCACCCGGCAGGCGGGGCAGTGGGCCTGCAGCAGGCGAGCCGCCACCAGGCCGTTCATGCCGGGCATCTCGATATCCAGCAAGGCCACGTCCGGCTTGCTTTCCTCGCACGCCGCCACCACGTCGTTTCCCGAGGCTACCTGGGCGACCACCTCGATGTCCGGCTCGAGCGACAGCAGCAATGCCAGCGCTCCCCGCATCATCCCCTGGTCCTCGGCCAGGAGAACACGGATCACACAGCGCCACGCCCCTCGGCGCCGCACGGCACCGTGGCCGCCAGGCGGAAGCCGCCGCCGGGGTGACGGCCGGCTTCCAGCCGACCGTTGGCCGCCGCCAACCGCTCCGCCAGCCCCTGCAGACCGCTGCCGGCCCGACCGGGCTGCGGCTTGCCATCGGCGGGGGAGGCGTCCGGGGAAGGTGTGTCGCCGGTGCCGTCGTCGCGTATCTCCAGCATGGCGACGCCGTCGGCCTGCCGCAGTTCGATATCGCAATGATGGCCGCGGCTGTGGCGGACGACGTTGGTGACCCCCTCACGTACGGTCCAGCCGAGGACGGTCTCGACGGTGTCGGGCAGCCGATGCTCGGGGCGGCGAATGGTGGCGTCGATGCCCGCCGCCGCCAGTGCCAGGCGTGCCCCCTCCAGCTCGGTCTCGAGGCTTCGTTCCCGGTAGTTCGTCACCGCCTCGCGAACCTCGGCCAGCGCCTGGCGGCTCACCATCTCGATGTCTCCGGACTCCCGGGCCGCCGCCTCGGCGTCGAGCGACACCAGCCGGCGTACCGCCTCGCTTTTCACCACGATGAGGGACAGGGTGTGGCCGAGGAGGTCGTGCAGGTCCCGAGAGAAGCGCAGCCGTTCGTCGGCCACCGCCAGGCGCGCCACCTCTTCGCGGGCGGCGTTGAGGTCGGCGATCAGGCGGAGCATCCGGAGGATCATCATCACGACCAGGCCGGAGATGAACACCCCGAACACCTGCGGGACCACGGGGAGCCGGGGCAGGCTCGACACGATGGCGGCGTCGAGAAGGGTGACGCCCAAGATCCCGAAGATCGCCGGTTTTCCCGGCAGGGCGGAGGCGATGGCCGCCGACAGGAAGAAGAACAGGAAGACCCAGGTGCCGCCGTAGGCCAGGCTGGTCGCCAGGGCGATACCGGTGAGGGGAACCAGCAACGCGACCCTGGCCGCCACCGTCCTGGTCGGATCGGAACTGACCCAGATCAGCGTCAGGTACAGCGCCACGAAGGCGCCGAGTAGGAAGGACGCCGCGACCACCGGCTCGGCTCGGCCGGCCGCGATCTCGCTGGCAGGGGACGCGAGGACCACGAGCCAGGCCGAACTCCACGCCACGATGCGGACGCGGCGGCGTCGCTCAGGGACCGGCTGGGCCGCTACCACTGGCACGTCACCACCTTTCCCACTCGCCCGTTCCGATGGGCCGAACAGAATGTACGTCAGCGGGCGGATCGGTGTGACACGCGGTTCCGTGGCCGCCACGTCCGGGAATCCCGGCCGGTAGGACGGAAAGAGGGCGCGAAGCGATCGAACGGCGTGCTCGACCCCGGGGTAGCCGCCCACGTCGTGGTCCGGTAGGAGCGCGGTCATCGGGTCGTTCCCGCCATCGCGCCGTGGGATTGGATGGCGGCTGCCAGCGCCACATAGTGGTTGCACTCGTGGACGACGCCGAGGCCCAGGCGGTTGTGCAGCAGGTGGAGATGGGCGTGCAGGATCCGGTCCACCTCGGCCGGCGGCAGCGCCGCCTCCCAGTTGACCATGGCCTGTTCCAGCCGCCAGACCCATCGCTGGACCGGCGCCGGTGCCGGCCCGTCAACGCCGTCGGCGAGGGGCGGCGGTGAATAGCGGCCCAGTCCGCCTCCGGGCTCGGCCCAGGCCTGCCAGTCTCTCGCCGCTCGCTGGCAGAACGCCAACCGCCGGTCCCAGTCGAGCAACTCGAGGGCCGCCCACGTGGCCCGCAGGCCGAGTCCGGAGCGGGCCGGCTCGGGCGCGGCCAGCCGGCAGAACGCCAGCACCAGCTCGCTGGCCGCCTGGAACAAGGCTTCGGACTCGGCCATGAGCCGGGGACCGCCGAAGCGATCCATTTCGGCCTCGTACCGGCACCGGTAGACACCAGCGGGGCACAAGGTGCCCACGTCCAGGCGACGACCGCCTTCGCCCGCCGCCGCCACCGGCGCCGCCTGGCGCTGGTAGTCGGCCGGTGACAAGGTGGCCGGAAGAGCCGTCAGCACCTCGGCCAAATGACCACGGAGGAGGCGCTCGACCTCGCGTCGGCCGTCGTCGCCCAGGCCGGCCAGCCGGAGGCGGACGTGGGGCCCGTTCTGCCAGTACCGAATGAAGAACCACGCCGCCGGGGCCGGATGGGCCTGGTGCCAGGCAACGGCCGGCGCCACCACCCGCCGGATGACCAGGTCGGTAGCCTCGGGGCGGGGGTCGGCGACGTGCAGGTGCCAGGCGTCCCACCTGGGCCTGGAGTCGTGCGGATGAACCATGGCGTTTCCTTCCTTCGCCTCAGGTGCGCAGGTCGAGCATCGGTTCGAGGAAGCGTCCGACGCCGCTGACGACGCTCAGCAGGACGATTTCGCCGGGACGGGTCCCGACGACGGGGTGGAGCAGGATCTCGTCGAAGGCCCGGTTCGGACGGGCGTACATCCCGTGGGCCGCCGCCGCCAGGCAGAGGCCGTGCGCCATCCACCCGCACACGTATTGCGCCAGGGTCCAGCCACCCGGACCGGCGGCGTCGACGAGCGCCGGCACGTCGGCCGTCATCATCCAGATGAGGTTGGCGTGACGGACGGCGCAGCCCACTTCGGGCCCGAGGCCGTGGCCGTAGCAGCTCTCCAGGCGGGTAGCCAGCGCCGGATCGGCGTCGACCAGTTGGAGGGTCGCCGGGGCGTGCGGGCCGCGTTCGAGCCGGTACCAACCGCTCGCCAGCTCCGCGACGTGGGAAACGCACGCCGAGACGGTCACGTGCTCGGCGATTTCCTGCAGACGCGGCGTGGGCGGTGGCCGACCGAGCCACGCCACGGCGTCGCGGACCGCCGTCGGTGACACCGTCTGAGGACGCCCCGAGACGCCAGGAAGCCGTCGGGGCATGCGGCCCGAGTTGCGCCGCCAGATGACCTCGGCCCAATCGAGGCTCACCTCACCGCCGTCGCGGGGAACGGCGAGGCCCCCACCGTGGCTCTTCTCGACCGCGGCGCCGCCCGGACGGACGAGCGACGTCCGGTTCACCGCCATCACCTCGTCGAGGGTGGGGTCGTCGTCGGTGTCGGCCTCGGCCTCCGCCGGCCCCGGGCCGGTAGCGGGCGGCCATGGCTGGTCGGAGGGGTCCATGGTCACCGTCAGCGGTGCGCTCCATTGACGGCGCGGCGCCAGCGCCAGCCGGTCCATCAGTTGTGGGGTGCCGGGCCCGGGAAGCCAGAGGTGTCCGGCCAGTCCGAACAGCTCCAGGGTGGTGAAAAGGCTGCGCAGGCTGATGCCGAGTTCCAGCTCGACCAGTGGGCCGCGCAGTCGGCCGTAGAGGCTGGGAAGGTGGGTGTAGCGCCCGGCCAGGGCGACGGAGACCGCCCCGACGGGCGGCCAGGGCGAGCCGGACGCTCCGACCGGCAGGAGGCTGTGGCGGTAGGGGTCGACGATCCACGCCTCGTCATCGGAGTGGACGAACGCGTGCACCGGGAAGCGACTCCGCACCGACGCGCAGCTGCGGTGGTCGTTGAACAGGTTGGAGGGTTCCTGGCGCTGGATGCCGAATGCCGCCACCAGGGCGTGGAGAAGCCGGTCCTCGGGTGACAGCAGGGTGGTGGTGCACGACCCCGGATAGGGCGTCGCCGCCAGCAGGTCGGCGGTGCCCCACGGCAGGCCCCGCCCGTGGCCGGTGGCGGCCCCATGGCCACAAGACCCGAAGGTGGTGGTGAGCCCCCGCCCCTCCGGTCCGAGGGGGGCCACGAAGTCTCGCCCCGGCGCCTGGCTGAAGGCGTATCGCAGGACGTCGTCCGCACTGAGGGTGGCCCGGCCGGTCATGGGAACGGATGAGGGTCGAGGAGCAGGTCGGCGTCGACGATGGCCGGAGAGTGGCCCAGTTCGGCCAGCGCCCGCTCCCGTCGGGCCAGCCCGCTCAGTCGCTGTTGTGGGCTCCCGAAGCACATGGGGAGCATTCCGGGGACGACGACTCGCGCCACTCGCAACCCCAGATCGAGATGCTCGATCGTGGAGCAGTCGACGACGAAGGCGTCGTTCAGCCCGGCCCCCCGGCAGCAGTCGAGGAGGTACCGCAGCGCACCGAGGACATCGCCGCCGGCCGCCCGGCACAAGGCGCCGGGCCAGTCCCCGAAGGCGTCGGCCAGCGACACCGACGGGCCGCCGAGCACCCTCGTCACCCGCTCGCGCCGAGCCGGCATGGTGTACAGCCGTACGTGGTCCTCGATGCTGTCGACCAGCGACGGGTCGTCGACGAGACGTTGGACGTCCTCGACATCCCAATTGACCGGTTGGGCGACCAGTTGGGCCAGTTCCCAGAGGGCCGCCCGGACCGCCTCACCAGGCGCGGGGCTGGCCCCGGCGGCCGAGTACGTGGCCGGGATGGCCGACGGCGACCGGTTCAGGGCCAGCGCCCAGACGGTAGGGAGCGAGAGGTCGGTGGTGGTGGCCAGGAGGTGGACGTCGAAGCCCCGGCTTTCGATGGCGTCGATAAGCATGCGGCTGGTCGGGTCGGCGAGGGAGCACGGGGTGATGGACGGCAGCGGCGCCTGCCGGCACCACGCCATCAGAAAGGCGTCGCGTTCGATCAGCTCGACCAGGCCGTGGAGGGCCGCCTCCTCGAGGCTGCTGCCGAGGGCGCAGCCGCTCGATGACTCGGCGAAGAAGTGAACGCGCCGCTGCCGGTTCCGGTCGCGCCGCCCGGCGTGGTATTCGAGCCGGTGCTGGTACTCGTAGCCATAGAACGCCACGTCGGCGGGAAGCAAACGAGGTGACCCGTCGCCCAGCCGAAAGGCATAGGCCCAGTCCATCGCCACATCGGGCCGGTACTCGACGACCCGACTACCGGGATGATCGAGTTGCCGGCGGCTGTAGTGCCCGAGGCTGGCGGGATCGACGGCCAGGCCTCGCACGTCGTGGTACGTGAGGTCTTGAAAGACCTGGCCGCGGTGGGGAAAGTCGCCCAGCCGCTCGTAGGCCTCGAGGATGGCGACGCTGCCGGCGTGGGCGAAGCGCCCGCTCCGCCCATAGCCGAAGGCCCGGGCCGCGGGAACGACGGCACTGCTCATGGCGAAGGGGGCGCGGTCGTCGCGGGTGATCTGAAGGATCGGACCAAGCCGGTAGTCGACCAGGCGCCGCAGCGTCCCGCCGTCGATGGCCGAGCTGCCGCTTCCCCGCACCGGTATCGGGTCGGCGCTTGGTCGTGACCGCAACGTGAGCGGTCCGGGCGCCAGCGGCACCATGCCGCCCGGGGGTCGCGGGGCGGCGGCACGGCGTGGCCCGCAGAGCGGGCAGGCGATGCTGCGGACGACGCGGTGGCGGCGCGTCTCGCCGACGCCCAGCATCAGCACTTCCCCGGCCGCAAGGGGATGACCAACCAGATGGAGCAGGCCAATCTCCGCCAACTCGGCCAAGATGGCCGGCCACCCGGTACGGGCATCGGCGTTGAGGTCGCCTCTGGTGAGGAGCGGGTGGTCGACCGCCTGGCGACCCCGCGCTTCGGCGCAACCGGCGCACGCCGCCGACTGGCCGGGGACCCAACGCGGCCCGATCACGACCTCGCGGCCGGCCAGGCGGATCGAGAGCAGCGGGCGCCCCTCGTGCGCGGCGCGAGCCAGATGGAAACCCTCGAAGGCGGCGTCGAAGCCCACGTTGGCGATGACGAGGTCGCCGTCGAGCCAGGTGCCGAGGGCGGCGGGCACCGCGATGGCGAGCAGGGGGTGACCGGAGACGACGGTGCCGGCGGGGGCGGGCGCCACGTCAGTCATCGATGCTCACCGCGCCGCACCAGACACCGATCGGTCCGGCCACCGTGTCCGTCGTCAGCCGGCGCCCGGACAGGTGCTGCCCGGTCGCCGTCAGCCAGGTCCGAACCGCGACTACCAGGTCGCCCCGTTCCATCTGGTGCATCCGATGGTGGAAGCCGGGGGGGCCGACGTTGGCGGGCGCCGGCTCGACGAGGGTGGCGCCTGCCTGCTGGCGGGCGACCGCCGCCGCCAAGGCCGTCGCCGCTGCCCCCTCGGTGTTGGGCCCCCAGCCCTCGGCGAGGACGTCGCCGCTCCGCCGGTCCCGCACCACCGCCAGTCGCCATGCGAAGTCGGGCACCTGGCGGATGGAAACCTGGACAGGGACCAGCTCGTACTCTTCGAGCGCCCGCCACAGCCGGCGCGCCGCCGCCCCGTCGACGGCCAGCCAGTCCAACGCCGCCTCCTCGCCTGAGAAGTTGGCGAGCAGTCGCAACGCCCCGTCGAGAAGCCACTCGGTCCGGTCCTGTCCGGCCGCCGCCACCCACCTCTCGAGGTGGTCGCCGGCGGGGGCCCGGAACAGTCCGGCGCAATGACGGCGGAGTCCTTCCAAGGCGGCCTCCGTGGTCGATGCCGCCTGGTCGGGTCCGTACCCGATCACCCGCTCGTGGCACTGGAGGCTTTCCCCGTCGGCCACGGTAAGGGCCAGCGGGAGCTGGGGTAGCTCATCGGGAACGCTCAGCCGGAACAGGCCCGTCCACGGCGCCGATAACCGCTCGTGCCACGCCGTGTTCCCGGCGGCCGGCTCGGCCGTGCCCTCCGCGGTGGCCTCGGCGGTGAGGTCGAGCTCAGATGCTCGTTCGGCCTGATCTGGCCCGGCCGGCGGGGCGGTGGGATTCCCTGCCGCCACGAAGGAGTCGGCGTTCAGGTCGCCGCCGTGGATCACGTGAACCTGGCCCCGGCTCAGGCCCACCAAGGCGTCAAAGGCCATCTGCCCGGCCAGGGCGCCGGCCAGCAGATCGCCGCTCGGACGGACCCGCGGCTCGCCGCCCCGGCTCGACCACATGGTGGCCCGATCCCACAGCGCCTCGATGCCCGCGGTGTGGTCCCCGGCGGCAAACGCCGGCCCGACGATCGCCACGTCCTTCCCGAGCCGCACCGGAACGACGAGGCATCCGGGAGGCAGCTCGGCGACCGCCACCTCGGGAAACTGGTCGCCGGAGCAGACCACCGCCGCCGACAGCGTGCGGGCGTCGTCGACCACCGGCAACGCCTCGCCTTCGGCCCACCGCACCACACCAATCTCCGGATTGCGGGCCGCCAGGGCCGCCATTCGGGCCGGCTCGGTGGTCGCCACCACGACGGTCCCCACTCCCGCCCGGAGCAGCCCTCGGGTCGCCGGCCCGAGGGCTTCGTGTGGCCCCGCCACGAGCACGGCGGACGCCCGGATACGCCGGAAATCCTCGTAGGGCTGGTCCTGGTGGGTTTCCAGGTAGGCCAACGCCTCAGGAAACCGGCCGCGGTCGGCGGCGTTCGGCTCTCGGCCGTGAAACTCGTCGCCGCGGAGGAGCAGGCCTCGGGAGTCGAGGGTTTTCAGGAGGTGATCGACCAGCGGCCCGGCGGCGGTGGTGCCGAGGGCGGCGACGAGCGAGTCTCGATCGGTCCCGTCCTCGAGGAGCGGGACGCAGGTGTCGACCACCCGGAACAGCACCGGAGGTCCCGACATGACGAAGGTGGCCCGGGCGCTGGAAAGGTAGATGCCGCCATCTATGGGCGCATAGTGCAGCCCGGGGCGGACGCGGAGGCCCATCACCGCGGCTCCGGGCACGGGTCTCGCCAGTCGAAGCCGGGCCGACCCTTCACCCGTCTCATCTCGATCATCCACTCGAGGGCGTGGCCTCCGCCGGCCACCGCCGGGAGGGCCTCTTCGACGTAGCCCGGCGGTCGGCGTTCCAGCAGGCGGGGCAGGATCCGGGCCATGAGCGCGCTCTCGAGATCGACATACTGCGGCTTGGCCTGCCGACGCAGTTCGAGGAATCGGTCCCTCGGGCCGGCGGCACTCAGGTTGTCCCACATCGTCGGCCCGTCGAAGGCCGACTTGACGACCACCTCGGCGGGCACGGCGCACCGCCCCCGCCACCGCGCCAGTTCCAGGAGGTAGCCGGTGTCGCTCTCGTAATCGGGGCGGGCCGGGAAGTCCTCCCCGAGGTACCAGCGGCGGCGGGCCAGGATGACCCGGCCCACCCGCAGGCGGGGAAAGCCCACCGTGACCGTTCCGCCGGGCCGGGGAACCTGGCCCGCGAGGTCGAGCAGGACGCGCCCCGACGAGGACAGCCAGCTGGCCAGCCGGGCCGGGTACGGGAGGAATTCGGGAAGTTGGGCGCCGAGGGTGAGGACCCGCACCGGCTCGTCGCCGTCCACGATGGCGACCGTGTCGGTGTCGGCGTCGTGGCGCAGGTGGAACCGCATCCAGCGCTCGGCGTCGACGCCGGCGAACGAATCGTCCTGGCCAGCGCCGGCGCCGACGACGATGCGGGGATGGGTGTTGATGCTCAGGCCGTGGCAGCCGAGATCCTCGAGGAGGTGGGCGTCGGTTCCGTACAGCGCGGCCAGCCGGTCCCCCAGCCTGGCGGTGGCGTCGCCGCCCCGGACGGCGTCGGCGTGGAGGAACCGGCTCACCATGGGGCCGTGGCCGGCGTAGGTGTCGTTGACGACGAGGTCGGTGCCCGCCGGCTGGACGACCAGGCCATACGACGCCGGATCCGTCCGGAACCGCTCGGGCAGATCGCCGACCAGCTCGACCACGTCAGCCGGCTGCCAGCGCACATCGTCCGCATCGCCCGTGGCCAGGCTTTCCTGGAGGGCGCGCCGCGCTGCCGCCTGGACCTTGGCCAACACGGCAACCGAGGCGTCGGACGGCCCGACCAGGGCGTCGGGCGCCTCGTCGAGCAGGCGTTCGGCCCGGTAGACCGACCGGACGAGGTGCTCGGCGTTGGCGACCAGCGGGACGCGGCAACCCGGTCCGAACCGGTCGACGAGCGCCCCGGCGAGAACGGCCCGGACCACGTGCATACGATCGAAGGCGGAAAGCATTTCCGTCACCGCGGCCAGGTCGTCGAGGGCGGCGTGATGCCGCGACGGATCAACCGTGAACGGCTCCAGGACGAAGTCCTCGTAGACGGCGAGGCGAGCCGGGCGCTGGGCCAGCCGGCTCAGCTCCTCTCCGGTGACCGAGACGCGGTGATGGCCGGCGGCCGCGCCCGGGGCGTCGAGGGGCTGGCGAAGGCGGTCGACGGCGGCCTCGAACCGGCGCAGCGCCTCGAGCGCGCCCTGCGGACCGCCCGCCGCCGGGTCGGCGGAACGCACGTCCTCGATGGCCGCCCCGATCGGGTTGGCGACGAACTCGTCGCCTCGCCACGCCGTGACCAGGAGGCCGACTTGCAGCGCCCGGGCGACCAACTGGTCCGCCTCACCCGGGGCGACGTCGATCTGGTCGGCGAGGGCGGCGACCAGCATCGATCGCCGGCGGGGCCCGGCGGCGAGCAGGTCGACCAGCACCCGGGTGTGGCCGGTCACCGGTGCGGCCAACCGGCGCATGGCCGTCGGGCCGACCTGGAAGAACGTGATGCGGTCGTCGGTATGGCGGGCCGTCGGGGGCACCATCAGCCAGGGGTCGCCCGCCCCTGGGTTCCGTGGGCCACCCGGCCCGGCGCCGAGGAGACCGCCGACCACATAGTCGAACATCACCCGGTCGACTTCGACCTGCGGGGTGGCGCCGTCGGGGACCGCAGCGTCCAACGCCACGCCGCCGGGTCCCGGCGCCGCCAGGCCCACCGCCGTGAACCGCCCGTACGGGCTGGTCCGCACCATGGCCCGGGTGACGAACTGGACCAGGGCCCGCTCCGCCTTGCGGTCCTTGCTGTCAACGGCGTCCCGGCGTTGATACCGGCAGGCGTCCTCGTACACCCCGGGCGCCGACTGGGCCAGGGTCGTCAGGAAGTCGTCCTCAGCCAGCAGTTCCCGTAGGCCGGCGCGTTCGTTCGCCAGGGAGTCGTCGTAGCGGCCAACAATCTCCTCCCGGCACTGCCGGCGCTGCTCGGCGTGCTCGGCCCAGCGGCCCACAGTCGCCGGCACGGCGACAAACGGCAGTGCCCCTGAGCGCAGGGCGGCCGAAGGCCGGTCGTTGTGGATGTCGCGGCGCAGGGCGAGGATGCGGCGGCGCTCCTCGCCTGCGACGGTGGGCACCAGGGCATGGAGGTCGTCGCCGGCTTCGCTCGCCAGGCGCTCGGTGGTCTGTTCCAGGGCGACGAGCCGGGCCAGCACGGCCGCCAGGTCGGGGTCGGCCAGGCGCCGGCGGGCCAGGGGGTTGATCCGCAGCATCCAGACCGCCGGGGCGGTGGTCACCGGCTGGCCGCCATGAGGGACTCGACCGCGGCCAGGCGCTGTTGCCAGGTCTCGCCGACGACGGCGTCGACGCGCTCCGCCAGGGCGTAGCAGAGGTAGAAGCGCTGCACCGGTCGGATGTCGAGAGCCGGGAGGAGTTGGTAGAAGAGGTTGATCAGCAGCCGGTAACCGGGAAACCATGCCGGTGTCTCGGCGATGACGCCGCTCGCCGCCACCGCCCGATGGAAGGCACTGCCGGTGACCTCCGGCCGAGCGTCGAAGGAGGCCATGGCGGCTGCGTTCAGGCCGGCGAACTCCGCCCCGCAGGCGTTGAAGGCGTACCGCCACTCCGACGCCGGGCCGGCTTCGTCACCGGCTTGGACGCGGCGTACCAACTGGTCGAGAACCGGGCCCTCTTTTCCCATCCTCGCCGCAAACGACGAGCGGTAGTCGGCCGCCGGTCCCGCCCAGTGGAAGAACGCCTCGGCGTGGGAACGCAGCGAGAAGACCCCGAAGCGCAGGCCGTGGGGATGGGTGTCGGCCAGCACCAGCAGGGCCTCGGCGACGGCCGCCAGCAGGGCACCGGGGCCGTCGGCCGTGGCGGCGCCAAGGAGCGGGGGCAGGAGCAGGGCCCGCCCGCGGTCGGACAACGTGCCCAGGGAATCCGCCCGAACGCCGGCCAGGAGCTCGATGTCGCCGTGACCCCGCAGGGGCGGATACGGGGCATCCACGCCTTCGATGTCTCCTAACCCGGCGGCCTGGCGGAGGTAGTCAGCCTCGCTCGGCGGGGTGCCCGGGTGGCGGCGCGATCCGGCGGCCAGCACCGCGGCCACGCCGTCCCAATCGACCGGCCCTGTCGCCCGCAGGTCGAGGTGCGGGCCGCCCAGCCATCCGGGGCGCACCTGGATGGTCGTGATGTCGTCGTGGGTCGCCAGCTGCTGGGCCTCGGGGCCGATGACCGAGGCCAGAAACGGACGGCGGTTCGGCGAGTGGAGGAAGGTACGAACCCCGACTGCCTCCATCACCATCGCCTATCCGCCGCCGTCTCAAGCAGCATCTAGATGCAGCAGGACGAACTGGATGACGACGAGCAGCAGAACCAACCGCCGGACGACGAGGCGCCCATCTCCGGTAGTGCGACCGCGGAGTTGACGTCGAACACTGTCAGTTCCTCGATGTCGAAATCGCTGAATCCCTCGTCGCTCAGGCTCAGCTCGATGGTCTCGCCCATTGGTTATCCCTTCCGTTGATGGAGTGGTTGTGTCTCCCGTCCCCGGCCACGGCCGCGTCGGAAGTCGGCGGCGTCCAACTGCGACGCCCGTGCCCCTGCAGGAGTCGAACCTGGCGGCGGTTGCGTATCGGGCTCCCCACAGCCCAGGGGTGACTACGTACTTTTGGCTGATTTTTGGGGACGGCCGCGAGACGGCCGCGAGTCCGACGCGTGCTCGGCGCGATCGGTCAGCCGAGCAGCTCGATGTACAAGTCCTGGGTCTGCGCCGATGGTCCCACGCCCAGCTCGTCGGCCAGCATCCGCCGGCACTGTTCGTAGCTGCGCAGGGCCTCACCCCGGCTGCCGGCGGCGGCATGGGCCCGCATGAGCAACCGGTACCCCGACTCGCGGTACGGGTCGGTGCTGAGGACTTCGGCGGCGGCCCGTTTGGCGCTCTCGATGCCGCCGGTCGCCAGGTCGGCGCGCGCCGACAGCTCCAGGGCCGCCAACCGGTCGTGCGCCAACTCGGCCCGGACCTGGTCGAACCAGGCGTTGTCCTGCCCGGAAAGCAGGCGCCCTTCCAGGATGGTGACCGCGTGGCGAGCCAGGGCCGCCGCCTCCTCGGGATGGCCCTCGGTCAGGGCCAGGTCGGCCCGGGCCGTCAGGTCGGTGGCATGGTGGCGGTCCACGGTCACCTCGGGCGGAAGCCGCAACTCGTAGTACCCGTCCTCGGCGACGAGGGTCTGGCGGCCCGAGAGTCCACCGTCGTCGAGGAAACGGCGGATCTTGGTGACCAATCCCCGCAGCGCCCCCTCCCAGTGGTCGGGGAGGGCGCTCGGCCAGAGCAGCTCGGCCAGTTCGTCCTTGTGGACCGGGCCGTGGCGCAGGGCGAGCATCGACAGCACGGCTCGCGCCTGGCTGCCCCGCATGGAGATACGCCGCTCGCCGGGCGCGACGCCGCCGAGCTGCACCCAGCCGAGCACCGACAAACGGATGCCGCCCCCGCCGACCGGGTCGGCCGCCGGCGACGGCGCCGGCTGAGCAACGGCGGGTCGGGGGGGTGAATCAGAGAGGCGGACCAGCCGGAGGGCGCGCGCTCCCTCGGGCGCCACCGGTCGTTGCTCCGCTGGCCCGGGCGCCGAATCGAAGGAGCGCGACGACTCGGGGGACACCACCACTCGAAGCGGGTCGGCGACGAGGAACTGGCGCGGCCGGGCCTGGCGGCACAGGGCGATGGCTTCTTGTACCGGCCCGCCGCCGATCCCGAAGGAGTCACGGGTCACCTCGCCGGCGGAAAGACCGCCCGACAGGCTGGGCCCGTCGCATTGCAACCCGACCAGCGACGACAGCTTCCGGGCGCACACCAGGGCCTCGACGGTCGAATCGAAGGTTGCCGCCCACCCGTGGGTCCCGGTCGTCTCCTCGTGACCACCGTGGTCGGTGGCCACGGCCCGGGCGGCGCGGAAGCACGACGTGCGCCACCGCGCCAGGTCCCGCTCGCCGCCGGGGGCGACATCGGCTTCGGTCAGGCTGAGATCGCAGTACAGCACGGCGAGCGCCTGGGTTCGCTCACCGTAGATATCGTCAGCGAGAGACATGGGCTTCCCTTTCGGTCGCGTTCGAGGGGGGCGGCTGCCTTCCTCCAGACTGGCGCGACCGGGCCCCGGGCCCCCCGGCGTAGACGGGGCCGGTCAACGTCCCTCTCTGCGCCCGGCAGCATCGTCGCTGGTCACACGGGTCCGACTATGGACTCGGCGGGCACCGGGGAGTAGATCGAAAGCTCAGAAACTTCGCAGTACAAATGTCCTAGGAGGAAAGCAACGGGCTACGACTCGAAGTCCATGAATGGCACGTCGCTGTCGTATCCGGGGTACCCCTTGTCCCCTTCCCCGGACACCAGCCGGTCCACCAGGGCCAACACCAACTCCTGGTCGGCGGGCGTGAGCCGACCGAACCCTTCCACCAGCCGTTCGGCACGAGAATCCACCCGGCTACCGTAGTCGGGAAGGGGGGATTTGAACCCCCGGCCTCAGCGTCCCGAACGCTGCGCGCTAACCAAGCTGCGCTACTTCCCGAGAGCGGTGATGCTACCCGAAGGGGGAACGAGGACCGGGTTCGGTTTATACGACTCGTCGTAGTACGTGCCGCCGTCGAGGACCTGCTGGCTGGCGCGCCGCAGGCGGATCGGGTCGAGCGGCCGGATGAGCCAGCCCTCGGCGCCGGATCGCCGGGCCAGGAAGACATCGGCTCGCCGGTCCAGCAGCATGATCACCTTGATGTGGTCGAGTCGAGCGGCGCTCTCCTCCAGGCGGAGGTCGAGGCAGACGGCGATTCCTCCCATGTTCCCGATCTGGAAGTCGAGGATGACCAGGTCAGGGGCCCGCCGGCGGACGGCGGGCAGGACTCGGGCCCCGGCGCTGACGTTGCGGATCCTGGTGTCGGCGGTCGCCAGAACGGAGCGAACCTGGTCCCGGACCCACTCGGCATCGCTAGCCACGAGGATCTCGGTCACACTGGCGAGGGTAGCTGCCCTCTCCGGATGGGTACCATCCGGAGACTCCAGGCGCTTATTTTCCCCAGCCGCGGGGGAGGACTCTGTGTTGAACATTGAGGTCGAGCACACCGACAACGGGCTTACCATCTGTCGCCCCGTCGGTGAACTGGACGCCTTCACGGTCAGCCAGTTCCGCCAGGTGCTGGCCGAACTGGCGTCCAGCCCGCGTCTGCTGATCGACATGTCGGGCGTGCCGTTCGTCGACTCCGCCGGCCTGGGCGCCCTGATCGGCGGCATCCGGCGGGCCCGGGAGCTGGGGGGCGACGTGGCGGTGGCGTGCAACCGGCCGACGCTGACCCGGCTCCTGCGCACCACCGGCTTCGACCGCATCGTGACCGTGGCCGAGACGATCGAAGAGGCGGCGGCCGCCCTCCTGCCCCCGGAGGAGAAACCCAAGGACTCGTAACACCCGGGGGGAAAAGGGGGCCTTATGCCGTCGGACGGGCGGCGGCCCGCTTCCCGCCGTCACTACCGGCCGGATCGCCCGCCGCCACCCCGTCGCCCATCAGGTGCCGCCCGACCTGCATCAGACCGGGCAGATCGTGCACGTCGTCGTCGAGGAGCGGCACCCGCACCACCGGCGCCGGCGCCACCCGGCGGGTCAGGTCGCCCAAATGGCGCTCCTCGCGCTCGGCGATGCGGTCGAGGTCGCGCAGGTTCTCGACCAGGCGCAGCAGCATCGCGGCGTCCGGCGCCGACGCCGCTTCCGGGCTGGTCAGCACCGATGGCGGGGGGCCGAAATGGGGGTGCATGCGGTTGACGACCAGCGCCTGCACGTCGATCGCCGACTCTCCCAGGCGAGCGGCGAAGTAGAGGGCCTCCTCGATGGCGTCGCGTCGGGGCGCGGCCACCAGCACGAAGGCGGTCATGGGCTCCGACAGCAGCTCCAGGACCCGCTGCGCCCGGTCGCGAAAGCCCTGCTCCATCCCTTCGAAGGCGGTGAAGAAGTCGACGGCGTCCTTGACGACGTCGGAGCCCACGACCTTGGCGACCGTTCGGAGGAACGCCTGTGTCGCCACGCCCACCACCTTCATGTAGGTCCGGGCCGGCGTCATCAGCAGCTTGAAGATCTTGTTGTCCAGGAAGCGGGTCAGGCGGCGGGGGGCATCGAGGAAGTCGAGGGCATTGCGCGTCGGGGGGGTGTCAACCACGATGAGGTCGAAGCGGCCTTCGTCGTAGAGCTCGTGCAGCTTTTCCATCGCCATGTACTCCTGGGTGCCCGACAAAGCGCCGGCGATGTTGCGGTACAGGCGGTTGCCGAGGATCAGCGCCGCCTGGTCCTCGTCGGTGGCGTAGCGGGCGACCAGGTCGTCGAAGGTGGTCTTGGTGTCGAGCATCAAGGCCCACAGCTCGCCACCGGCCGGCCAGTCGCCGTCGATGCGGCCGGGCTCGTTGGTGAGCGAGTCGAGACCCAGGGCGTCGGCCAGCCGTTTGGCCGGGTCGATGGTCACCACGCAGGTTCGCCGGCCCCGTTGGGCGCCGGCCACGGCGAGGGCACCGGCGGCCGTCGTCTTGCCCACCCCGCCCGAACCGCAGCACACGATGATCGTGCGCTCCTCGACCAGCTCCGCCAGCCCGTTCACGACGACGCCGCCTCGGCGCTGGCCGCCTCGGGCAGTGCGGCCAGTGCGTCCGCCAGGGCCGCCGCCAGCGTCGCCACCTCGCCGGCGCCCAGCTCGGTGGTGAAGAGGAACGGCAGGTGCAGCTGGGCCAGCGGCAGGGCGTCGGCCAGGCGTTGCGCCTGCTCATGCTGCAGCTGCTGGCGGTGGCGGCGGAAACGAGCCGCCGCCGCCAGCCGGTCCACCTCGTCGGCGGTCAACGCCACCCCGGCGGCGTCGGCCGCGTCGGCAGGATCCATGTCGAGGTCAAGCACCGGATACATGCCGTTGACCACGACGGGCGACAGGTGCACCCCGACGTGGTCCTCGAGGCGAAAGGCGGTCTCCACCAACTCGTTGACCGGCGTTTCCTCCGGCAGGGTCACCAGCATCACCTGGCAGCGCTCAGGATCGGACAACATCTCCAGCACTTCGGTCGCCTGGACCCGGATCGGGCCGACGCTGACCGTGTCCAGAAGGGCTTGAGCGCTGGCCAGGAAGGTGAAGGCGTGGCCCGCCGCCGGGGCGTCGAGCACCAGCAGGTCCGGGGCGCCGGGCGCGCCGGCGGCGCTGGCCCGTTCGAGCTGCTTGACCTTGCCGAGCACCAGGATGTCCTTGATACCCGGGGCGGCGGTGGCGACCACGTCCAGGGCGCCGGTGCTGGCCAGCCGCTTCGAGATGCGCTGCATGCCATGGTCGTTCAGGTACTCCAGCAAGGCGTCGTCGGGCGTCAGTGTCCGGGCCCGGATCTCCCCCCCGCCGCCCCCCGCCTCGGCCAGCACCACCTCGTGGTACGTGAGGGGATCGTCGTAGCCGAACATGTTCCCGAGTCCGCTCTTGCCCTCCATGTCGATGATCAGGGCGTCGCGTCCCGAGTCGGCGGCCAGGCGCGCCACGGCGGCGGCGACCGTCGTCTTGCCGACTCCGCCCTTCCCGGCGACGATGAGTAGCCGGGCCTGGGCGCAGAACGCTCCTGGATCCAATCCCTCTCCTCCTGGAGGTCGTCGCATTCGCAGAGTAATCGTGGTGGTGGGCCTTTCCGTCTTCCTGCTCGGCGGGTTCGCCCGTCGGGCCGGCGCCCAGGCGCCGCCAACCGGGCACATCGACGTGGTGCAGATCAATGGCCTCATCGATCCCATCCAGGCCGACTTCCTCCGCCGGGCCGTCGCCGGCGCCGAGAACGGGGCGGCGGAAGCCCTCGTCGTCCAGCTCAACAGCGGCGGGGGGGTGGTGTCCACTGAGCGCCTGCGGCAGCTGACCGCCACCCTTTCTTCCTCCCGCGTCCCCGTGGCCGTCTGGGTCGGACCCAACGGCAGCCGGGCCTTCGGTGCCGCCTTCGCCATCTTCCAGGCCGCGCCGCTGCGGGGGATGGCCCCCGGAACCCGGACCGGTCAGGCGTTGCCCCCCGACCCGATGGCCGGGCGCACCGTCGACGACACCCAGGCCGCCGCCCTCGGTCTGGCATCGATCAACCAGCCGACCCTCGGCGACTTCATCGTCAACCTCGACGGCAAGACGGTGGCCGGGCGCACCCTCAACACCGCCCAGACGGTGCGGGCCAACGGGGAGCCCCGCCGCCAGCCCACCGTGGCGGTCCGCTTCGAGAAGCTGAACCTGGTCGAGCAGCTGCTGCACACCGCCGCCAGCCCCTCAGTGGCGTACCTGATGGTGCTCATCGGGCTGCTGTTGATCGCCCTGGAGTTCTTCACCGCGGGCATCGGCATCGCCGCCGCCTGCGGCACCGGCGCCCTGATCCTCGCCTCGTACGGCCTCGGTGTCCTCCCGGTCCGGGTCTGGGCCCTTGTGCTGGTCGGCATCGGGGTGTTCGGTTTCTGCATCGACCTGCAAGCCGGCGTGCCCCGGGTGTGGAGCGTGGTCGGCGCCGCCGCCCTCCTCGTCGGGTCGCTGTTCCTGTACCACGGCGGGGTTCGCCTGTCGCTCCTCGCCCTCGCCGCCGGCGTCCTCGGCACCCCGCTCTTCATGGTCGCCGGGATGCCGGCCATGATCCGGGCCCGGTTCTCGACGCCCACCATCGGCCGGCAATCCCTCGTCGGCGAGATGGGCGTCGCCCTCGGCCCGGTCGAACCCGAGGGCACCGTGGAGGTGCGAGGCGCCCCCTGGCAGGCCCGCACCAATCGGGCCACGCCCATCAAGGTCGGGGAGGCCATCCGGGTGGTCGCCATCGACGGCCTGCTCCTCGAGGTCGAGCCGGAGACCGGCGGGGCACGCGACGCCCATCACTGACCATGGATCGCCGGCACCGGCGCGGCTGCTAGTCTCGTGATCGCCGATCGAGCTGCCAGTGGCGGCGCGGTCGGCACATACCAGGGCACATCGGGCGAAACCCCTGGTCTAGGGCGCGCTCGCGAAAGTTTACCCCTTGTTGGCAGCAGCAAAGGGGAGTAACTTCCCCGCGAGAAAGGGGGGGACCCTTTGAGCGTTCAGCGAGTAGATGAACTTTGGCAAGCGAAGGCGGCTTGCCGTGGGCCGCATGCATCGATCTTCTTTCCTCCGTCCCATTTCGAGCGAAAGGACGAGAAGGAAGCCCGCGAAAGCCGGGCCAAGGCCATCTGTACCAGCTGCCCGGTGCGCCGCGCCTGCCTCGACTACGCCATCCGCATCCGTGAACCCCACGGCATCTGGGGCGGCTTGAACGAGGTCGAGCGCAAACAGTTCCTGACCACGTCCGTCTAGCCCTCGGGCGGTCGATCGTCCTGCCGCCCGGCCGAAAAGGGGCCCGGGCGGAGTCGAGCTACGAACAAGACTTGCCGCAATGCCGGTCACCAGATTTATCCTGTGCTTGCAGTGGCAAGCGGGGGTGATCAGCTCGAGTGGCGGTGTACCACGGTCGACGGCCGGGACGCGTTCTACGGCACCGCCGGCGACGGGTTGGCCGTGCTGTTCCTGCACGGGTGGGCCCTCGGCCAGCGGTCCTACCAGCGGGCCCTGCGTCGCCTGGTCCAGATGGGTTGCCAGGTCTTCGCCCCTTCGCTTCCCGGCTTCGGCGGCACACCCAACCTGAGGGAGCCCCCGACCTTCGAGGGCTACGCCGACTGGGTCGCCAAGTTCCTTGATGCGGTCGGCGTCGACGAGCCGGCGTTCGTGGCCGGTCACAGCTTCGGCGGCGGGGTGGCCATCAAGCTGGCCCACGACCATCCCGAGCGGGTCCGCTACCTGGTGCTCGTCAACTCCGTCGGCGGGACCACCTGGTCCTGGGGCAACCTCGTTCACGCCCTGACGTCGCGGCCGCCGTGGACCTGGCCCTTCCACGCCGCCGAGGAGTTGGTGCCCCTCCGGTACCTGCGGTACATGGTCCCGGTCATCGTCGAGGACGCCGTTCCCAACCTGGTCCGCAATCCCCTCGGGCTGTGGAGCGTCATCAATCTGGTGCGCCGCTCCGACCTCATCGCCGAGTTGCAGGAACTCAAACGCCGGCAGCTACCCGTGGTGGCCCTCTGGGGCGATCACGACACCGTCATCCCGCAGGCGTCCTTCAGCGCCTTGTGCCGGGCCATTGGCTCAGAAGGGGAGGTGGTGGAGGGTCGACACTCGTGGTTGCTGGCCGACCCCGACGCCTTCGGCGCCATCCTGACCAACTCCATCGCCGTGGCCAAGCTGGCGCGGGGTCGGAAGGACCAGGGCGAGGCCGGCCCCGCCGACCAGACCGCCCGGACATCGCGCCAGACGAACGGGAGCACGACCGCCAGCACCGCCGCCATGACCAGCCACGACACCAGTTGATGGACCATGACGTAGGTCGTCGGTGACAGGCGTTGGACCATGAGAAGGGAGATGGCGGCGGTCAGGATCTGCTCGCCGCCCCAGACGGCCGAGCCGATACGGCAGAGCCGGGACACGCGGGGGTCGTCGGTGCGTACCCACGCCGGCGGGAGGAGGTCTCCGAGGACCCGCGCCAGCAACGGTTTGGCCCGTCGCGCCGATACCAGGTAGACGACGCCCATCACCGCCGTCACCACCGCCGGCGCGATGAGGTACGCCCGTTCCGAGTGCAGGGCGAGCGACACCCCGGCGCGCAGGACAAGGGTGGTCAGGCCGATGAGGAGCAGCCCGCTGGCGTCCCGGCCGCGGAGGCGCCGCAGCCCCAGGCAGCCGCCGGTCCACAGCAGGGCCAGCGCCAGGGCGCCGTTCAGACCCCACAGCGCCCGCCCGGTGAGGAAGCAGGCCGTCGGCCCGAGTGTCGCCTCCAGCACGTGGGGTGCGGCGTGGCGGGCCAAGCGGCGCAGGGGCAGGAGCAAGGTCGCGACCGGCACCCCGGCATTGTCGGCATTTCTCGGCCGATCCTTGCCTCACCTTCCTCAGTTACCTCTCAGGTTCGTCGGGATCGGGCAGGCGGGGGCCGGCAATGCGCAGATCGCCGCGGCGGCGAGTCACGCCGGTGGCGTCCAGTTCCGCCAGCAGCGGCAGGACGTGCTTGCGGGTGACGCCGAGGGCGGTGCGGACGTCGGCCACGGTGACCCCGTCGGGCGCGCCGCGCAGCAGCCCGGCCACCACCCGGGCGGCGCCCTCGACCGCCTCGGCGGCGAAGTACACGCCGTCGCGCCCGACGACGAGCCCCCGCCGCACCAGCTCACGGACGACCTGGCGGTCGACGCCGTCGGGTGGCGGGGGCGCCCAGGGGGCGTCACGAAGCGCCGCCAGCCACGGGTCGGCGGCCAGCGTCTGATCCGCCGCCGCGGCCGAGGACGGCCCCGCCGGCCACACCCGGCCGGCCCGCACGACGACCTGGTCGGCCAGGGTCGCCACCGCCGCCCGCTGCCGGGGGTCGAGGGCGGACAGGTCGAGGCCGAGCGGCCCGGCCGCGTGCACCAGGACAAGGACGTCCTGCTGGGTCGCGGCCAGGGCCTCGGGTGACACCACCCAGGGCCCGACGGTGGCCGGCCGGCGCTCCCCGGTCAGGCGCTCGAGGAGCGACTGGTCGACCCATCCCCGCTCGGCGACGACGCGCGATACCGAGATCGACGGGCGGGCTTTGGATGCCGGCAGGATCGGGGCGACGTCAAGGACCTCGCCCCCGCCGATGGTCTCGGCCCGGCCGCTCTCCCGCAGGATGTAGCGGTCACCGGGCAGGAGGGGCAGGGCGACCGGCAAGTGGATGCGGACCAGGCCCGTCTCGCCCGGTGTGATCGCCGCCGCCCCGAGTACCCGCACCCGGGCCCGAAACTCGCCCGAGCCGGCGTACAGCAGGTAGGCGCCCCGCCGGGACACGTCATGGTCGATGGAGGCCAGCACGGCCAGGCTGGCGTCGAACGTTGTGGTCGGCGCCCACTGGTCGGCGCGGATCAGGGCGTCGCCCCGCCCGACCTGGTCGTGGTGCACGCCGGTGAGATTTACCGCCACCCGGTGACCGGGTCCCACCCGAAGCCGGGCCAGCTGGTGCGACTGCAGCCCGCGGATCCGAGCGGTGGTCCCTTTCCCCGTCCGGGCGGCGGTGATCACCGTGATCTCGTCGTCGACGGCGAGGACGCCGCCGGTCAGCGTGCCCGTCACCACCGTTCCCGACCCCTTGGCCGCGAACGACCGGTCGATCCAGAGGCGTGGGCGGTCACGGTCGGCGGCAGCCGGGGTGGCGGCCAGCATGTCGTCCAGCGCCCGGCGGAGGTCGTCGAGGCCCCGACCGGTCGGAGCGTCCACCGAGACGATGGGCGCGCCCTCGAGGAAGGTGCCCGCCACCCGGTCGGCGACCTCCAGGGCGGCCAGCTCTTCCCAGTCGGCGTCGACCAGGCCGACCTTGGTCAAGGCGATGAGGCCGTGGCCGATGCCCAGCAGCTGGAGGATGCGGAGGTGCTCCTCGGATTGCGGTTTCCACGCCTCGGTGGCGGCGACGACGAACAGGCAGGCGTCGACGCCGCCCACACCGGCCAGCATGTTGCGGATGAAGCGGACGTGACCCGGGACGTCCACGAACGCCACCTCTCGCCCCGAGGGCAGGGTGGTCCACGCGAACCCCAGGTCGATGGTGAGGCCCCGAGCCTTTTCCTCGGCGAAGCGGTCGGGGTCCATGCCGGTGAGGGCCAGGACGAGGGTGGACTTGCCGTGATCGACGTGGCCGGCGGTGGCGACGACATGCATGCCGTGGGTCAGGAGGCCGGGGGCGGCGCCAGCGAGGCCAGGGCCTTGGCGAGGACATCGTCGTCGGCGGGGTCCACCGAGCGCAGGTCGCAGAGCGTGGCACCGTCGTGCGCCCGGGCGATGACAGGGGGATCCCAGGCCCGCAAGGCGGCGGTGTGGTCGCCGGCCCGCTGGACCCCCACCGATGGGATCTCGGTACCCGGCAGCGAGCCCCCTCCGGCCACGCTGGCGCAGTCCACCACCTCGACGCCGCCCGCGGCGGCGGCGACCTCGCGGGCTCGCCGGCGGAGAGCGTCGGTCGGGGCGGTGGCGAAGGCCCAGAAGGGAAGGGCGGCCAGGTCGCGGCGCAGGTACGCCAGCGCGGTGGCCTGGAGCGCATCGAGGACCAGGCCTCCGGGCCGCAGGGCCCGGGCCAGCGGGTGGCGGGCGCAGCGGTCAACCAGGTCGCGGCGGCCCATCAGGATCCCCGCCTGCGGGCCGCCGAGCAGCTTGTCGCCGGAGAACGTCACCAGGGCGGCGCCGTCGGCCAGCGTCTGGCGCGCCGCCGGCTCGCCGTGCAGCCACGCCGGCGGCCCTCCCGGCAGCCAGGGGGTGGTGGCGTCGAGCAGGCCCGACCCGATGTCGGCGACCACCGGGACGCCCAGCGCGGCCAGCTCGGCCACCGTGGCCTCGGCGGTGAACCCCACGATGCGGTAGTTCGACTGGTGCACCTTGAGTACCAGTCCGGTGGTCGGCCCGACGGCGGCGGCGTAGTCCGCCGCCCGGGTGCGGTTGGTGGTGCCCACCTCGGCCAGCTGGGCGCCCGAGGCGGCCATGACCTCGGGGATGCGAAAGCCACCGCCGATCTCGACCAGTTCCCCCCGGCTCACGATGACCTGGCGCCCGTCGCCGGCCAGGGCGGTTGCCGCCAGCAGGACCGCCGCCGCCCCGTTGTTGACGACGAGCGCCGCCTCGGCGCCCGCCGCCCGAGCCAGCAGGGAGGCGGCGTGGCGATGGCGCGATCCCCGCCGGCCGGTTGCCAGGTCGAATTCGACGTTGGCGTAGCGGACGGACCCCCCGCCGACCCCCGGCAGCGGCGCCGCGGGGCGCGGCGCCCGGCCCAGGTTGGTGTGCAGCAGGACACCGGTGGCGTTGATGACCGGGCGCAGCAGGGCGGCCGCCGTGGCCTCCGCCTGGCGGCGAGCGGTCGCCGGGTCCCCGGCGGCGATGGCGGCGCGGGCGGCGTCGACCAGCAGCGGCTGGGGGAGAGCGACGTCGGCGATGCTCCTGGCCAGAGCATCGACCGAAGGCGGGCGGCGGCGGTCGGGCACCCTGCGAGCCTATTGGGGGCCGCCCCCCGGGCGGCGGGCCACCCGCGCGAAGCTCTTGCCAGCATGCTGCCCCGCCCCGCCCGCATGGTCCTCGACTCTGTCCTGCTGCTGGTGACGGTGTCGGTCGGCGTCCCTGTCGCGGTGATCGTGACGATCCTGGGGGCGCTCATCTTCCTGCCCCTGCCCGCCACCATCCCGCCGCCGAAACCGCTCACCAGCATCACGCCGAGCCAGGTGTACGACCGCAACGGCAACCTCATCGCCACCTTCCACCAGTTCGACGAGCGCATCCCGGTGACCGAGAAGGACATCCCGCCGGTGCTGAAAGAAGCGGTCGTGGCCATCGAGGACCGGAACTTCTACCAGCACGGCGGCGTGGACATCCGGGGCAGCCTGCGCGCCCTCTTCGCCGACCTCAACGGCAAGTCATTGCAGGGTGGCTCGACCATCACCCAGCAGTACGTGAAACTCACCTACACCAACGGCCAGCGCACCCTGGCCCGGAAGATCCGGGAAGCCATCCTCGCCAGCAAGCTCGACCGGAGCAGCTCGAAGGACGAGATCCTGTTCCAGTACCTGAACACGATCTACTTCGGCGACGGCAGCTACGGGATCGGGGCGGCCTCGGAGAACTACTTCCGCATACCGGTCAGCCAACTCAACGTTTCCCAAGCGGCGTTGCTCGCCGGCCTCATTGCCGCCCCGAGCAGTTGGGCGCCACGGGAGAACCCGAGCAGCGCCGAGGACCGCCGGGTGCTGGTCCTCGACAAGATGCTGCAGCAGGGCTACATCACCCAGGAGGAGCACGACGCCGCGGTGGGCCAGCCGGTGACCAACCTGGCCGCCGGGCAGACGGCCAATCCCGCCGAGACCACGGTCTACCCGCCCCAGCAGGACAAACCCAAGTACCCGGCCTTCGTCGACTACCTCCTGCGGTGGCTGCTCCAGAAGTACGGCCCGCAGATGGTCTACCAGGGCGGCCTGCGGGTCCAGACGACCCTCGACCCAGCCGTCCAGGCCGAGGCCGAGGCCTCGGTGCAGGCGTCGCTCAAGGGCACCGCCGAGCCTCTCGAGATGGCGCTGGCGACGGTGGAGCCGCAAACCGGGTTCGTCGACGCCATCGTGGGCGGCCGGGACTTCGGCGGCGCCGGCCCATACGCCCAGGTGAACTTCGCCCTCGGGGGGTGCGAGGCCAAACCGGCCGCCAGCGTGACCGTCGAGGTGCCGGCCGACTGCTGGAACGGCGTGGACATCACCAGCCGCACCGGCATCGCCGGTCGCCAGCCGGGATCGGCGTGGAAGCCGTTCGTGCTGGCCACCGCCTTCGCCGAGGGCATCCCGCCCACGCGGGTCTACCCCGCGCCTCGGGTCTACGTCATTCCCAACTGCAAGCCGTCGCCCACCAACCCCTGCACCATCTCCAACAACGAAGGCGAGGGCGGCGGTGCGTCGACCATCCGGGTGGCCACCGTGCTGTCGATCAATACGGTCTACGCCCAGCTGATCCGCGACACCGGCTGCGTCCAGGTGGCCCAGATGGCCCAGAAGCTCGGCATCACCTCGGCGTGGTACAGCTCGCAGGTGCAGACCTGCAGCGGCGCCTACGCCCTGGGAGAGGTCGGGGTGTCGCCCCTCGACATGGCGTCGGCGTACGGCGTCTTCGACAACCACGGGGCCCGGGCGGTGCCGACACCGGTGCTCAAGGTCATCGACGGCGGCGGCAAGGTCCTGGTCGACAACATTTCCACCCCGCCCCATTCGACCCAGGTCATCGATCCCATCATCGCCGACAACGTCACCGACGTCCTCCGGGGCGTCATCACGTCGGGGACGGGCACGGGCGCCAACATCGGCCGCCCCGCCGCCGGCAAGACCGGCACGACGAGCAAGTTCACCAACGCCTGGTTCGTGGGCTACACGCCGTCGCGATCCACGGCGGTGTGGATGGGCTACGCCAACAACCAGTCGACGTCGCTGGTGCTTCCCGGTGTCGGCAACGTCTTCGGCGGCACCGTCCCCGCCTCGACCTGGAAGAGCTTCATGAGCGCGTCGCTGGCCAAGGTCACCCCGACCGACTTCAGCCAGCCGCCCCCCCTCCAGTCACTGACCGATCAGCTGAACACCCAGGCGCGGGGCGGCATCAACCCGGGGGCGCCGGTGGCCCCGGCGGACACACCGCTCGGCGGCCCGTATGTCGTCGGGTCCGCCGGCGGCAACGTCGTCCTCCCCGCCCCGAGCACCACCCTGCCGCCCGCCACCACCGTCCCGTCGCCGACCACCAGCACGACCCTGCACCACTGACCACACGTGGCACCCCAACGCCGGGGCAACGGAGCGGTTCAGCTGTGAGCGCCGGCGCTGAAGGTTCCGTTGGGGCAGCTCAGCACCCGGCTGCACGCCGCCTGGATCACCGGCGCGAACCACACCGAATCGGTGGGAAAGTTCAGAGGGGCGTAGCCCCGCGACGCCACCGCCACCACCTTGCCGCTGGAGTCCACCAGCGGGCCGCCCTGAAATGCCGGGCCGACCGGGGCGGTGTGCTCGATCCCCGAGGAGGAGACGTCAGTCACCGTGCCCTGCGTGACCTGGGCGCCGAGCGACCCGAGGGCGGAAACGCCGAAGATCCGGTCCCCGATCTGCGGTCCCGGCGAGGCGGGCGCCGGCTGCAGCGCCGGCGTATTGCCCCGGGGCAGGATGATCAGGGCCAGGTCGGTCGCCGGGTCCCAGTTGTAGACCGAAACCGTGACCGGGCCGCCGTTGGCCTGGCTCACCATGACCGGGGGGCCCGGCTTTCTGGTGGCCGCCACGATCGTCGTGTACGACGTGATGAGCAGCGTCTGGCCCGAGTCGGCAGCGATGGCGAAGGCCGACCCGATGGACGGCTGGCCGTTCTGATCGCGGGTCGAAACGAGGAACATGGAGGGCGCCAGCTTCTTGTCGAGACTCTGCAGGGCCGTCCCGCTCAGCGCGCTGAGCGGACCGAGGGCGCTGTCGATCTGCGACTTGGCCTGCGCCGCGGTGTTGGCCAGGTCCCCCTGGGCGCTTTGGAAGGCCTTCTGGTACGTGTTGATCAGGGTGTTGACCCGGTCGTTGGTCTTCTGCAGCCGGTACTCGTAGTACGAGAACAGCACGGCGCCGCTGAACGCCGCCCCGATCGAGGCCGCCAGCACGACGACCGCCATGCCCACGGCGGTGCGGGGCAGGAGGCGCTCGCGGGTCTGGCCGAACGTGCGCATCACCACGAGGCGCCGTCCGGCGGTGGGCTCAGCCGGCATGTACGGCGTAGGTGCTTAGACTGGGAGGAGCTGCAGATTCTCCGCATAGGGCGCCAACGTAACCCCGCCGCGCTCACCACTGCCGATCAGCAGCCGGTTCCCGCCACTGCGATCCACCGCCCCGAACGTCCCCCCTGGCCGTCCCCCGACCCCATCGTCCCGTCCCGACGAGCCTCTTGGAGCAGGCTTGGCTGACCGCAACCTCACCATCCTCCCGCTGGCGGAAGCGGCCGGCGTGCTCGGCCTGCCGCCGGCCGCGGTCGTCGCGTTGGTCGACGCCGGCTACCTGACATCCGACAGGGTCGGTTCCGACGGGCCGCGGTTCCGGCTCGCCGACCTGAAGGCGTTCGTGGCTCGCAACAGCGGAACCGAGGATCGACTCGATTTCGACGCGAGCCTCGACGAGCGGCATCCGGTCGACCCCCAGGAGCTCCTCGACGCCCTCGACGGGCGGGCCCCCGAGATGGCCGAGCGGGTGTTCGCCATCTTCTCGACGGTGTTCGCCGAGGCCCGGGAGTGGGCGCCCACCGAGCAGGCCCGCTTCATCGAGCAGGCCCGCTCCCGCTTCGAAGCCATTCTTGCCGTCGCCGCCCAGGGCGCCGAAGTGGACGAGGCGCTGGTCGGCGACCTGCAGGAGGTCGGCGCCCAGGCCGCCCGGTCGACCGCCCCCCTCCCCCAGCTACTGGTCATCCTGCGGATCTCGCGGGACCTGGTCGTGCAGACGGCGGTCGAACTGGCCGAGGCCCAGGGTCGGCACTGGGGGCTGGCGCTCTCGCTGCTGCTCACCCGGATCCTCCCGGCCATGGATCGCCTCACCGACGCGCTGGCCCAGGGGTACTGGTCGGCGATGCTGCTCGGCCGCCCGCTCGAGGCGCACGACCTGCTCCTCAGCCCCCGCCCCGTCAATCTGGCGGGCGTCGTCGCCGCCGCCGTGCAGTCGCGGGCCGACGCCGCGGGCGTGGAAACGGCCGTCGCGGACGACCTCGTCGTGCTGGCCGATGCCCGCCGCCTGGAGCAGGTGGTCGCCAACCTCATCGACAACGCCACCGCCCATGGCGCCCCTCCCGTGGCCGTCACCGCCCAGGCCGCGGCGGACGCCGTCGTCCTCACCGTGGCCGATCACGGCGCCGGCGTGCCCGAGGCCCTCGTGCCCACCCTGTTCAGCGGCGTGCGCCTGCTCGGCTCGCCCCATGGCACCGGCCCGGGGCTGGCGCTGGTGCGAAGCCTGGTCGAGGCCATGGGGGGCCGCGTCTGGTACCAGCCGGGCGCCGGCGGAGGGGCCGAGTTCTGTCTCGGGCTCCCCGTCCCGCCGGGGCAACGGTGAACATTGGGGGAAAGTGGACAGAGTGGGCTGGACCCCCACTTAGTCTGGACCGGTGATCACCGACCTCGAGGGCCGGGGTAGCACCGGGCCCAGCCAGCGCCCCCCGATCCTGGTCGCCACCGGCGTCCGCAAGGTGTACCGCACGGGTGCCGAGACGGTCGAGGCCTTGCGGGGCGTCGACCTGATCGTCGAGGCCGGCCAGTTCCTGGCGGTCATGGGGCCTTCCGGGTCGGGCAAGACGACCCTCCTCAACTGTCTCTCCGGACTCGACGACATCGACGCCGGCCGTATCGAGGTCGACGGTGAGGAGCTCACCACCATGAGCGACGCCCGCCGCACTGCCCACCGGGCCAAGGCCATGGGGTTCATCTTCCAGGCCTTCAACCTCATCCCAGTCTTCACCGCCACCGAGAATGTCGAACTGCCCCTGCTGCTGGCCGGCGTCGCTCCCCGAAAAGCCCGCCAGGCGGCCCAGCGGACCCTCATCCGCGTCGGCCTCGGCCAGCGTCTGAACCACCGGCCGACGGAGCTGTCGGGTGGCGAGCAGCAGCGAGTCACCATCGCCCGGGCCCTGGCCGGGCGGCCCAAAATTGTGTGGGCCGACGAGCCGACCGGCAACCTCGACACCGAAACCGCCCAGCAGGTGATGTCTCTCCTCGGCGAGCTGCACCGCGACGGCCTCACCCTCATCCTCGTCACCCACGACCACGAGATCGGTGCCACCGCCGAGCGCCGCATCGAAGTGCGTGACGGGAACATCGTGGCCGACCAGCGCCTCTCGCCGCCGGCGACGCCGGCAGCCGCAGCGGTCCCCCCGGCAACCGAGCCACCGGCACCCGCGGCGGTCATCCCGGCGCCGTGACCACCGCCCCTCCCGCCCCGCCGTCCGCCCCCGCCCCCCCCGAACCCCCTGGCAGCCCGCCGCCGGCAACGGACCGGGCCGAGCCCCGGCGCCGCCCGACGGGACCGGCCCGGCTGGGGACCATCCTGGCCGCCGCCGCGGCCCTGGCCCTCGTCGGCGTCGGGCTCATCCCCATCGCGGTCGTCGTCCTGTCGCTGCCATTTCTGTTCCTGCTGGCCTTTCGCCCCGTCCTGCGCCGCCTGGCCATCCGCAATGTGGCCCGACGGCCCCGCGAGGCGCTGCTCATCGTGGTCGGTGCTCTCCTCGGCACCGCCATCATCACCTCCGCCCTCGTCGTCGGCGACACCCTGACGACGTCGATCCACCAGTCCGCCTACACCCAGCTGGGCCCGCTCGACGAAGCGGTCCTCTCCGTGGGCGCCGCCAACGGGCAGCGGGTCGCCGACGCCGTGGCCGCCGCCCACCTGAACGGGGTCGACGGCACACTGCCGCTGTTCGCGGCCCAGGCGGCCGTCTCGGCGGGCGGCGGCGCCTCGGCCCGGGCCGAGCCCCGCGCCCAGGTCATCGAAACCGACTTCACCCGGGCCCGCGCCTTCGGCGGCGACCCCTCGGCGACGGGAATCAGCGGGGGAACGCCCGCGGGCGACCACGCCGCCATCGGCACCGATCTGGCCAAGGTCCTCGGCGTCGGGGTGGGCGACCCGGTGACCGTGTACCTCTACGGCGCCACCCGGACCCTCACCATCGACCGGGTCCTCCCCCGCCTCGGCGTGGCCGGGTTGACGTCGTTTACCAACTTCACCGGCAGCACCTCACCCAACCTCTTCGTACCGCCCGGGACCCTCACCGCCCTGCAGAACGCCAACCCGCTCGGCAGCCTCACCGCCCCGCCGGTGTCCGTGCTCGCCGTCTCCAACCGCGGGAACGTCACCTCCGGCGCCCGGCTCACCGCCCAGGTGCATGGCGAGCTTGTCGCCGCCCTGCGCGGCGTTCCCGCGCTGGTCAACGACTCCAAGCAGAACCTCATCGACGCCGCCAACTCGATCGGCAAGGGCTTCTCCACCCTCTTCGTCGTGTTTGGCGCCTTCAGCGTGGCCGTCGGGATCCTGCTGCTGGTGAACATCTTCGTGATGCTGGCCCAGGAGCGGAAACAGAGCCTCGGCATGCTGCGAGCCGTCGGCCTGCGGCGGGCCAGCCTGGTCGGCTCGTTCTCCTTGGAGGGCTGGCTGTACGCCCTGGTCTCGGCCCTGGCCGGAATGCTGGTCGGCATCGGCATCGGCCGGCTGGTGATCGTGGCCGCGTCGCGCATCTTCAGCCAGGCGGGCGGCCGCCGCGTGTCCCTGACCCTGCAATTCTCCGCCAGCCGGCACAGCCTCCAGAACGGCTTCCTGGCCGGCTTCGTGATCGCCCTGCTGACCGTGGTGCTGACGTCGCTCTACGTGGCCTTCATCAACGTCATCCGGGCCATCCGCGACCTTCCCGAGCCGCCCCATGACGACCGGCGGCTCTCGGTCCTCCTCGTCGGCGTGCTGCTGAGCGGGGTCGGGGCGGCGTTCACCGTCACCGCCGTGTCGGGCAACGGCGCCATCGCCGCCATCGTGGGCCCCGCGGTGCTGGGTCTCGGCGTGCTCCTCCTGCTGCTCGGCCGCACCCCGCTGCGACCAACTGTCTCCATCGTGGCCTCGGCGGTCGTCGTGTGGACCATCGCCGCCCCCGGGGTCCTGGCCCCGTCCTTCCAGAAGGCCAGCCTCAACGTCTACCTGGCGGAAGGGTTGGTCCTGAACGTCTTCGCCGTCGTGCTGGTCACGGTCAATCAGCAGACCATCGGCGGTTTCATCCGGTCCCTCGGCGGCGGTGCCCGCAACATGTCGCTGCGGCTCGGACTGGCCTACCCCCTGGCCAGGCGGTTCCGCACCGGCATGCTCCTGGCCATGTACGCCATCGTGGTGTTCGTCCTGGTGCTGCTGACCACCATCTCGCAGTTCTTCAGCGGGCAGGTCAACGACCAGATCCGCAAGGTCGGCGGGGGCGCCGGGATCATCGTGGACTCCAACCCCGCCGAGCCGGTGGCGCCCGCCGATGTCCAGCGCCTCTCGGGCGGGGTGAGGGCGATCGCGCCCACGTCGGCGGTGACGACGCAGTTTCAGCTGGTCGGCAGCACCGCCAAGTTCCGTGACTTCAGCGCCGTCGGCTTCGACGACCAGTTGGTGGGCAACGGGGCCCCCAACCTCCACGACTGGGCGCGGCACTACCGCACCCAGGCCGACGTCTACCGGGCCGTCGCCGCCGACCCGACCACGGTCATCGTCGGTCGTGACTTCGCGTCGGGCGGCTTCGGACCGGGCGGGGCCACGGCAACGGTGGGCAGCGCCGTGACCCTGCGCGACGCCATCACCGGGCAGACCACGACACTCACGATCGTCGGGGTGGTGGACGAGAGTCGCTACGACGGTGTCGACCACGTGTACCTGTCCCGGACACTCAGCGATCGCCTCTTCGGCAACCGCTCGGTGTCGAACCTGCTGTTCGTTTCCACCGCCCCAGGGACCGACAACGACGCCCTGGCGGCGGCCATCAACGCCCGGTACGTCGCCAGCGGGGCCGACGCCTCGTCCTTCCGTCGCCTGGTCAACGACTCCTTCGCGGTGCAGAACGAGTTCCTCACCCTTATCCGCGGCTATGTCGCCCTGGGTCTCCTGGTCGGCATCGCCGGTCTCGGGGTGGTGATGGTCCGGGCGGTGCGGGAACGCCGGCGGGAGGTCGGCGTGCTGCGGGCGCTGGGATTCAGCTCGGTCGCCGTCCGCCGGGCGTTCTTGGCGGAGAGCAGCTTCATCGCCGCCGAGGGCATCGGGGTGGGCACCATCCTGGCGCTCATCACCGCCTGGCGCCTGGTCAACAGCGGCAACTTCGGCACCGGCACGGCGTTCACCGTGCCCTGGCTGCAGGTGGTCCTCCTGGTGGCGGTGACCTTTGCCGCCTCCATCGTGGCGACCGCCGCGCCCGCCATCCAGGCGTCGCGCATCCGTCCCGCCGTGGCCCTGCGAATCTCCGACTAGACCGGACAGCCCGTCAGGCCGATGCTGACGGCTCGGGCGCACTGCCTGTGGCCACCGCCGCTTCCACCAGCTCGAGGATGCGGGCGGTGCAGTCCTGCATCTCCACCACCGGGACCGCTTCCATGACCGCGTCGGCCAGGGCGGCGAAGGCGTCGGCCGCCGGCCCGTCCCCGAGGGCCGCCGGCTCCCCGAGGTCGCCGCCTTGGGAGACGGCCGCCTCGAGGGGGATCTGGCCGAGCAGTGGGGCGCCGATCTCGTCGGCCAGGCGCTGGCCCCCGCCCCGGCCGAACAGCTCGTAGGTGGCGCCGTGCTCGCAGGTGAAGCCGCTCATGTTCTCCACCACGCCGACCACCCGCAGGTAGCCCTTGCGGGCCATGTCGGCGGCGCGCACCGCGACCTTCTGGGCGGCCAGCGCCGGCGTGGTCACGATGATCATCTCGGTGCGGGGCAGCATCCGGGCCAGGCCCATCTGGATGTCGCCCGTCCCCGGCGGCATGTCGACCAGCAGGTAGTCCATGTCGCCCCAGACCGTGTCCTCCAAGAAGTGCTGCACGGCCCGGTTGAGCATCAGTCCCCGCCACATGATGGCCTGGTCCTCGGGGGAGAGGAATCCCATCGACAGCACCTTGACCAGGCCGTCGCCGATGCGCTTCTCGACGGGCCGCATCCGCGGCCGCTCCGGGTGGGACTGGTTGGGTTCCGCCGAGATCTCGCCGTCGACGCCGAGCATCCGGGGTACCGAGAACCCGGCGATGTCGGCGTCAACCAGTCCGACGGTAAAGCCCCGGGCCGCCAGCGTGGCGGCCAGGTTGACGGTGACCGAGGACTTGCCGACGCCCCCTTTCCCCGACGAGATGGCCACGACCCGGGTACGGCCGGGGATGTCGGTCACCGGCGCGTTCTCCCGGGCCTTCCAACGGGCCCGGCCCATGACCGCCGACTTGGCGGCGCGGTCCATCTCGCTCGTTCGCACGTGCACCTTCGTCACGCCGGGCAGGCTGCCCACCCGGCTGGTGGTGTCGCGCTGCAACTGGGTGCGCAACGGGCAGCCGGCGGTGGTCAGGGCCAGCCGGACCGTCACGTCACCGTCGGGGCTGATGTCGGCGCCCAGGTACATGCCGAGGTCGACGACGTTGTCACCCAGCTCGGGGTCGATGACCCCGCGCATCGCGCCCTCGACGGCGGCGGCGGAGGGAGGTGACGGCATCGTTCCTGAATAGTACCGGCGATTACCGGTATTATTGGGATTCGTGGATCGATTGCCGGTGTTCAAAGCCCTGGGCGACAACACCCGCTACGCCATCTACCTGGAATTGGCCCGCTCCGACAAGCCGCTGTCTACCACCGAGATCGCCGACAGCCTCGACCTGCACCCCAACACCGTGCGGCCCCACTTGGAGCGCATGCGCGACGTCGGGTTGCTCGCCGTCGACGCCGACAGCCGCGGTACGGTCGGCCGGCCGCAGCACCGCTGGTCCCTGGCCGCCGAAGCCCCCTCGCTCGGCCTCGAACCTTCCGGGTTTCGCCTGCTGGCCCGCCTCTTGGCCGGCGTGGCGTCGGTTGCCGGCCTGGACACCGACGCCGTGGCCGCCGTCGGCTGGGCGGAAGGCCACCGCTCGGGCGCTCAGCGGGCCGCCGCCGGCACCCAATCGTGCCTCGAGGCGCTGGTGGACGAGCTGGCCGACCTGGGCTTCGACCCGGCCGTCGGCGAGGACGGCGAGCTCACCACCGTGGGCTTCGCCCGCTGCCCCTTCCGCGAGGTGGCCTCCGAGTTCCCGGCGTTGGTGTGCCAGCTGCACCGCGGCCTGGTCGAGGGCATCGTGGCCGGCGTGCCCAACGCCGAGGTGGCGGTGTCGACCTTCGCCACCCTCGAGGACAGAGATCCCTGCCACGTTGACCTACTCACCCGGTAGCATGACCGTCAGTCACCCGTTATTTGGAGGCGAACTGTGAGCACCACCGAAGAGACTCGCACCACCACAATCCTTCTCACCGATGCCGCGGTGGCCAAAGTCGCCGAGTTGGTGAAGCAGGAAGGCAACCCTGAACTGGCGTTGCGGGTCGCCGTTCGCCCCGGCGGCTGCTCGGGCTACAGCTACGAGATGTTCTTCGACAGCGAGTTCGCCGACGACGATCTGATGTCGGAGTTCGGCGAGGTCAAGGTCGTCGTGGACCCGGCCAGCGCACCGCTGATCATCGGCGCCACGCTCGACTTCAAGGACGGCCTGCAGGGCGCCGGCTTCTCGATCAACAACCCCAACGCCCAGCGCAGCTGCGGCTGCGGCCAGTCCTTCAGCTAGCCCCGTCGTTCCGGCTAGTCCGGCTAGTCCGGCTAGCCCGGCTCCGCTCCGTGACGGAGCCCGCCTAGCTCACCAGGCGGGTCAGGGCGGCGGTCGCTTCCGCCTTCCCGAACAACCCGTCGACGCGCTCGGTGATCGTCCCCGTGCCGTCGGCCAGAAAGAGCAGCGGTTCCGACTGCAGGTGGTAGGCCAGCACCGCCGGGGTGTTGGGGGCGTTGCGGGACAGGGCGGTGAAGATCTCGCTGTGCACGAACGTGATCTTGCCCGCGAACTGGCTTGACAGCGCCACGATGGTGTCCAGCACCGGCCCGCAGGTCGCCGTCTCGCACAGCGCCGGCGTGGCGAAGATGAGGGCGAGCGGGCGGTTCATGTCCATGGCGGCATCCAGGCTCACGGCGTGGAAGGGGCATTCCTGGGCCCGGGTGCAGATGGGGTTGACGGCCAGGTGGTTGGCGTCGGTCGGCGTCGCCGTGCGGATGAGCTTCTGCCCGGCACGGGGAATCATGGCGGACTTGGGATCAATGACGGCGACGGGCGAATCGGCCGTCATCCCCTGGTAGGAGGCCCGCAGCCAGTACGTCCCCGGCGCCGGGAAGCGGTACGTCGTGGTGCCGTAGGCGCTGGCCTGGGCGCCAGTGTCGGCGTGCCACTCGACCGGCAGCGCCGGACCCCAGTGCTTGTCGTCGGCCCCCGCCTGCACGGTCACCGACCCGGGCGCAGGAGAAAGAAAGCCCGACGCGCCGGCCAGGACGAACGCGACCCGCTGGTCGCTTCCCGCCTCGTAGGTGGAAATGGCCTGGGCCGACGCACCATCGGTGGCACCCGACGTCAACAGGAGGTTCAGCTGGGCGGCGTTGCCCTGCGGCACGTGGATGACCGCATTCTTGGAACACGCCGCCACGCCGGCCGCGGCCGCGCCCAGCAGAAAGGTCCGGCGGGTCAAGCGGGAGTCCACCCGGGTGAACCTACTGTCGGAGGGTGGAATTGACACTTCGGGTCGACGGCGTCGCGGTGGAGGTCACCGACGACGGGTCGTCGCTGCTGGACATCCTTCGCAACCACCTCGGCGTCCGCACCCCGAAGGATGGTTGCAGCCCCCAGGGCCAGTGCGGCTGTTGTACCGTGCTCGTCGACGGCCAGCCCCGCGTGGCCTGTGTGACTCCCGCCCGGCGGGTCGCGGGGCGCGACATCGTCACCCTGGCCGGACTGCCCTCGTCGGTGAGGGATCGGTGGGCCGAAGCCTTCACCGCCACCGGCGCCAGCCAGTGCGGGTTCTGCACGCCGGGCATCATTGTCCGCCTGGCCGCCACCAACGGTGGCGAGGCGGTGGGGCGCCCGGAGGCGGCCCGCGCCCTGCTGGCCCATCTGTGCCGGTGCACCGGGTGGCAGACGATCGTGGAGGCCGCCGCCACCCTTCCCCCGCCGGCGCCCGGGCGCGATGTGGCCGCGGCCGCCCGCCGGGCGACGCTCGAAGGCGGCAGCCGCCAGCAGGTGGGACCGCAGGTGGCCCTGGGCGGCGCCGGCTTCGCCGACGACTCGGCGCCCCCCGACGCCCTGGTGGCCGTACCCGACGGGGAGGGCGGCTGGGCGGTGGGTTCCTCCCTCGCCGAGGCCCGGACCGCCGCCGGCAAGGTGTCGGGCCGGCGCAGCGGCGTTGCGCTCCGCCATCCACTCTCCGTGCCGCCAGGAGACTGGGACGCGACCCTGCAGACCACGTGGGTGGAACCCGGCTACGTCGAGACCGACGCCTCCTGGTGCCGACCCGGCGGCGAGCCGGTGACCCCCCTGGGCAACGGCGGCGCCTTCGGAGGCAAGGTCGCCAGCCCGGCGCCGGCCGCCGCCCGCGCCCTCGCCGACCGGTACGGCCGGCCTGTCCGGGTCCTCCTCTCCCGGGAGGACACGGTGCGCCTCGGCCCGAAGCGCCCCCCAGTCGCCGGCGGCGCCCGCGCCGACGGGACCGGTGTCATCCGCGTCGCCCGGACGCCGGGCGTGGCCGCGGCCATCGCCAGCGTGGCCCCGGGCCTGCGCGTCGAGGAGGTCGACGTTGCCGGGCCGCCCACATCGGCGGCCCTGCGGGGGGCGGGCTGGATGGAGGCGGCCGTCCTTCTCGCCGGCGCCGGCGCCGGCGCTGGGGACTTGCGGGGCTCGGGGGGTTCGGGGGGCTCGGGGGGTTCGGAGAGCTCGGGCTCGGGGGGCCACGGGGCCTCGGTGGGCGGGCCGGTTACCGTCGTCTCGCCGGGGGGCGGCCGGGCCACGGCGCGCGTCGAGGTCGGGCCCGACGGCCGACCCGTCGCCGTCACCGTCCACGTCGCCGCCGGTGACCCCCTCGACGAGGTTGTCCTGCGCTCCTACGCCGTCGGTGCCGCCCACATGGCCCTCAGTTGGGTGTGCAGCGAGGGCATCGCCGTCGACGGTGACGGCCGACCCCAGGACCTGACCGTCCGTTCGTTCGGCATCCTTCGGGCCGTCGACACGCCACCCATCGAGGTCGTCATCGAGCCCGGTAGCGGTCCCCCGGTGAATGGGAGCGATGCCGTGATGGCGGCCGTCGCCGCTGCCACCTGGATCGCTCAGGGCCGCCCGCCGGCGTGGCCGACGATGCGCGGCCACTTCTCGTAGGCGGTCCTCGGCGCATTCTGTGAAGGGTCCCGGCGCACCGGCACGCCCAGTGTCTACACAGAACCGCCAGTACCGCCGGCCCATAGTGCGGCTTGGGGAGATATGCCCGCTTTGGCCCATCGCCGACCCCTTTGGGTGGGTCCGCTAGGGTGACCGGCTGACATGGTTCCTGTCCCTCGCGACGCCCGAGGCAACGCTCCGAGCGGAGCCACCGCCGGCGCCACCGCCCCGAAGCCCCTCGGTCCGTACTCGCCCATCGTGCGCGCCGGGGATTGGCTGATTTGCAGCGGCCAGGTCGGCATGCGCGAGGGCCAGCTGGCCGCGGGAGTGGAAGCGCAGGTCACCCAGGCGCTGGCCAATGTGGAGACGCTGCTGGCCTCGCAAGGCGCTGCCCTTACCGACGTGGTCAAGGCCAGCGTTTTTCTGACGGACATGGACGACTTCACCGCCATGAACCAGGCCTATCTGGCGGCATTCGGCGACCATCGCCCCGCCCGATCGGCCTTCGCCGTGGCGGCGCTGCCCATGGGGGCCGATGTCGAAATCGAAGTGTGGGCGCACACCAATTCGGGAAGGTCCTCGTCGTGATCATCGGAGCCCTCGTCATCGCAGTCGTGATCGTCTTTGCACTGCCCATCGCCGTCCTGATGGGGGGCACCCTCGGCGCCATCTCGATGGGATATCTCCTCAAGGAGAACGCCGACGCCACCCACCCGGGCAGCGAACTGCTGGAGACCAACTACTAGGCGCTCGTCCCTCTAGCGGGCGACGCCACGAGGGTCCCTAGACGCCCCACCGGCTCTGGCCGAACCGGTATCCCACCGACCGCACCGTGGAGATGAGCGACGCGTGCTCCTCACCCAGCTTGGCCCGCAACCGCCGGATGTGCACATCGACCGTCCGGGCCCCCCCGTAGTACTCGTACCCCCACACCCGCGATAACAGGGTCTCCCGGGTGAAGACCTTTCCGGGATGGGTGGCGAGGAACTTCAGCAGCTCGTATTCCATATAGGTGAGGTCCAAGGGGCGCCCGCCCACGGCGGCCTGATAGGTCTCCAGGTTGAGGACGAGGGGCCCGTACTCCACCAGCTCGGGCCGGGTGCCCCGCCCGGTGCGCCAGAAAAGATGGGCCAACCGGGCCTCCAGCTCCCGGGGGCGGAACGGCGCCAGGCAGAAGTCGTCGAAGAGGTCGTCGCGCAGCTCCAGGTCGGCCAGCTGCGCCGCCGTCACCAGCAGGAGGACGGGCTCGAACGGCAGGTCCCGCTTGCGGAGGGCCCGGCACAACCCGAAGGCGCCTTCGGGGTCCTCGTCGGCGCCGATGATGGCCCCCGACCAGCCGTCCTCGGGTTCCAGCCGGTCGGCGGCCTCGGGCGACCCCGCCGCTTTCCACGGGTAGCCGGCCAGGTCGAGCGTCTGGGCCAGGGCCGCGGGGGCCGGGTCGGGGAAGATGAGCAGCTGCTCCATGACGTGATCGGGCCCGGTCCTACAGCGACGTCAGGTAGCGGCGCAGCTCGAATGGCGTCACCTCAGCCTTGTAATCGGCCCACTCGGCGCGCTTGTTCCGAATGAACCACTCGAACACGTGCTCACCCAGCGTCGCGGCCATCAGTTCCGACGTCTCCATGGCCCGGATGGCATCCGACAGCGACCCGGGAAGCGACTCGATGCCCTCGGCCAGCCGTTCCTCGGGCGTCAACTCGTACAGGTTGGCGGCCGCCTCCGGCGGCAGCTCGTAGCCGCCGTCGATTCCGGCCAGCCCGGCGGCCAGCATCGCCGCGAATGCAAGATACGGATTGGCGGCGCTGTCGGCGGCTCGATACTCGATGCGGGTGGACTCCTTCTTGCCCCGCTTGGTGGGCGGGACCCGGATAAGGGCGGAGCGATTGTTGCGGGCCCACGAGACATAGGTGGGGGCCTCGTAGCCCACGATCAGCCGCTTGTAGGAATTGACCCACTGGTTGGTGACGGCGGTGATCTCGTGGGCGTGGCGCAGAAGGCCGGCAATAAACCGCCGTCCCGTCTCCGACAGGTGGTACTCGTCGGCCTCGTCGTGGAAGGCGTTGGTGTCGCCGTCGAATAGTGACAAATGGCTGTGCATCCCCGAGCCCTGCACGCCGGCCAAGGGCTTGGGCATGAACGTCGCCATCACGCCCTGCTGGGCGGCGATCTCCTTGGTCACCTGGCGCACGGTCATGACCGTGTCGGCCATGGTCAGGGCGTCGGTGTATCGCAGGTCGATCTCGTGCTGGCTGGGCGCATCCTCGTGCTGGCTGTACTCGACGGGTATCCCCATGTCCTCGAGGGTGATGACCGTTCGCCGGCGCAGGTCGGTGGCGAGGTCGGCCGTCGTCAACTCGAAGTAGGAGCCGTGGTCGAGCGGTTCGGGAGGGCGGCTCCCGACGTCGGCGCCCGGACCGGCCAACGGGAAGTAGAAGTACTCCAACTCCGGGGCGCAGTAGAACGAAAACCCGTGGGCGCGGGCCTTCTCCAGGGCTCGCCGCAGCACATGGCGGGGGTCCCCCTCGAAGGGTGTGCCGTCCAGGTTGGCGATGTCGCACACCACCCGGGCGGTCGGCGCGCCGTCGGTCAGGTAGGGCAGCAGCTGGAACGTCTTGGGATCGGGGTGGGCCAGCACGTCGCTTTCCTGGACCCGGCTGAACCCGTCGATGGCCGAGCCGTCGAAGGTCATGCCCTCTTCCAGGGCGTTCTCCAACTCGGCGGGCGTGATGTTGAAGGTTTTGGGGATGCCGAGCACGTCGGTGAACCACAGCTGGATGAATCGAACCCCGCGCTCCTCGACCGTGCGCAGGACGTAGTCGGCTTGACGTTCCATGGTCCGCCTAGTCTCGCAGGCCTGATCCGTGCTAGGACAAGCCCGGCCAATGGTTTCACAAGCAGTTCACAGAGACGCAACGGAGTCGACATCGGCCCGGAACAGGCTGCTCGCCGGGATTTAGGAAAGGGAGAACACGACAGTGCAACAGCGCACGCCCGCGGAGGTCCTGGACCTCGTCCAAAGTGAGGGGATCGACATCGTCGACTTCCGCTTCTGTGACCTCCCCGGCCTCATGCAGCATTTCTCGGTGCCGAGCCACGAGCTCACCGAGGGCGGATTCGAGGACGGCTACGGGTTCGACGGCTCGTCGATCCGGGGCTTCCAGGAGATCCAGGAGTCCGACATGCTCCTCATGCCGGACCCCGACACGGCGGTGATCGACATCTTCCGCCAACACAAGACCCTCAACATCAACTGCTTCGTCCGCGACCCGGTGACGGGCGAGTCCTACACCCGCGACCCCCGGTATGTGGCCCAAAAGGCCCAGGACTACCTGGTTTCGACGGGCATCGCCGACACCGCCTATTTCGGGCCCGAGGCGGAGTTCTACATCTTCGACGACGTTCGCTTCGACCAGAACAGCCACGAGGGGTTTTACTCCATCGACTCGATCGAGGGCATCTGGAATTCGGGCAAGGACGAGGGGCCCAACTTGGGCTTCAAGCCCCGGTACAAGGAGGGCTATTTCCCGGTCCCGCCCATGGACCATTACCAGGACTTGCGTTCGGAGATGATCCTGGCCATGGAGAAACTGGGCATCGAGATCGAGGTCCAGCACCACGAAGTCGGGACCGCCGGCCAGGCCGAGATCGACATGCGCTTCGACAAGCTGCTGATCATGGCCGACAAGCTGATGCTCTATAAGTACGTGGTCAAGAACGTGGCCCGGGCCCATGGCAAGACGGCCACGTTCATGCCCAAGCCCATCTTCCAGGACAACGGTTCGGGCATGCACGTGCACTCGTCGCTGTGGCGCGGCGGCGACCCGCTGATGTACTCCGAGATGGGCTACGCCGGCCTGTCGGACCTGGGCCGCTGGTACATCGGCGGCCTCCTGGCGCACGCCCCCGCCATTCTGGCCTTCGCGGCCCCGACGACCAACAGCTACAAGCGGCTGGTGCCTGGTTACGAGGCGCCGGTGAACCTGGTCTACAGCCAGCGCAACCGCTCGGCCGCCTGCCGGATCCCCCTGTACTCCAAGAGCCCGAAGGCCAAGCGGGTCGAGTTCCGCTGCCCCGACCCGTCCTGCAACCCCTACCTGGCGTTCTCGGCCATCTTGATGGCCGGCCTCGACGGGGTCCAAAACAAGATCGAGCCGCCCGATCCGGTGGACAAGGACCTCTACGACCTCCCGCCCGAGGAGCTGGCCGCCGTGCCCACCGTGCCGGCGTCGCTCGAGGAGTCGCTCCGAGCCCTCGAGGAGGACAACGACTTCCTGCGGGCCGGGGGCGTCTTCACGGACGACCTCATCGAGACCTGGATCAGCTACAAGCGGGCCCACGAGATCGACCCCGTCCGGCTGCGCCCCCACCCCTGGGAGTTCATGCTCTACTACGACATCTAGCCCGCGCCACGTCGGGTCCGCCGATCGCCGGCGTGACCCCGGCCTCGTCGGGCCGGTGACCCGCTGATCGGCCGGCGGACTCGCCACCTTTAGTGTCGGCCCTCGCCGGTCTTCGCCCATCGGCGGCAATTGCGTCGCTTTCCGCGCTCTCCGGCGGCTGGCGCCACCCG